>JAZPXL010000014.1:0-8628 GCA_045543615.1 Eubacteriales bacterium
TGATGGTCAATATGACCGGCGGACGTGAAACGCTCAGTAGCGCAAAGGCGTTTATTTCAGAAAAAGGATATACCTTTCCGGTGTTCTATGATACAGACTCCGATGCGGCAACCACTTACAGTGTATATTCCTTACCTACCACATACTTTATAGATGCAGAAGGACATCTGATTGCACAAGCAACGGGCGCCATCTCTGCGGATACGCTTCAAAGAGGAATTGATATGATAAAATAAAGTATAAAATACCTCGCATTGCGGCGAAGAGAGCAAACATTACTATGCAATGCCAAGCTTTACTAAAAATATGAAGTCGCATTTTTATACTATAAGCCCAAAACAAAGAACCACCCGTATGGGTGGTTCTTTGTTTTGCTTTCTTCTATTGAGTTTAAACCAATGACAACAGTGAGGAAGAGTCTGCAGCACGAAGTGCGACAATACCCACTGTAAGGTGTGCGCGTTGATCCCGGTTGTTTACATCGCACCTTTTATCCCAATGACATTGGATTAAATTGCAAACACACCTGTGGAGAGGCAGTATGTACGCTCTTCTGTGAAGCTTCCGCCCCTACCACCCACCCACTCCCCCGAGTGCTATCGCACTCATCCCCTCGCCGTCCCCCGAGGGGGAACTGAAGTCAATACGTGTGTCCTCGGGTGTACGTTTCATAGTTTGATTCCGTGCTTCACTTTGTGTTGATGGTATATCTTTGAGAAGCGGAGAATTACGCACAATGCTGCGCCAAATATTGTTGCACACAAGCACGCAAATGATTTGTGCTTCGCATCAATATTCTGTGCTTGCGCCCGATGATGTTCAATTTGTGCAAATACCGATGCGCTTTCTGCAAAGGTTGTGATGCTCAGCATCTATGATCCGGAGTTGCGCCCAATAATATTTGTTTTGTGCTAACAGAATAATGCATTTTGTACTCACAGACAAAAAGTCCTTGATTTCGGGTTTTTTAATTTTTTTGAGGTTAAATAACTTGATTAAACTTCGTGCCGTTTTACAGCCCTTTTGCACTTGAACCTGTGTATTTATTTTTTATTTGAGAAATTCTCGCTTTTATGATATAATATATACAGAACAGAAAGAAGGAAAGCGAGGATGCAAGAAAGCCGATTAGAAGCCAAAAGCGACCGAATAGACAAAAATCAACACTTCTTTGTTTTTGTTTGGTATAATAATATCTACAAATAAAAAAGGAGAAAAAAGAATGCAAGCAATAAAAACAACAGGGCTTGTCAAGCGATACAAAAATATAACTGCCGTAGATAAGCTTGATTTAGAAATATGCGAGGGAGAGCTATTCTCTCTGCTTGGTGTAAACGGTGCCGGAAAGACTACTACCATTAAAATGCTTTCGTGCTTTACAATGCCTACGGACGGAGACGCCTTCGTGGGCGGTTACAGCGTCACAAAGGAGTCACAGCAGGTGAAACGGCTGATTGGTGTTTCTCCGCAAGAAAACGCTGTTGCGCCGGGACTTTCTGTAAAAGAAAATTTAGAGCTGATTTGTGGCATTCACGGATTTTCAAAAGAAAAAACATCTGCGAAAATCAAAGAGCTGTCGCATCAATTCGCTATGGAAGACATTTTGAGTAGAAAGGCCGGAAAGCTATCGGGAGGATGGCAACGCCGTGTCAGTATAGCAATGGCACTAATCAGCGAACCACAGATTCTATTTTTAGATGAGCCTACGCTTGGACTTGACGTGATAGCAAGGCACGAGCTTTGGAAAACAATTCGCTCCCTCAAAGGCAAGATCACGGTTATTCTGACTACGCACTATATGGAAGAAGCCGAGTCTCTCTCGGACCGTATCGGTATTATGAAAAACGGCAAGCTTCTTGCCGTAGGAACGGTAGCTGAGCTTGTCGCACAAGCGAATACGAGCAACTTTGAGCAGGCTTTCATTTCTATCGTAAAGGAGGGCGTATGATGAGAATGATGATATTTGCTAAAAGATGCGCAAAAGAGATCTTGCGAGATCCTATCAATCTCGGCTTTGGCTTGGGCTTTCCGTTGGTTTTGTTATTGCTTTTGAGTGCTTTGCAAGCTAATATTCCTGTAAGTCTATTTGAAATTGACACTTTGACTCCCGGTATTACCGTGTTTGGACTATCTTTTATGACATTGTTTTCAGCAACATTGGTTTCAAAAGACCGAGAAAGCTCATTTTTACAAAGACTCTACACAACGCCTCTCACGGGATTTGATTTTATTCTCGGATATATGCTTCCGCTTCTCCCGATTGCGCTCGCTCAGACCGCCATTTGCTACCTCGTCGCAATTGTTTTGGGACTTACGTTGAGCATAAATATTTTTTATGCAATTATCGGCGTGATTCCTATGGCAATTTTCAATATTGCGCTGGGACTTTTATGCGGTAGTGTTTTGGGAGTTAAACAGGTCGGCGGTATTTGCGGAGCATTACTTACCAATCTGTCTGGGTGGCTTTCGGGTATATGGTTCGATCTCACTCTTGTGGGTGGATTTTTTGAGAAAATCGCAAATGTGCTGCCGTTTGTTCACGCTGTAGAAATGGAAAAAGCATTATTTAGTGGAGATTTCGACCTTGCAGCTACACATATTTTGCCGATAGTTCTTTATAGCGTAGTAATAACGGCACTTGCCGTGTTCTGCTTTCTCAGACAAATGAAAAAACAGTAAGGATTTTGTAAAATGAAATACAAGCTTATTATCAACAAGGATGTCGAAGAAGAAATAATAGCGATAGTTCACGCACCGTCTTCTCTGACAGGCGAGATAGAAAATCTCGTGCGTAATTATTCGGGCGAGGACTTTATTATTGGTTACCGAGAGGAAGAAATGCGAAAGCTGTCCTTTGGAGAGATAGAGTGTATTACTGTACTTGATCGAAAGGTAATCGCCATAGATACGAATGGGAAGCGTTATTTGCTCAAAGACAGACTTCGAGATCTGGAGGAAATCTTGCCATCTTATTTTATCCGTATCAACAAATCTACTGTCGCCAATGAACATCGTATTCAGAGATTTGATGTGGTTTTTAGCGGTGGTGTAGATGCCGTATTTTACTGTGGATATAAAGAATATGTTTCAAGGCGTTGCTTGGCGGAAATCAAAAGGAGGTATGAAGGAATATGAAGAAGTTTGTTTTGGAGTTTTTGCGCCGTGGATTTGTAGGTGCGAGTATCGGCCCGATCGTTTTAGCAATAGTATATCTGATTTTACAGCAATCTGCTGACGTAAACACTTTAACTGCTTACGAGGTTTGTGTGGGAATATTTTCACTCTCCATTCTTGGCTTTATTGCAGCCGGTATGAACGCTATCTATCAAATTGAGCGTTTACCGATAATGATAGCATTCTTGATACACGGTAGTGTTTTGTATATTGGCTATCTCTGCACGTATCTGCTCAACGATTGGCTTAACTTTGGTGTGTTACCTGTTATAGTATTCACGGCGATTTTTGTTGTTGGATATATTCTCATCTGGGCTATCATTTATTCAATCATCAGAAGAAACACAGCAAAGCTCAATGAAATGTTGAGGAAAAAACAACAAAATCTATAATTTGGCTTTACCACATTAGATTCAGGGAAGTTTAGGCGATTGAGCAAGCAAGCGTTACTTGACAGTAAAACTACTATTTGATAATTGACGGTAACTGCTATTTTAGCTATACTCAAGCTTGACGCCATAAGACGAAGATGTGATTATATTAGCAGAAGATTGTCATTGGAGTAATTAAAAGCTCCACTTTTAAACAATTATGGCACATAAAACTAATATCTATTTTAAGTAGACAGCTGAGTTATTGACTTTTGCTTGGTATATTGTTATACTTATGGTGCAAGTCTTACGAGAGGAGATTGTACTATATGGATGAAAATTTTAAAATAGGGAATTTCATTTGCGAGCTGCGAAAAAGCAAGGGGATGAGCCAAGCGGAACTTGGTAATAAGCTCAATGTATCCAATAAAGCAGTTTCTCGGTGGGAAACCGGGCGTGGACTTCCTGATAGCAGCTTGTTGTTGCCGTTGGCGAAGGAGTTGGGTGTTACCGTAGATGAAATCCTGAGGGGAGAGCTTGTCACTTCCGAAGTAAAGCTGATTGTTGATAGAGAACCTTGCGCTGACATCGAAGAAGAAAACACAGATATTGAAAAGCAGAATGCTGTATTAGCTTATAGGGGAATAAAAAAGCAGTTGATTCGGGATTCCCTTATCGTTATTCCAATATGCATTTTTATTTGTGTCTGGCTATATCTTGGGTTGAACCCGAATATAGATCTGACGCCCACTGCCGACTACAAGACCTCGGTTATTATCAATTTATTTGTACCATTGATGATAATTGGTATAGCTCAGATCGTTTACGCATCTTTTTTAATTGCTGATTCTATTCGTATGCAAGGGAAGAGGTGGTATGTCAAGCTTTTTATCTGCATAGGCATTTATTATGCTGTTGTTCATCTGTTCTTCATTGTCTATATTTACAGAGTAATTCGTTTTTTGATTTTAAGAAACAGAATAAAAAAGTGGCTATAAATTGTTTTTGTTCAGGGTGTTGCTTTTGCAACACCCTTTTTCTATATGTTCACACATTTTTCTTGAAAATATGTTATAATTATTTTTGAAAAGTGTAAGATTTAGCGTTTTCGATTGTATTTAATGGTGAATCGATTCAAAAGAGGGGTGGAACTATGGAGGACAAGAAACTGTTGCGACTGCTACATAAAGACCCGAACAGAGGGATGGAACAATTATTGGATCAATACACAGGTCTTGTTTATGCTGTTGTCAAAAGCAAGCTTGACGGTTCATACTACGTTTCATCCGATATTGAAGACTGCGTTGCTGACGTATTCAGCAAATTTTTCGGGAGTCTTGCAGACTATGATCCTACAATGTCGAGCATCAAATCTTATCTGTGCGTCATCGCACGTAATCACGCAATCAATGTTGCCAAGAGAAGAAGCCTTGAGGGTGGTATTTCCCTTGATGACGAGCAATCACTTTCTGAGATTGCAGATGACGTGATGCTTGAGAGCGAGCTATCAGAAGATGAGCTCAGGCGACGGGTATTGAGGGCTGTTGAGGATCTCGGAGAGCCTGACTCAAGCATCATCTTCCGTAAATATTATTACGGCGAGTCCTCAAAAGAGATCGCAAAGGCTCTCGGACTCTCTGTTTCAAATGTTGATACGAGAGCACACAGAGCACTAAACAAACTACGTAAAATGTTTGGAGGTAATGAGGTATGAAGAAAACACTAAATCATATTTTCGACGATGCGAATGCAGGTGAGATTGAAAATCTCGTCAAGCAGAACGCTGCGCCCGAGGTTTCAGCTGACACACTTGCCTCAATCAAGAGCAAGGTGTATGCAAGAACGAACTTAAACAAGGAGACTAAAAGCGCCAAAAGCGTATGGGTTCGAGCTCTAGCAATTGCGGCGTGCCTGGTGCTGCTTATAAGTGCAATTATAGTTGTGCCGATGCTCAGGGAAGATGATCCGGGGATTGATACTCCTCCCGACACTTCAACCATCGATGACACTCCGGGAAAAAACAGGCCACTTTATTGGTCTGATATTTCGTCATTTTTCGGCTCATCGGGATCATCGGGGAATGTCAGCAATCCGACAGAAATGTACGAGATAGTATTCTATGAAATAACTTCGGGTGTTTATTCTGATTATAAACACGGTAGCATAATTGGTGAAGATTTCGTAGGGGAAAAGATAGATACTGTTGTAATCAAAACCGGATGGTATCAATCGTGGAATGGCGAGGAACGTGATGTATATGAGGTAAATGCCGAGGTCTACGAGATCGATGGGATCGACACTACGGTATCGGTTGCTATCAAATACCTCCAAAAGCCCCACGGAGATTCGGAGGAATATTTCTATGTGTTCTCAAATCCATACGGCTTAGATGCAGATTCATTGTCGGGATTTTTTGAAGCCTACGATGCCGATAAGCATATGAGCATTTATACAAATGCACATATAAGAGAATACAACGAGGGGGTATCTACAAACTTCGCTATTTATAATGTAGACAAGAGCGCAGTCGGCGCAATAAATTCACAGATTTTAAGTCTCACTTCCACGAAAACTTATAGCAAATATACCGACTCCGATATAAATGCAATTAAGAATATTACAAACACCTGCAGGGAGCGATTGCAAATTAGTGTGGAAATAAAATCAGCCGGCAGATATGGCGTTGTTTATATTCTTGATAATGGATATATCTGCTTTACGGGGTTTGGTGACTTCTTTGCGCTTCATAACATTGGGAGCGATGCAGCGCAGGCTCTCATCGACACTGTGAAAAGCAATTCTAAATGCATTAATCCGTCCGTAGAAGAGGAAACGCTTACGATGCAACCCGATTAATATAAGAAATCAAGGCGAGCGCATTTTGCGCTCGCCTTACCTGCATATTCACACAAAAATCAAAATTTTATGGTATAATAATAAAAACTTTCAAAAATCATTACACACTTTCAATTTTTTTGGTACTACTATTTATGAAGGGTCTTTCAAAAAACGCGAGGAAGGAGGCGAGCTATGGAGCTTCAAAACAAACAGACAGTGAGAATACCGATGGACGATGAAAAAATCGTTGAGCTTTATTGGGAACGCGACGAAAAAGCGATTGAGGAAACCGATTTCAAATACAAGAAGTATCTGTTTTCCATTGCTTACAATGTCGTTCACGATAGGCTTGACTGCGAGGAATGCTTGAACGATACATATCTTGGTGCGTGGAATGCTATGCCGCCATCAAGACCAAATGTGCTTAAAGCATTTCTTACGACTATCACACGAAGAATTGCGATCAAACGCTACCACAGCAATATGCGGCAGAACGTAATACCTTCTGAAATGACGGTATCCTTGTCCGAGCTTGAAGATTTCGTAGCAGGTGATGAGGATGTCGGTGCAGAATTCGATGCCGAGAGGCTCGGACACATCATCAGCGACTTTGTTCGCTCGCTTTCCGAGCGCAGACAATTCATTTTTATGAGCAGGTATTATGTAGCCGATCCCATTGATACGATTGCAAGTGACTTGAACTTGAGCCGTTCAATGGTAAACAAGGAGCTTGCCGCCATCAGAAGTGCCTTGAAAGAAAAACTTGAAAGTGAGGGTTATTCGATATGAAAAAGAAAGAATGGAACGAAGGTCTAAATCTCATTGATCCCGACCTTGTTGAAAAATATGTTGAGCAAAAGGATAGGCTCAGACAAAAGAACAAAAAGCGCAAAGGAATATGGCTTCGCTTCGGAGCAATCGCGGCGTGCTTCTTGTTAATTGTAAGCGCGGTCATCGTAGTGCCGATGCTCAGGGAGGATGATCCGGTTGTAATTCCGGGACCGGGGACGACGGATGATGATAATAGACCGAATATACCGATTGTGAATGTTCAAGTACCTTCGTCAGCACCACAATATTACGGAAGTGAGTCGAGTGTAAACAGTTCGTCAAGTTCCGCAGTAGCAGACATTGTGCAAAGCGGAATATCCGTTACTGCACGATTTGTAGAAGCACTTCCCGACACGTACACGTTCTTTGATGATTGGGAGCAGGTAGAGTTTCGCATTTTGAGGATGGAAGTAATAACTGTTCTTGAAGGAGCGAAAATGACGGAAGAGTTCTTATTTATTGTTCCCGAGCGATATATGACCGATTACAGTATATATGATAAATTGGTTTTTATTGACATAGCGCAATACGGTTACGAATATTCTCTCGTTTATAACAAAACCAAAGGGTGCGCTGAGCAGCTTGAAATGGTTCTTTTCGGCGATACGAACACTCATTTCAGTTCGTTGGGCAGTTCTGTCATGGCGTTTGGTTCGGACGACCTTTTTGATATGAGGTTATGGAATTCAACCGAGGGTTGGGTAACGAACACACATTCTACCGTGGAGTATTTCGGAGCTGAGTATTACCAAAACTACACGCTACAAGATGCCGAAGAAGAAGCACGCAATTCCGGACACGGAGAGGATTACTACTATGTTCATTCGCTTGCGAAAGTGAATGGTGAAGCAGCAGAGGCACTCGATTATATCAAGTCCTTTGAAAATGGTGTTTATGTGCCAACGCTCGGCGGCATGAAACTCTTTTTCGGCCCGGAGGTTCAGCTTGGATTCCGAAGATATATTGGTGGCTTTGCAACCAATGAAAACGGAATGATTTATGCCGATAGCGTTAATTGGTCAAATGCACGTTTTTCAAAAGAAGATGAACAAAATCTTCCCGATCTTCAAGCGGCTGTTGCTGCCGTTATAAGTACGTTTGAGGCAGGTGAAATAATGCCTCCACATTTGAAGAATGTAAATCAAGATAAACTGCAAAGCTCCGGTGTTTTTGGTTGGTATGCCAAAACTGCAAATGGAGTTATAGGCGTGGTTCGGGTGTCGTGGTATTACGAGGATGCGGATTTGAGTCATTATTATGATGACAGGTATTTTGACGATGCCTATTATATCATCGAATACGGCTCTGATGAGTGCGTTCCGATTGATAAAGATGCTTTGTCCGATAGGATTGGTGCTGATTATGAGAAATCATATATTTTTGCGGGCGAATACGATGAGTACGGAAAAGTTCG
>JAZPXL010000015.1:0-32002 GCA_045543615.1 Eubacteriales bacterium
GTAAAATGGTCTGATAACTGTATCTTCATATTTCTCTCCGCTTTTCCAATGCTCGAATGTTTATTATACTATATTATTGCACCATAATCAAGCAGATTTCGTATTTGTAATTTCTAGATTCAAAGAAAATTAACACAAAAAGCCAAAAAAATTGTTTACAAATCAACAAGTTTGTAGTATAGTCAGTACAGTTATCTTTGTTTTGGGAGTAAATATATGAATATTGAAAAGGTAAAAATAGTTGCCGATTCTTCAAGCGACGTAACGGAAATCGAAAACTTTCCTTTTGAATCAGCGGCTTTAAAGATCATTACATCAGAAAAAGAATATGTGGATAATAAAGACCTTGACGTGAGGCAAATGGCGGAGGATCTCCAAAAATATAAGGGCAGATCGTCTACCTCGTGCCCCAACACAGCCGAATGGCTCGCCGCCTTCGGTGATGCCGAATACGTTTTCTGCATAACCATAACGGCGGCCTTGTCGGGCAGCTATAACGCCGCTATGCTTGCAAAAGCTCAATACGAAGAGGAACATCCCGAAAGACGCGTTTTTGTCCTTAATTCTCTGTCAACGGGCCCCGAAATGAAGCTTTTTATTGAGAAGATACAAGAGCTTGTTTTGGAAGGCAAAGAGTTCGACGAGATCGTAAGCACGGTAGAAAAATACAGCAAAAAGACGGGACTGCTATTCTTGCTCCAGTCTATGAAAAACCTTGCGAACAACGGAAGAGTCAGCCATATTGCAGCAAAAATGGCGGGCATTCTCGGCATTCGCGCTCTCGGAAAGGCGAGCGACAGAGGTGATCTTGAGATGCTCGAAAAATGCAGAGGCGAGAAAAAATCACTTGAATCCATTATTGAACACCTGAAGAAACTCGGATACAGTGGCGGTAAGATCAGAATCGCTCACTGCTTCAACGACGACTTCACGGCTCGGCTTAAAGAAAAGCTGCTCGAAGAATTCAAGAAGATCGATATACTGCTTTACAACTGCAGAGGCCTTTGCTCGTTCTATGCAGAGCTCGGCGGCCTGCTCATCGGCTTCGAAAAAGGCTCAAACCTTGCATAATTGTTAAAACCCAAGAGAGAGTGTGTGCTCAGCACACACTCTATTATTTTCAGCAAAAAAACGCATACACGGTCAGTTGCTGTGTATGCGTTTTCTGTATTCCGAGGGAGACATCCCCGTATGTTTTTTAAAAAGCCTGCTGAAGTAAAGAGGGTTTTCATAGCCTACAGCCGCCGAGACCTGAGATACGTTGTATTCTCTGTTTTCAAACAGCTTCATGGCATTCGTTATACGGAGCGACACCAAATATTGCATCGGCGTCGTTTTCGTAAAACTCTTAAAGTTTTGTATGAACCAGCATACTGTCATGTGTCGGCTTGCCGCATATTCTTCTATTAAAATGTTTTTATGATAGTTTTCGTTGAAATAGTGCACTGCGTTTTCCATTTCGTCAAGTATACCGTAGCCCGCATTTTTACTCTCCGACAGATAACGGTTTACCATAAGAAAAATATTTCTGAGAGACAGCGTCAAAAGATCATCATAGTTTTTTCGGCGCAACTGCAATTCTCGAATGATCTGGTTAAATATCCACCGATAGTCAAAAGTGCTGCCCGAAAAAAACAAGTTATTCCCTTTTTTGAAATCGTAGTCGTTCAGCAATTTCTCTGCCTCGTTACCGGTAAAATGCACCCAGTACGTTTCGGGCTTGTCTTTTGCGTATATGTTATATTTTTGCGGTTCTCCCGGTCTGTAAAGAACCATGTTTCCTTTTGTTATGATCTTCTCTTTGCCGTCAAAATAAAAGTGCACCTTGCCCTCTGCAACGTAATAGAGCTGATAGTCGTTTCTTCCCTTCGGGCGGTAGGTCTCGTATACGTAGCTCTTCTCCATTCGGAAGTTTCCCGCCGCGGTTACTACTATGTCTTTATCATTGATAACTATATCTTCGTGCGGAACACCGAGATAGGCAACGTTTGCATACATCTTATCACTCCCCTTTCGATCAGCTTATATAATATTATATATCGTTTCAGCCAAAAATCAAGTCATTATTTTAATTTAGTGCATATATATTAATATATTGTCTATTCCCGTTTGTGTATAGTGTGCTAAAATATAGTCAGAATATATATACATTGTACAAGAGGTGCCGGAGTTATGATCTGTAAAGCTATTTTGGACTTAATAAGATACGGAATAAGAAACGGATTGATCAATGAAGAAGATAGATTTGTCGTAAGAAATCAACTTATTGATATTTTGAGGATCGAAAACTGGGTCGACTGCGAATCGGATAACGAATGTGATAATATAGAAACGCTGCTTTTACCGCTTATCGACTACGCCTGCGAAAACGGAATAATACAGAATACCGCAAACTCCCGCGATCTTTTTGACACGAAGATAATGGGCGTGTTTACCCCAATGCCCCGTGAAGTAAATCAAAAATTCAAAAACGAATATTTTAGATCTCCCGAAGATGCGACCGACTGGTATTACTCTTTCAGCAAAAATCTTAATTACGTCAGAGCGGGAAGAATAGCAAAAGACTTAAAATGGACCTACGACTGCGACTACGGCACTCTCGATATCACGATAAACCGCTCAAAACCCGAAAAAGATCCACGGGATATTGCCCTTGCAAAAAAGCAAAAAGCGGCAGGATATCCCAAATGCCAGCTCTGCGCCGAGAACGCAGGCTTTGCGGGAACGGCAACACACCCGGCAAGACAAAATCTGCGTCCCATATCGGTTAAAGTCGGCGGAAGCGAATGGCAGCTCCAGTATTCTCCATACGGTTACTATAACGAGCATTGTATCGTTTTTAACGTTGAACATATCCCCATGAAGATCGACAGCACGGTTTTCGGAAAGCTGTTTGACATAGTCGACTATCTCCCCCACTATTTTGTGGGTTCAAACGCCGACCTTCCTATCGTCGGCGGTTCTATCCTTAGCCACGAACATTTCCAGGGCGGCAGATATACTTTTGCTATGGAAAAAGCTCCTGTTGAAACAGAGTTTTCAATAAACGGCTATCCGAACGTTAAAGCGGGGATAGTTAAATGGCCTATGTCCGTCATCAGACTGACCTCGTGCAACAGAAAAGAGCTCGAAAAATGCTGCGACCACGTTCTCGTAACCTGGAGAGGTTACAGCGATGAAAGGGCGACCGTTTTTTCGGAAACCGAAGGAATACCCCATAACACGATAACGCCTATTGCACGTAAAGTCGGCAACGAATACCAGTGTGACCTGGTCCTGCGTAACAACTACACGACCGAAGATCGCCCCCTCGGCATTTACCACCCCAATCCCGAGCTTCATCACATAAAAAAAGAAAACATCGGACTTATCGAGGTAATGGGTCTTGCAGTTCTTCCCGCAAGACTGTCATCTGAGCTTGCACTTCTCGAAGAAGAAATGCTTTCGGGAAAAGACGTAAGCAAAAACGAAGCGCTTGCCCACCACGCAAAATGGGCAAAAGAAGTTCTTGACAGACACCCCGAATTCTGCAAAAACAACGCAAAAATAATCCTCGAACAAGAAGTCGGAAAAGTATTTGCCGAAGTTTTGCTTGACGCCGGAGTATACAAACGCACCGAAGAAGGAAAAAATGCATTTATGCGTTTTATAAACAGCCTTTAAAACTAATAACCCCCGTTCACAAACGGGGGTTTTTTTTGAGTATAAACAGTCAGGGCTTCGCCCCGAACCCCACAAAAAATGAGATATGGGCAAGACCCATACCTCATAATTTATTCTTCCCAAGGGAATTTATATTGCGTAAGCTTAAGCTCGTCGCGAACTGCCGTGATTTCCTTCTGAACGGACTCGTTGATCGGAACGCCGTCCTTGCGAGCAAGTCTTATCTCATATTCTTTTTCGCCCGCCGTGTATATTCTGTCAACACCGGGAGCCTTCTTGGATGCACGAATACTGCGCGAAATATCACCCGCTTTTTTACGGGCAACTTCCTCGCCCATAAAATGATCCGTATCTATCGCGATAAACCAATGCCCAAGCTGATAACGGCACCTGTTTCCGTTCTCGTCCTTGCCGCTCAACGCCTTGCCGTATGAACCGTCCTGCAATATCGATGCAAAAAACTCAACCGCCATAGCAAAGCCGTATCCTTTGTATCCGCCGAGCGATTCGCCTATTCCTCCGAGAGTTGTCAACGCCGCAGAACCGCCGTTTATCCTTCTGAGCGCCTCTCCCGCATCGCCTTCAACGGCACGGCCGTCATCACCAACTATCATACCCGACGGCACTTCCTGTCCGATACGTTCGTAATACTCGATCTTTCCGTTTTGGGTAATAGAGGTTGCACAGTCGAAATTAAAATCAAAAGCCTCATCGGTAGGAACACCGATCGTAAACGGGTTCGTTCCGAACATTCCCTCGACGCCGTTCGTCGGAGCAACCGTCGGACGCGCGTTCGTACCCGTCATACCGATGCAACCCGCCTTCGTCGCCATCGATGAATAATATCCGGCAATACCGTAATGGCAGGAGTTTCTGACGACCACCATTCCCATACCGTATTCTTTTGCTTTTGCAATAGCCATACTCATAGCCTTGTGGCCTATTACCTGACCCATACCGTGATGTCCGTCGATAACCGCAGTCGTGGGCGTTTCTTTTACTATCTCGATCTCGGTAACCGCATTCTGTATGCCCGCCTTGATCCTATCGAGATAAACGGGCTTAAAACGGTTCACTCCGTGAGATTCAATACCCCTTTTATCCGACTCAAGAAGCACGTCGGCACATATTTTTGCATCTTCAACGGGAACTCCGTATCCGACAAAAGCATCTATCACAAAATTCGTAATCGTTTCCCAATCCACAATACAGGTCATATTATTCTTTGCCATTTTGCTGATCCCCCATGGTTCTCATAATAAAAAAGTCCAATACAAATCAAACACCTATATTTGATAATAAATCTGTATCATTATATCATAAAAACACAAAACTTGCAATACCCAAATTAGTATTGCAAGTTTAACCGGACTTTTATAGGCATTTACGGCTGTCTATTGCACAATTCTTTTTGTAAAAGCGGTCATCATTTCGCTTATAAGTATGTTCTGCGGGCACACACCTTCACAGGAACGGCAACCGATACACGCCGACGGTTTTTTATCGTCGGGCAGTGCCGACATCGCAACGGGCTCGCGCTTTCTGTCCCAATATACGTGCTCGTTGTACATCTCTATGATATGCGGAATGTCAAGTTCCATAGGACAGTGAGTTATGCAGTAACGGCAAGCAGTACAAGGTAAACTCGTTTTTGACGTCATCTTTTCTGCAACGCCGAGTATCATCTCCCACTCCTCGCTGTTAAGAGGTTTTTCGTTTTTAAAGGTCGCAATATTATCTTTCAGCTGCTCGATATTCGACATTCCCGAAAGAGTAACCGTAACTTCGGGAATCGTCTGCAAAAAACGGAATGCCCACTCGACGACCGGTGCGTCGGGGCGCATTTTTTTCAGCATATCCTCATATTCCTGAGGGATCGAGACAAGCTTTCCTCCGCGCACGGGCTCCATGACCCAAACGGGAATGCCCATTTCCCTCAAAAGCTCAACCTTTTTTCTCGCATTCTGCAAAGTCCAGTCAAGCCAGTTAAGCTGTACCTGGCAGAACTCTATATCGTTTCCGTACACCTCGAGGAAACGCTTTGTCGTATCGAGTGTGCCGTGAACAGAAAAGCCAAGGTGTTTTATTCTTCCCTTTTTCTTTTGCTCGATCAAGTATTCGCGGGTGCGGTACTGAGGATCGAGATACAGATCTATATTCGTTTCGCTTACGTTGTGAAAAAGATAGAAGTCAAAATAATCGACCTTGCATTTTTCAAGCTGCTTTTCGAATATTTCTTCAACCTTTCCGAAGTTGGAGTTGTCGTAGCCGGGGAACTTATTGGCGAGATAAAACTTATCTCGCGGATATTCGGAAAGGATCTCTCCGAGTGCATATTCCGAATTGCCCTTATGATAGCCCCACGCGGTATCGAAGTAATTAACGCCGTTTTCTACAGCGTACGAGATCATCTCCCGCAAAGCAGGCATATCGATCTTGCCGTAATCGCCGTCAACAACGGGAAAACGCATACCGCCCATACCGAGCGCCGATATTTTTTTGCCGTGAAAATCTCTGTATATCATAATTTCACTCCTCCATATTATCGTAACACGATTAATGCACAAAAAAACGATACGTGCTAAGCTTCATATGTATTATAACATAAAAAAAGTTAAGAAACAAGGGGAAATGATATTTGCTGCACACCTCGTTATTACGCAGATCGGTTGATTATTTCAAAAAAACTGAATTAAGCAACAAACAGCTTATATCATGAAAGAAAATATCGCCGATAGCAACCAATACGGTTACTATCGGCGGTATTATTATTTTTTATCAGCTATTGTCCTTGCTTTTTCAATATATTCCTTGAAACGGTCTTCATTGCGAACCGAATTGAACCATTCCCAGCCTTTACGGGCAGTAAGGCAATAGACAAGATTGCTCGCACTGAAATTCATTCGATAATCATACGAGATAGGCTCTTTGGAACCGTCCGGAAGAACTATAACTTCTTTTGAATATTCGTATTTTATGCCTCCGAGAAGTTCAGCGTTTCCGGCATCAAGCAGATCTCCTTTTTTGAATTGGGAAATCAACTCGCAATAGTTTACAGCAATATCAAGAGCGTCATAACCCTCCTCTTTTTTTCCGTCCCCGAATAACGCAGCCGCTTTTACAACAGCCGACCAAGCATATAAACTATACCATGCAGGCGGAACAGAACCGTTTTCGCCGAGCAGTTCCATCATATTCATATAGAAACCGTTGATCTCAATGGATCTTTTTGCATTGTTTCGATTACGGCTCGGTCTGGCAAGAAGATGGAGAATGAGATGAAAGTTGTTGGCAGCATATTTCATATGTCCTTCCTTCCATTTTCCTTCATCCCATAGCTGCTGCTCAATTGCCTCGCCTTGGATCGCGCTGTATTGTGTAATGGGAGGCGGAACTTCGCGGATACCTGTGCGGTCAGTAAATACAATGATATCGCCGTCCTCGTCAGCCACATAGGTATATTCCACCGCGCCGACAAAACCGTCTGTCAGTTCGATTGCATCATATCTGCGCACAAGACCGTCAGCAAACGGCATAAAACCTTCGCCGACACCCTCGTATGATGTCAACTCATAAACCGCCGTTCTTGCACCGCCGCAATAATCATTCTCAGTACGGACTATGCCAACTCCTTCGGCAAAATAATAGACCTTTTTGCCGCCGCGATAAGACCATCCGTCTTCCATACCGCCGATGTCAAGGCAGAGCTTGAAGCAGTTATCAAAGGTTCCGGCTTTCGTGGTAATCGTTCCGCCGTCCTCGCAGGTGATCTGCGTCCTTACATTTCTGTCCCATTTTGTATATTCAGCAATGGGAGATGCACCGATACACCACTCATCCGACCAAACACAATTTGTCGCATCCTGCAAAATTCCCAATATGTCGTTATAAAGAATGGGATTTCCGGCATGACCGATACTGTCCGTACTCTTCCATTCAAACGACCAACGCGAATTATACTCGGTTAAACACATTGAATCCGCTTTCTTTTGGATATATTCTCTGCCAAAGAAGTTCCAATGTCCCGTAACGGTATAATTCGGATTAAATACTGTATCTGTAGAAAGTATTCTTCTTGCTACAGAGGCAGCAGCCCTTGTATGCGCTTTTTCAACACGGCTTTGGGCAAGTTGTTCTGCTCGCTCAATAGCGTGGTTGACGTCGCATATATATTGCATACCGTTATTTTTTGTACAGTAATAGTCGTTTGCAATCTCCTGTACCATATCAAGCCAAGAATTTCTATCATAGCCGATTCTCTCCGTATTCTCCCAATTTGAAATGAGAATACGGTCATCGTCTGCATAAGAAACCGTTATGCTCACCTCAGATCTGATCGCATCGGGAGAATAGACGGCATCGTAATTCCACGTGTTTCCGGGGAATATTGGAAGGAGACCGCTTCCGCCTTCGATCTTATACGTACCGAGTAGATGAGTATCTGTTATTCCGTCGGCAATATGATCCTGACGAACAATACCGATGCCATCCTTATAAAACGTTCTGCATACGGTTTTTTTCGCGTCGGTATAACATCTGACCTCCCACAACTTGCAGTTATCAAAGTTCCCCGCAGGAGTTTCCACGGATTCATTATCCGAAATATAGGTAAGTTTTGTGCCGTCGGTTCCTACGTAAGATTGACCGACAGAAACGTCGGCAAAGAAAAAACCGTCACAACTTGATGCGTTGCGCATGATGCGTGAACTTTGCCCATCTATTGAACCGAGATATCCCTTTCTGAAGCCCTCCTCTGCCCAATAGCGAACTTTACCGCCTATCATTCGGTATTCTTCGGCCGTACCGCCAATCACATAGCGTTCCTTCACCGTTTCCTTATATCGCGTTGCCAATTCTTCTTCGGTTTTTCGAGCCAAAGGCACAAGTGTACGGTAAGCATCGCCTTTTGAAAGGATTTCCTCAACCTTGTCGTATGCATCCTTTCCTTCTTCTGCCTTTCCCTCTCGGAAAAGATTAATGCCCAGCCAAAACCACTCCCGCCCAAGAGCTTTAACGAATCCTGCTTTTTCAAGGCGAGGTATCTGTTTGTCGCGAATAAAATCAGTGCGGGCTCCGCCATATACCTTGGAATCCTCGCGAGCTACGATAAAGGCCATTACCTCCTCGTTTTTGCCTTCCATAGCGGCATCGGCAATGCGCGCAAACAACGCGTCGTTCTTTTTGCCGGGAAGCCACCACCACCCGCGCATCAACACATCAGCAAGGGCGTGCTGTTTTTCAGCACATTCGGGAAGACCCTCTACCTCGCGAAGCACCTGCGAATATTCCCTTTCAAAACCGCTCTTATCGTTTTTTACCTGCCATAATTTCAGTTCTTCAACCTTCTTCATTACTCGCTGAACAAGAGTATCACTATACTTTTCATTCATAGCACAAAGTTCCTTTCTGATTCGTTTTCGTCCATCGTGAAGTTGCCTTTTGACCGTTCCTTCCGAAATACGCATTCTATCTGCAATATCCACAATAGAAAGGCCGTCAAAATAGTGCATTTGAATGATCTGCCGCACCTTTTCGGGCAACACCTCAATGCTTTTGTTTACTTCGCTTAGTTTCTCTGACTGCGCATAAAGCTCTGCCGGATTCTCTGCATAGTTGTCGGTAATGCTCAAGTTGTCCACGAGGTCAAGAGGAAGAAAACTGCGATATCGGCTTATCATATTTAAAGCACAGTTTTTTGCGATGCGACACACCCAAGAGCCATACTTTCCGGGATCTTGCAAGGCATTTAGCTTCATCCAGGCAGTAACAAATGCGTCTTGCGCAGCATCTTCAGCCATAAAGCGATTTTTAGTAATTGCAATTGCAGAAGCTATTACTGCCTTTTGATAGCGTATTACTAAAGCCTCATATGCTGATTGCTCACCTGCAAGCGTAAGCATTACCAGAGTTTCATCCGTCTCGTTTTGATAGTACATATGCACTCTCCTTTCTTTCGGTTTGGAAGTTCCGTTTTTTACTCTTATCTTATAGACACAAATCAGAACGAAAAGGTTGTGTGGTTTGGAATAATTATATCAAAATTTTTTCAAATAGTCTATAACAAAAAATGCTGAATGCAAGCACTGTCCCCTGCCACTTGCTCTCTGCCAAAAGAATTTGGCGAGACTTTGGCAAGAAGCACTTGCACAAGCGCAATATTGTTTCGGCTTGACTTTGGCACTCCCGGGGCTTATACTGTCCTTGCAGACAGACGGCCGTCAATGCTCTGCCCCCACCACACGAAATATGCGAACTTGACAAAGGAGAAAAATGAAAAATGAAAAAATCATTGTGTTTATTACTCGCTCTGTGCTCTTTAGGGCTGGCTCTAACACTTGCACTCGGCAGTTGTGTTGATCCACAGAGCGCACTCACTCCACCCGATACGACCACACCTGCGCCATCAATGAACGGAAGCACGCCCGAAGACTCTACCGCACCCCCACCCTCCGACACAAAAACCTCGGCAGACACAAGCACCGACACAAAAGGCGAAACAAGCACACCCTCTGCAGATACAACTACCTCTCCCACCGAGGACACAACAACTGCGCCTGATGAGGACACAACAACTGCGCCTGATGATAACACAACCACACCCGATGAGGAAACCACAACCACACCCGAGACCGAGGCGCACATCCACGCATACGGTGAGTGGACAACAAGCCTTGCTCCAAGCTGTACTGCAAGTGGAACTAAAACTCGCCACTGCTCTTGTGGCGAGAGCGAGAGTCAAACTATCGCACCCCTCGGACACAGTAAAACCACCCAGAGTGCAGTTGCGCCCACTTGTAGCAAATCGGGACTTACAGAGGGTAGCATCTGCTCTGTCTGCAAGACCGTCTTTGTCAAGCAACAGACGATACCTGCAACCAACTCTCATAACTTCTCTTCAAACGGATATTCCTATAAATGCACCACCTGCTCACTCACGGCCGTTGCCTACGGCAGAGCTGACGGAGAGATGGCAAGCAAGGCAGGTGGCGTGAGGTACTACGTCACAAAAGCAGGCGCATCCTACAATATAGTCATCTTCGGTGAGGGAGATATGCCATCGTTCAGTAAAACAAATCTTCCTCTTTGGTACGAATACTTGCCCCAAACCACAAAAATCACAATTCAGAGTGGCGTGCGCTCCATCGGCAGCTACGCATTCTACTGCCCCGACGCAAAACAGAGCTGTACAATCGAAATGGCGGACAGCGTCAAAAGCATCGGACAATACGCTCTTTATATGAAATTCGGTGCGCTAACGCTCGGAGACGGCGTTGAAACTCTCGCTCCGTCAGCAGTTGGCAATATTGACGCAATCTACATCCCCAAGTCACTCAAAAAGCTGAACTTCGGCATTCTCGGCAACGAAACCTATTTCTACGAGGGAACACTTGAAGAGTTCTACGAGCTTGAGCTTTACAGGTACAACAAAAACGTCACAGTACGCTCACTTATTGAGAGCCTTGACGAGACCTTCATCTCAAACATCCACATCTATTACAACGCCGAGAGCATCACAGACAGGGATAATTATTGGAAATAAAGAAATTCCCCACGGACGTGTCCGTGGGGAATTTCTTTAAAAGGATATCGTGTGGTAAGTCTTTCGTTGACATATTTCTTCTTTTGTGGTATAATCCATTCAAATGGTTTTTTTGAAGGGGGAGGAGAATGAAATACAACTACAACCACACGGCGCGTGCCTGCTTTCTTGCATATATCGTTCAGGCGATCGTCAACAATTACCTACCCCTTTTGTTCCTGACATTTAACAGAGAATACAACTTGCCACTCTCGCAGATCACCCTGCTTGTTACAATTAATTTTGGTTTTCAGCTTCTTATCGACGTCTTCTCCGTCTACTTTATTGAGAAAATCGGATATCGCACAGGTATGGTGCTTGCGCACCTGTTCGCAACAGGTGGTCTTGTTCTCCTGACAATTCTCCCCGACCTACTGCCATCGGCATTTCTTGGAATCCTCATCTCCGTTTTAGTTTACGCCGTCGGTGGCGGACTTCTTGAGGTGCTCGTCAGCCCCGTTGTTGAGGCTTGCCCCTCCGACAACAAGGAAAAGACGATGAGCCTACTCCACTCCTTCTATTGTTTCGGACACGTTGGCGTTGTCCTCGTCTCCACACTTTTCTTCCACTTCTTCGGAATTGACAATTGGAAGATACTTGCGCTACTGTGGGCTGTTGTACCACTTTTGGGCAGCATCATTTTCCTCAAAGTTCCAATTGCCCCACTCCTAAAGGATGGTGAGACGTCAATGGGCGTACGTGGGCTTCTCCGTAGCAAAATGTTCTGGATACTTTTCGTTATGATGATATGCGCAGGCGCAAGCGAACAGGCCGTCGGTCAATGGTCATCCACGCTTATGGAAAGCTCGCTCGGGGTCAGCAAAACCGTCGGAGACCTTGCAGGCCCTATGGCATTTGCCGTCTGTATGGGTCTTTCGAGAGCTTTTTACGGCAAATACGGAGATAAAATCTCTCTTGATAGGTTTATGATATTCAGCTGTGTGCTTGCCATAGTTGCATACAGTGGCATCACGGTCATCCCTCTGCCCATCGTAAACACCATCTCGCTTGCAATATGTGGAGTTGCCGTCGGAATTATGTGGCCCGGCACATTCAGCACAGCGTCATCCGTCCTATCCCGTGGCGGTACTGCAATGTTTGCGCTTCTCGCCCTTGGTGGTGACATCGGTTGCACGCTCGGCCCTACTCTCGTCGGATTTGTTTCGTCGGCATCAAAGGGAGATCTCAAGTCAGGCATCCTCTTTGCAACTGTTTTTCCTCTCCTGCTTCTTAGCGGAACAATCCTTTGCATCCGTCGGGATGGGAAAAAGAAATAACAAAAGCTTAAAACAATTCAAAAATCCCCCTTGTGTAAGGGGGATTTTTTGTGTTTTTTGATTATCAGTTTACAAGCCAACCACCGTCAACGTAGATCATCTGTCCCGTTACGTAAGAGGATGCGTCTGCAGCGAGATATACTGCCGTGGTCGCCATATCCTCAGGCGTGCCAAGACGACCCATCGGTATCTTCTCCCTGTACTTAGCCATAACGGCCTCATCGGAAAGGAGGGGCTTTGTCATCTCCGTCATACAATATCCGGGGCCAATTGCGTTTACAGTGATGCCATACTGCGCCCACTCGTTTGCAAGTGCCTTTGTCATCTGTGTGATCGCACCCTTGCTTGAGCAGTATGCAATCATATTCTTAAGGCCGACCATACTCGAAATAGAGCCTACGTTTATGATCCTACCCTTGATTCCGTTTGCTACCATATATTTGCCCACAGCCTGATTCATAAAGAAAACATACTTAAACTGAGTGTCGGTAACGCTGTTCCACTCCTCTTCTGCGTACTCAAGCGCAGGCTTTCTGATATTGATGCCGGCAGAGTTTATAAGTATATCGATCCTGCCAAAGCGTTTTGCAACCTCGTCAACAAAGGCGTCGATGGCGTCCACGGAGGTAATGTCAAGTGCGATACCCTCAACTGTGCTTCCCGTTTCAGCAGTAAGCTCTGCTGCAGCCTGCATCAAGGCTTCTTTGCCACGGCTTGAAATTACAACGGTAGCACCTGCGTCAGCAAGTCCCTTTGCCATACCTCTGCCAAGTCCACGGCTTCCACCGATGACTATTGCTACCTTACCTGTCAGATCAAATAAATTCTTCATAATATTCACCTTACTTTTTAAAGTATTTTTGTCGCAACAAATTAATTTTATCACAAGACTGCGTAGGTGTCAAGCGTTTTTGATGAATAATACAACCCATAACCTGCGTTTTTGTTACAAACAGCACCTAAAATCGAGCTTCTTTTTTTAATTTTTTCGAGAGCGCAGATAATCACGAGGTCCCGTTTCATAAAGATTCTCGCCATAAGAGTCGATTATTACCACAAGTGGCATATCCTCAACGTAAAGTCTCCTAAGAGCCTCAGCCCCAAGGTCTTCATACGCCACAATCTCGCATCTTTTAATGCATCCTGAGATGAGCGCACCGGCACCACCGATGGCACCGAAATAAACGCCAAAGCATTCGCGCATAGCCTCAACAACGCCCTCATCGCGAAGCCCCTTGCCTATCATACCCCTCGCTCCTGCCCTTATCATAGTCGGAGCATAGGCGTCCATTCTGCCACTCGTTGTCGGCCCTGCCGAGCCTATGACAGCGCCATCCCTTGCAGGAGTTGGGCCTACATAGTAAATAGTGGCATTCGTGGGGTCAAACGGCAAGCTCTCGCCACGACCGAGTGCATCAACCATCCGTCTGTGACCTGCATCCCTTGAGGTGTATATCTCACCCGTCAAAAGCACACGATCTCCTGCGTGAAGCGTAAGTGCAAGCTCAGGCGTAAGAGGAAGGGTAATTCGTCTTTCCATCATATTACCTCTCTTGCGTGCCTTGTGACGTGGCAATTAATGTTTACTGCACAGGGAAGAGCGGCGATATGCGTTGGCATCGTCAAAATATTTACTCCAAGCGCAGTTGTTCTTCCACCAAAGCCCTGAGGTCCTATACCAAGAGCATTGATCTCCAAAAGCAATCTCTCCTCAAGCGCAGCATAGTATTCGTCTTCATTTCTGCTGCCAAGCTCACGCAGAAGTGCCTTTTTTGAGAGCAGGGCAGCCTTATCAAATGTGCCACCAATTCCGATGCCAACCACTATTGGAGGACAGGGATTAGGGCCTGCCAGCTTGACGGTTTCAAGAACGAACCTGACCACTCCCTCAACTCCGTCCGACGGCTTGAGCATCGCAATTCTGCTCATATTCTCGCTTCCAAAGCCCTTTGGAGCGAGTGTTATTGTGATTTTATCGCCCTCGACAATCTCCGTATAGATCATAGCAGGGGTGTTGTCGCCCGTGTTCACTCTCATAAGTGGATCGCCAACAACGCTCTTGCGCAGGTATCCGATCTCATATCCACGCCTGACTCCCTCGTTGACGGCGTCCGAAAGTGACGCACCGACTATATGAACATCCTGACCGATCTCCAGAAAAACACACGCCATACCCGTGTCTTGACAGATGGGCATTCTCTGTCTCTCTGCAAGGGCGTAATTTTCTTCAAGCCTTGAGAGGATCTCATAAGCCGTCTCGCCGTCCTCCCTCGCCTTAGCCTCCGAAATAGCCCTGCGCACGTCATCGGGCAGACAAACGCACGCCTCTACGCAAAGCCTCTCTACTGCAAGGGTTATCTCTTCACTTGAAATTTCTCGCATTTTTCCCTCCGTCAAGCAGAAAACGTACCAACAACTCCTGCACTCGCCCATATAGACATCGCAAAGAGCGAGATGCTTAAAACAACGCCAAACGCCTTCGCTCTGCCCTCAAGTCTTTCGACAAGTGCAAGCAGAACTGCTGCCGAGATGAGCGAAATTATCGGCAGAATATCAAAAACATATCGCATATTGACTCCACCCATACAGAAATCAGCAAAGCCAACTGCCACAGAGAGCGCAAGCGCACCCCAAACCACGAAATCACGGGCTCTGTCGCTCTTCCCTCTCTCACGGTCAATCTTCATCACACTTGAGTAGAGCAGAATCCCGACAGGCAGACCGTAGCCAAATATTCCACAGGTCTTATCAGCGTAGAAATATCTCTGATTGTCAGGCAGTATCAGATTGCGTGTGGCAACAAGATACGGTGCTGTATCCTTAAAGAAAAGTGGACAGAGGAAATATGAGAAGAGCGATGAGAAAATATAGCGAAAATCGATGGTGTTCTTCGACACATCGCTAACCGTCAGCTGATAATTCGCTCCAAAGTCAAAGGGAGAATTAAAACGAGCGGCATTATACCACATAACGAACACAGCACCACCGATAAGCACCAAGGCAAACGGTGCAACTGTTGCCACTATCTTACCTGCGCTCTCCCTTGGACGCTTAAAGAGATACTCAAAGAATATCGGAAAAACTGCAAGCGATAGCAGGGCAACGGTCGGCCTTGAGCAAACCGTAAGCACAAGCATAATTGCCGCCAAGGCAAGCAGGACACTGCGCAGCCACACCACACGAGAGCGCATAGCACGAAACGAGAAGAAGACGAACGCCATAAAATACGCCTGTGCAGACAGAACGGCGATATAGTAAATATCCGAGCAAAGCACCCCAAGATATACGCTGCTTGCGTACACAACAGCCGCCGCACCAATAACGAAAAGAAAGAGATTTGGCTTTTCGGTAAACCTGAGGACTACCTCTCTGTATGCAAGCACCGTTGTAATTATTGCAGTTATTGCAAGAATAAGACAGGTTAGCGGCACGTTTGGAAGCTTATCTGTAAACGCATACGTTGGATAGTAAACCGTAAGCAGAGGTGCTACTCCAAAATAAGAATAGTATCTGCCCTCAAAATACGCGTGATCCCAAAGATATTTTGCGCCCGATGCATCACGCTCGCCTCTGTCATAGACGTTCTCAAGCGTCTCAAGACGGCTGTCGGGAACTATGTCGAGATGAAGCTGTCCCTTTTCCCACGCATCAAACTGCTTTATATATTGGTCTGCATAGTAAATATCGTCAGGCGTGTAGTCAACAAGCTTTCGCTCCTTTTCGGTGCCACTAAACGCCCCACAGATGAGTATGACAACGACAAGCAAAAGAAGTATGTTCTGCACTAAATCTCCTTTTTTGTAGGGTATGTCAAATGCAGAAAACAGCTTTAAAAGCTTAGTCCGGAATGTATTTAGCAAATTCATTTTTTATCTCCGTAAAGCTACTAAATCCATAAATTTTGAACACATCGGGCGTTGTAACATAACCCTCTGATTTTTCATAGTTCTCACGGCTTATGCCGGAAAACTCAATATGACCTGCTCCGAAGAGCTTCTCGATGGGATTTTGCTTAATTACAAAATATGAAAAATTCGACACAATGAAGGTTGCGCTGACGGTTATTGTGCGATTCCTGCTGACCCTCTCGCTTATCTTCATTTCAAATGTCAGCCGACCATTCTCGTCAATAAGCTTTTTTGGCATATGCCTCAGCTCAGATATCACAATAATGGCAGGAATTACAAGTAAAGCCAACATCTGTGGCAGCTCTCTGAACAGAAGAACGCCGATGCCGACAAAAAACAATACACTCAGCAAGACCTTTGGTCTTAGCAATGCAAAAAAACGGTTTAACTTGTATGTCTTTTCTTCGCTCTCTCTATCCATCGTAAAGCCCCCTTTCGTTTTTTATAATTATACCACCACCGTAGGCGTTTGTCAACAAAGCCTTGCGCTTTGGAGCAAAAAACAAAAAGAGCGTTGCCAAAGCAACGCTCTCTTTTCAGGCTTCAAGCTTTTTTGCGGTGTAGCTTATCTCGCCGTCGCTGTAAAGATCGACAAGAGAAACATCCCCGTGATTGTATATAAGCGTGTCGCCTTCGCCCCAGACGCACATAATGCCGCTATCTGCCGCATCCATAAGTGCGCCATCGTCAAGGCTGTCGCTGACGTATATGTCCCAAAGCGCAAGTGCAATATCGGCACATCTGAGAGAGTGTGAATATGCCACAATATTGTCAGTCGAGCTTTTATACATTCCGTCAGATACGTCAACGTAGGGCGTAACCTCCCCACCTTTTGAATTGGTGGAGTAGAAATATGAGTCGCTCTCGCCCATCGGATAATTTCTCATCGTCACCACAGCCGTTCTGCCCTTGTACTCAAGAGTCGCTGCACGATAAATATTATTATCCGCACGGTCGAAAATGTTGTAATAAAACGTGTTGTCGCCGTCATCAAGATTGCGCACATAGCCGTCAAAGCTTGTAATGTTTCCGAGGGTGTACCCCTTATCTATCAGCTCGTCAGCCATATAATCAATGATGAAAGCATTCTTAAGCCTGAAGAAATCAACAAAAACCGTGATCCCCTCTTCCTCGGCAAAGCTCAAATATTCGTCCGAAAGAACAAGCTTTACCTTGTCAGGCTCGCTAAATTCAAGTGAAATATGCTCACTTGATGAGGCAAATTGTGCCATTGTCCGATAATACTCTGCCATCTCGCTGTTTTCGCTCGGATCCATCTCGACACCACCAAAGGTTGTGTCATAGATAAGCATCTGAGTGCGATAGTCATCAAGTATTGCACCGAGATAAATCTGTCTGCCTGCTTCGTGCGCCGTCTTAAGCGAGTGGTACAAAAGCTCGTCAACCTCAATCTCCTCACCGGGATGGAGATTTATTGTCGCAAGATTGTTCATACCCGACGCCTCTGTATGCGCGTCGAACAGGTGTGCAGCATAGGATGTCATTCTGCCGTAGAGTATCGACAGCTCCCTTTGGTCCTCGTCAGGCGAGGCCTCAGCTCCACCAATATAATAATTGAACACAAAATCTCCCGATATCTCGTTTGGATTTTCGCACTCAATGGTCTTCCAGCCCGGCTCTGTCACCAGAATCGAAAACAGGAAAACTGAAAATGAAATGACGGCTATCAGAATAAATATCGCTGTCAGTATAATTCGCTTCTTGCTCTCGCCCTCGCTAAGCTCAATCCTCTTGACAGGTCGAGCACCGACAGGCCTTCTATCGCCGGACGCCATCTAAACTCAGACGAGGGTCAGGAGCAACAGCAATCCAAAGAGCAGAAGCAGTCCACCACATACTCCAAGTCCAACAAGCGCACCCTTGCGACAAGCCTTGAAGTTTCTGATGTGGTTCTTCTTCTTGAAGATTGCACCGGCAATAAGTCCGGGAATGGGAAGAAGGAAGGACAGGAATGAATACCACTTGCTTCCTGTATCGTGAATGGGAGCATTGAGTATCTCCTCGCTGATAACAGGCTCGTCGACTGTGGTTGCAACCTCCTCTTCGCCCTCTTCTCTGAAGTGAACGGACTTAACCTTCTCTCCACTTTCACGAATTCTCGTGTACTCCTCGATCTCTGCCTTGTTACCGTATACATAGTGGTTGTGACCAATGCAAACAAGCTCGGGCTTGTCTGTGCTGTAATCGTGTACGGAGGGATCGTATGTGAAGAGCACCTTACTCTTTTCAAGCTGAGGATCGGGAATCGGAATTGCCGAAATGAGTGAACGTGTGTACGGATGGAGAGGATAATCGAAAAGCTCCTCTGCATCTGCAATCTCAACGATATCACCCTTGTAGATAACACCGATACGGTCGGAAATAAATCTTACGATGGACAGGTCGTGTGCAATGAAGAGATAGGTGATGTTTCTCTCTGCCTGGAATTTCTTGAGCAGATTGAGCACCTGTGCTCTGATAGATACGTCAAGTGCAGAAATAGGCTCGTCTGCAATAACAAGCTCAGGCTCCATAACCATAGCTCTCGCAAGTCCGATTCTCTGTCTCTGTCCACCGGAGAACTCGTGTGGATAACGTGTCAGATGCTCAGGAAGAAGTCCAACTGCCTCAATCATCTCCTCAACCTTTCTTACTCTGTCCTCTTCGTTTTCAAAGAGGTGGAAGTTGTAAAGTCCCTCGGAAATGATATAATCTACCGTTGCACGCTCGTTGAGCGATGCGGCAGGATCCTGGAATACCATCTGGATGTTTCTGATAACCTCACGGTCGAGCGAACGGGGTGTCTTGCCCGAAATGCGAACACCCTTATAAAGGATCTGTCCTGCACTACACGGATTAACTCTGATAACGGCACGGCCTATCGTGGTCTTGCCCGAGCCCGATTCGCCAACAAGCGAGAATGTCTCGCCCTTGTAAATGTCAAATGTTGCGTTCTTTACCGCCTTTACAGCTCGGTCACCCTTGCCAAAGGAGATATCAACGCCTCTGAGTGAGAGCAGTATTTCTCTGCCGCTTTCATCAATAGGGCCGTGCTCCGGCAGATGCGCTGCCGACTTTACAGCCTGCTCTCTTGCGGCCTTGTCTTTCTTAGACACTGTCTCTCCCTCCTTAAATGTTGTATGCACGAAGCATCTTTTCGTGAATGTTCTGAATAATTTCAGGCTTCTCTACCTTCGGTGCTCTTGGGTCAAGCAACCAGGTCTTTGCATAATGTGTATCGGTTATGCGGAAGAGGGGTGGCTCTGCAAGAGTATCAATCTTCAGGCAGTAGGGGTTTCTGGGTGCAAACGCATCTCCCACAATTCTGTTGTAAAGGGAAGGAGGTGTACCCGAAATCGAATAAAGCTTTGTGTTTCTCTCAGCAAGCTGAGGCATTGAGGAAAGGAGTGCCCAGGTGTAGGGGTGACGGGAGTCATAGAAGACCTCCTCAACTGTTCCGATCTCAACAACCTGTCCTGCGTAAAGAACAGCTACACGGTCAGCGATGTTTGCAACAACGCCAAGGTCGTGTGTAATAAATACGATTGTGTAGTTGAATTCCTTCTGAAGATCCTTGAGCAGCTTGAGAATCTGCGCCTGAATTGTAACGTCAAGTGCCGTTGTAGGCTCGTCACAAATGAGGATCTTGGGCTGACAGCACAGAGCAATCGCAATAACAATTCTCTGTCTCATACCACCGGAATACTGGAAAGGATAATCGTCAAATCTCTTCTCAGGGTTAGGAATACCAACCTTGTACATAAGCTCAAGCGCACGACGGCGAGCTTCAACCTCGCTGCACTGCTGATGCTTGAGAATAATGGATGTGATCTGCTTGCCTATTGTAACTATGGGGTTGAGCGAGGTCATAGGATCCTGGAATACTGTTGCAATTCTCGTTCCTCTGATCTTTGTCCAGTCACGGCTGTCCTTGATCTTTGCCAGGTTGAGCACGCAAACACCGTAGAGCATCTGCTCGTTCTCACCAACATATCTTACACGGAAAACAACATTGTCAAATACAGCGTTTCTCTCGTCCTCATTGTCAAGGTCAACACCGAGAGTCATCGCCTTCTTCATAGCCTCGCAGAGAAGCTTGATGCACTTGTTTCTCTTTCTTGCGCCAAATCGACCAACCGAGAGGTAGATTTCCTTTGCGATAATAACATTTCTCTCGTGTGTCTCGGGAGAAATCTCGCCACTGATAAGTGCCTCATACTCTTCCTTCAGAGCCGCCATCTGTGCCGCAAAAGACTCAAGATAAGCTGTGTCGTTCTTAACTTCAGCCTTGTGAGCAGTTACGGTCTCCTTGTACTTGCGCTTTCTTGCCTCAATCTCGGCGTCAAGAGCTGCAATCTCAGCGGAAACAGCCTTGTATCTCTCCTTTTCCTTGGAGGAGTCGATAGTCTGCTTCTGGTTGAACAGCTCGGTGCGTCTGAATGTAAGCTCGGAAAGCTCAGCCTCAAACGCTGCCTCGTCCTCAGCACTCATTGTCTCACGCTGACGACGCTCAGACTCAAGATTCAGTATCTGCTGATAAACAGAGGCACCAAGCTCAAGTCTTGAATATCTGTCAAGCTTATCGGTAATTGCAGAAATGCGTGTGCGTGCAGAAGCACTCAGCGCAACATTTGTCTCAGCAAGCTCGTCATCGTTGAAAATGATCGAGCCGTGGCTGATGTAGCCGTTGGCATCAAGCATACCTGCAAAGGTCTTGGTAAGAACCGACTTACCCGAGCCGGACTCACCAACAATTGCAATAGATTCGTTTTCGTAGAGGTCAAGTGATACGCCACGAATAGCTGTGAGTGTTCTGCCACGCACGCTGAAGTTAACGCTGACGTCCTTGATTGACAGCAAAACCTTCTTTTCTTCCATTTTGCCGCCCCCTCTTACATATGTGTTCTCGGGTCGGAGGCGTCACCGAGGTTCTGACCTACAACATAGAGAACAATTGTGATGATGGATGCAACTGCAACAGGACACCAGAACTCAAACTCCCAACCGGGTGTTACCATTGCGTCCTGTGCCGCCTCAATAAGCTTACCCAAGGACATATCCTTAAGTCCCATTCCGATGTAGGAAAGGAATACCTCGTAGGAAATGTAGGAGGGAATTTCCGTTGCAAGAAGTGTTACGATAACGGAGGTCATAAAGGGAAGAATGTTCTTGGTCGCAATTCTGAAAATAGGTGTGCCAAGGCAACGTGACGCAAGATTGTACTCACGGTCACGAATGATAATAACCTGCGTTCTGATGAAGTATGCAATACCAAGCCAACCCGTGATGGTCAGCGCAAATACCATACTCCAGAAGTTTGCTGACATAATCAGCACTATTACGGAGATAAGCAAAATATAGGGAATGTTACCTATAATATTGTAGACCTCCATCATTACAATGTCGACCTTCTTGGAGAATCCCCAAATAGCACCGACAACAACGCCAACCGTCATATTGATAGCAGCACAGATAAGTGCGAGAGTGATGGAAATGCTTGAGCCGTACCATACGCTGTCGAATGTGGATTCGCCCGACTTACCACTACCAAATATCCACTTAAGCTCAAAGCCGAACTTCTCAATGGCCTGTGAAGGAGTCAGATGCTTGGAGTCCGAAACAAGAAGATTGATAAAAGGATCTTTGTCAGCATCGTAGCCTATCACCATCGGATAGATGTATGTGAACAGGAGAATTACGCCGAGAATGGCGAGAATTACAATGTTGAGCTTGTTACGGAAAAATACACGAAATACGGAATGCCAGTAGGAATATCTCGGTGCAGTGATCTTCTCTGAATCGAGAGTATTGTTGTCAACACGACTGAACAGCTCTTCTTCCGACATATTGAATTCTTCAAGACTAATCAATTCTTCAGTCATGTCTTACTTACTTCCTTTCGTTGTAAATGAAATTCTCGGGTCGAGCAGGGACATAAGAATGTCACCCAAAATAATCGATGTTACCGAGAGAATAGCGTAGAAGAGTGTAACACCAACAATTACGCCGTTGTCGTATGCATTGATAGCCTTAGTAAGCAGGTTACCTGCACCGGGAACTACATACACACGCTCTGTAATGATAGCACCAACGAGCGCACCAAGTACGCTACCGGGAATACCGTGTACTATCGGTATGATAGCATTCTTGAGAATGTGCTTTGAGAAGATCTCAGACTCGGAAAGTCCACCCGAACGGGCAAACTTAACGTAGTCGGAGTTCATCTGGTCGATCATATATCTTCTCAGCCACTTCATAAGTCCTGCAATAGAGGGCAGTGCAAGTGAAATTACAGGCAGAATATACATAAGCCACGTCGGGTTCTGCATATCAAACGTGTCGGGAAGTCCGATAGTTCTACCGATAGCCTTGAACATAAAGATGTAAGCAAGGGAAGGTACTGCCATAATGAAGATGATATAAATTGTACCAAGCTTATCAACAAACTTGTCCTTCTTGAGTGCCATAAGCACACCAAGCGGAATTGCACAAACATAAGAAGCAATAACTGAAATGATACCGATTACAAATGAGTAACCGATCTTGGACATACCTGCCTTGTATGTGGAAACCGAGGTATAATCGTCAACATAGCAGGTCTTGATAACAGGGTTTTCAGATGCAAATGAACCCTTGACATAGGTAAGTGTGTGGAGGTTATCCGCACTCTCATCAACATATCCCGAGGGATAAGTTACTGTCGACATCTTGAATGCGCCCTGTGTATCGGTCATAATATTGAAAATATCGGCGTCACGCACCAGTGAATACGATGCGCCGAGATTTATTGTCAGAATGTTCTGGTGGAAGAACGGGAACTGATCGTCAAAATATACGAGATATTTGTGACGTGCGCCGTTCGCCATAATTGCAGGAGAGAACTTCTCTCCTCCGTATGCAGGATCATAGAGAGTGAACTCAAGTCCTCTGTTCTCTATATCCTCCTCAACAAAATGGATATTGTCAATCGAGAAAATACCGCTGATATAATCCCAAAGACGGGAAATGAGTGGAATGTTCTTGTATGCGTAGACCTGGGGTCTGCCGCCGTCCTTGTACTTGTTCTTGAGCATATCGGCGTCAAGTCTCTCAAACTTGTAGCCCTTAGCCTCCATTTCCTCGTGGAAACGGTCAATATACTTCTTTGCTATCTTTGTGTCATCCTGTGACTTGTTACCAATCTTTGCAGCCGCCTCATATACGTCCTGCGTTATCTCGCCGCTACCGAGCAGCTCCTTGAGCCAGTCGGAATATGGGATATAGTCAAGATAGCCATACTTCTCCCATTGCTGCATCTTATATATCTCTTTGTTGTTGCTCTTCTGCTTTGAATAGTTTGTGTCCGCTGCAAAAATCTGGTTACGGTCAAGACAGGAATATATCAGCACCATAACGATAGCAACGACAGCAAGTATCGAAAGTAAGCTTCGAAGCACTCTGTTTAACAAATATTTGGTCATTTTTTCTCTCTCATATTATATCACGATAGGAGGATGAACCAAGGTCCATCCTCCATTACATCGTTAATTTAGTTTATAATGAATTGGTTCTGTTATTTATTTGAATTACAGCTTCAAATTAATAAATACCAATGCACTTAACCATATATCCGCTGTACTCGTCAAGGAATGTGTCGAGGTAAGTCTGAGGATCACCGTAGTCAGGACCCCAGCCGGATACGTCGTAGATGTCATAGTTAGCATCAGAACCGAAGTCGGTGTAGTAGCCTGCCCAGTACCACTCCTGTGAGGTCTCACAAGCGTTGAGGTTGAGGACAACCTTGCCACCGAATGCTGTGTCGATGCACTGCTTGTAAGCCTGTGCACGGTTTACATATGCTTCAGATGCAGAGTAGTAAGGAAGGTCGAGCTTGATGGGGTTCTCTTCGGAGATCTCAATACCGATCTTCTTGAGTTCCTTGATAGCTGTTTCGAGCTCAGCTACTGCGTTCTCAACGTTGAACCAGCCGTCAAAGCCGTCGGAAGAACCGATGCCGTCATCAGCAGCGGGATCCCAAACCTTGATCTTAACGCCGTCAGCGTCGATCTGGTCCTGCATAATCTTACCATAGTTGGTGCCTGCAGGATATGTTGTGTCCTTGCCGTTGATCTTGATGGTAACTTCCTCATCAAGTGTTACGAAAGTACCGGGTGTGTAGCAGTTACGGAGAGATGTGAGCTTGAGCTCCTCGCCTACTGTCTGTGCGTTGTATGCACCACGGTCAAGAGCGAAGGAGATAGCACGACGGAAGTGAACGTTACGGAGAGCAGCAGTTGTACGTGTTGCCTCTTCCTGTGTAAGAGTAGAAACTACCTTTGTCTCGTCGTTTGTGTTAGCGAACTTAGTTCTGTTAACGTTGTAGAATGCCATAAAGGATGTAGCATCGGTTGCGGAAACGTAACCGTACTTCTCGAAGTTGCCGTCCTTCTTAGCAAGCTCAAGTGCGGAAGCATTGAGGCCGGAACCGTCGATTGTGCCTGCAACTGCATCGTTGTAAGCCTTGGTAGCCTCGCTACCGTCATTGTAGAGCCAAGTGATGGTCTTGATGTTGATGCCATCCTTGTTCCAGTAGCTGTTGTTAGCGGAGAATACGATTGTGTTCTCAGCTGTTGCGTTTGTTACGAGGTAAGGACCACAGTAAGCGATGGTGTCTGCAGAAGAACCATACTTGTAGGTCTCAGCAGATGCGTCATAGTCAGCACCGAACTTACCGCCCTGGGTCTCATAGTAGGAACGGCTCATAGGAGCGAATACGCCATAGCCGAGCATTGTCATGAAGAAGGATGTAGGAGCAACGAGTGTGTACTCGAGAGTTGTATCGTCGATAGCCTTAACACCAACCTGAGAGAAGTCAGTGATGTCGCCTTCGATGTACTCTGTAGCGTTAACGATGATGCCCTGTACGAGGTACTCAAGACCACCCTGAGCATCCATCATGTGCTGCATGCCGGCTACGAAGTCGTCAGCCTTGATGTCAGCAACTTCACGGCCCTGGGAGTCAACCCACTTAAGACCGCTCTTAATCTTGAATGTGTACTTAAGACCGTCCTCGGAAACTGTGTAGCTCTCAGCAAGTGCAGGCTTAAGAGCGTTCTCGAGGTCGTACTCATAAAGTCCATCGTATGTGTTTACGATAGCCTCAGAGTCAGCTGCTCTGGATGTAGCAAGTACGTCCCAAGTCTGGGGATCGCTGTTGTAGGTGAGGGTGTATGTGTCCTTGGTGGTGTAGCCCTTATCTGCGAGATAGGTCTTTACCCAAGTCTCCCAAGTGCCTGTGCCCTTGAGCTCTGCATACTTAGCCTTCATCTCTGCTCTGTCAGCAGACTTGATGAACTCTGTTGCAACGATTGCGTTGTGATATCTGTAGCTGTCATTACCCCAAAGTACAGGAGATACTGTATAGGGAGCAACTCTCGAAACTGCGTAGTTACCGCCGTTCGAGGAAAGAGGAAGCATTACTGCAGCCTCCATAAGCTTAGCCTCGGCGACTGCCATAAGGGCATATCTCTCCGAAACGTTTGTAGCAGCCTTTGCAGCAGCGTAAGCTTCAGCAAATTCGCCCAGGATATCGTCATAGATCTCTGCAGAAACCTGATCGTAATCAAGACCTGCATAAGGGTCAACATACTCTACGGGCCCACAGCTAACAGCCGCGAAGAGCATAAGAGATGCGATAGCGATCGCAATTACTCTTTTGATGTTTTTCATAGTCTTTCTCCTTTAGAAATTTTTATATTGCAAGTCCGTATTATATACGGCAAACAATCAAATCAAAGAGCCCCAAAACACATAGATGCACCTGCATTCTTCCACCAAAAATCCTGCAATTACAACTAAAAGTTTCGTTACGTATTAGTATTATAGCACATAATTTATAGTTTTGCAACAATTAATTTATATTTCGGCACAATAATTATATAATTCTGCTTGGTAACACTCTTCTTTTGTTCAATTTGAACAACAAAAAACAGTATTGTTTTGCTATCGTCCAATTTTTGCCACTTTTTAAACCTGCTTTTTAGTTTTTTGTTAACAATTTGTTGAATAAACAATCATCCTTGGTTGCATTTTTAAACGCCGCAAATCAGAGAAAAAATCGCTTCCTCGTCAGGATTTGCAAGTTGAGTCCTCTTTTTCGTCAAAGTCTTCCTTTTTTAATATATTTATATTGTGCGCACCTCTCTTCTTTCACATCCACGCATATTTTTCCATCTCCAAGTCCTACCCAAAACACTCTGCGCCGACCGCAATTTTGTCGGATTTGAATTTTTTCTTCCTATTTATTATAAGAATAACAACCTCCGACTTGGCTCTGACAGTTTTGATACTCCTATCTCTTTAATCCAAAATGTAATATGCATTCTCATTATGTTTAAATAAGTGCAAACAGGTACAAAAACCACAAACTCAACTCTTACGGGTTCGGAATGCGAAGGCACCCCCTCATCTTCGAACGCAAGCGTTCATATACAAGTCGGTAAGGTTTTTGTCAAAAAAGCTCAGAGAGCTATACAAACTTTGCAGTTTTTATAAAAATAATTAATTTCTTTGAAAAAATTTATTATTTTTTGATAAAAGGACTTGACTAACTGTGAACAATGTGTTAAAATAAGTTTGCAAAAAAATTTTGAAAGGAAGAAATACTATGAAAAAGATTATTTCCGCATTTCTTGCACTCACAATGATCGTTGCTATGGTAGCAGCTATCAGCGTTTCCTCTTCTGCTGCAGACGCTAATGCTCTTCTCAGAACATACGCAGAAGCTCAGAATGGCGACAAGCTCATCGGCCTTGTTTTCGGTGAGACCACAGGCGCATACCAGCCCATCATCTTCGCTAACTCCGACAACGAAAAGATTCACGAGGGTGTTCGTTACCACTCCACTCCCGTTGTAACAGTTGCTGAAGACAAGAAGAGCTTCAACCTCTTCTACGGCGATGCTCCCGAAGGAACAAACGCAAACGATTGCTATGGTAACCTTATGTACGGTGGCAAGATCGACGGCCTCAAGTGGGGCGTTGACGCTGATGGTAACCCCTATCAGTACACATTCGTATTCAAGGCTCGTTTCGACGAGACAGACTCCAACAACCGTCAGTCCGGCTTCTACTTCTCTCTCGGCTCCAACCTCACATCCTTCAAGGATGAGGCTGGCAGAACAATCGTTCAGATCGAGGGTCAGTCCGCTTCCGGTCACACCGGTGCTTTCGGTTACTGGGGACATCCCTACAACTCTGCTGGCGATACAAAGATGCGTTGGCACCGTATCGACAAGGACGGTTGCACAGACAAGAACCTTGACGGTACCGCTACATCTCAGGCATTCAGAGATGCTATGAAGGCTGGCGTTGGCGAATGGTACGACGTAGTAGTTGAGATCGACGGCTACAAGATGAACGTATCCTTCAACGGCAACGAGCTTGGTCTTGGTAAGGATAAGGAAGCTGAGTTCTACGATTTCTCTGCAAACGCAGCTAAGGATGGCGCAACATCCCACGACCTCGCTTTCATCACAAGACTTTACAATGCAACAATGAACTTTGGCGTTAAGGACGTTAACGTTTACAAGGGCATTGACATTACAAGCTTCAACGATGCTCCTCCCGCAACAGGTGCTCCCGACACAGGTGACGCTGCTGTTTACTTCGTAGTAGTTGCAGTTGTTTCCGTTCTCGGCGTAGCTATGGTTGCTAAGAAGAGATCCCACAACTAATTCTCGATTAAAACTGAGACATAGTTAAATATAAGCCAAACGCCTTCGGGCGTTTGGCTTTTTTACTTGACAAGGCAGATGCGTTGTAGTAAAATAATTATAATATAAAACTATGGAGGCATTATTATGGCTAAAAGACAGGTAAACCTCAAGCGTCTGCTTGCGGGTATGACGCTCGACGAAAAAATAGGTCAGCTTATGCAGCTCAACGCAGACTTCTTTATAAACACAGACGCAGAAGCAACCGGCCCCGTCGGCAATATCGGTATAAATGCAGAGTCCCTCCCCCTTGTCGGAAGCGCGCTCAACTTCAACGGCGTAAACGAGATGAAAGCCATCCAGGACAAGCACCTTGCAGCCGACCCCAACAAGATTCCTATGATATTTATGATGGACGTTATCCACGGATATCGCACGATAATTCCCATCCCCCTTGCGCAGGGCTGTTGTTTTGATCCTGCACTTGTCGAACAAGCCACAAGAATGACCTCCCGTGAAGCTGCATCAGGTGGTATCAACGTCACCTTCACGCCTATGGTTGACTACATCCGTGACGCACGTTGGGGCAGAGTTATGGAGAGCTTTGGCGAGGACGTGGTGCTCAACTGCGCACTTGCCACCGCAGAGGTGCGTGGCTTCCGTGGCGACGGTCTTTCTGACCGTGAGAGCCTTGCAACCTGCGCAAAGCACTTTGTGGGCTACGGTGCTGTTGAGGCAGGCCGTGACTATAACCTTACAGAGCTTTCCGAGCACGCTCTGCGTCAGTTCTATCTACCCTCCTTCAAGGCTTGTATTGACGCAGGCGTTGATATGATAATGCCCTCATACAATCCCCTCAACGGTATTCCTCCAATCTGCAATCCGTTCATTATGAAGCAGGTGCTCAAAAAGGAATGGAAATTCCGTGGTGTTGTAATAAGCGACTACAACGCAATAGGCGAGCTAATCCGTCACGGTGTCGCAGAGAACAAAAAGGATGCCGCACGCCTTGCCTTTGATTGCGGATGCACAATAGAAATGATGAGCACGGCTTATCACAATCACTTAAAAGAGCTTGTCGAAGAGGGCGTGTTCACAGAGAAGCAGATCGATGATGAAGTTATGAAGGTGCTCAAGCTCAAAAAAGCACTCGGCTTATTTGACGATCCTTACCGTGGCGCATCCGAGGAGCTTGAAGCGGCAGTTTGCCTGACTCCCGAAAACCGTGCAATAGCAAGACGAATGGCAGAGGAGTGCGCAGTTCTGCTTAAAAACGAGGGCGTTCTTCCCTTCTCGCTCGACACAAAGAAAATCGCGCTCATCGGCCCGTTTGCTGATCTCAATGAGATCAAGGGCTTTTGGTCCTGTTGTGGCAAGGACGAGGAGTGCGTAACTGTCGCAGAAGGCGTGCGTGCGCTGCTCCCCGATGCTGAAATAAAGATAGTGCCCGTGACAACTCCGACAATAAACGGCACAGCCGAGAACGGCTTTGGCGAGGCTTTGGCAGCGGCAGAGTGGGCTGATGCAGTAGTTCTTTGCCTTGGCGAGCATCAGAAATACAGTGGCGAGGGCAACAGCCGAACCGATATTCGTCTCCCCGACATTCAGAACGAGCTTGCGGCGGCAGTATGCAAGGCAAACGAGAAGTGCGCAGTTCTTCTTTTCAACGGCAGACCTCTCGAGCTTACTGCTATTGACGCAGTAGCACCGGCAATTCTTGATATGTGGTTTCCCGGTAGTGAGGGTGGAAACGCAGCCGCTAACCTTTTGTTCGGCGTAGCCAACCCCTCAGGCAAGCTCTCGACCTCGTTCCCCAAGAGCACAGGTCAATGCCCAATCACATACACAAGAATTTCAACGGGAAGACCTAAGAGAAAGCCCGAGGGCGTACACGAGGCATACACATCAAACTATATTGATTGTGGAAATCTTCCTCTCTTCTTCTTCGGTCAGGGACTTTCGTACACAAGCTTTGAATATGAAAATATGTCGCTCTCCACAAAAGAGATGGAGCGTGACGAGAAGCTTGTGGTCGAAATTACAGTCAGAAACACAGGAGGGAGAGTTGGCAAGGAGGTCGTACAGCTTTATATGCGTGATCGTTTCAGCTCGACCGTTCGTCCCGTACAAGAGCTGCTCGCATTCAAGAAGATCGAGCTTGCTCCGGGCGAGGCAGAAATTGTTCGCTTTGAGATTGACGAGTCTATGCTTGCGCTTGTTCGTGCAGACGGAAGCGTCGGAAGCGAGAGTGGCGAGTTCGATCTGATGGTCGGTTATGCAGACCACTTCGTTCTCCGTGATCGTTTTGAACTGAAATAATTATAAATTTTTTCCTTTTCGTAATAATTTTTACGCATTCTGTTGACAAACAGGTCGCAAAATGATATAATACAAGTAACAAAATTTTTGTGGAGGCAAATTATGGATAACAGAATTCTCTATGGAATTATGACTCTCATCTTCAACGGATACGGCGTTCCGAACTTTATGAGAGGCGAAGTTAAGACAGGTATTCTCAAGATAGTTCTTGGCGTTGTTACTTGTGGCATTATCGCTCTCGTCAACGAGATCCTTGGCATCATCCTCGGCATCAAGATCCTTTGTATGTCCGATGAGGCATTCGCTGAGAACAAGGCTAACCTTGTAACAGGTATTCCGAAGCCCTAAGTCTTAATTCTTATTACATAAACAGAGAGTCGCAAGCGACTCTCTGTTTATTTTTTAAAGCAATCCTGTGTCTGTAAACACGTGCAAACACGAAACAAATTTCAAGCCAAAACGCATTTATAGGAAGAGCGAAAGCAGGCAAGCGCAAAGCCTCACTTGTGGACAAAAAGAGGCAAGCGAGGACGAGAAGCGAGAGCGTCGTAGATTTTGAAACCACACGCAAAGTCGAAAAAAGCAAGGAATAGGGGAAAAACGGCGCAGACAGGGGGCAGATGGAGAAAAAAGAGGAAAGAAAAGATGAAAAAAAGGCAAAAACATCTTGACAAACGGATGGCGATGCGCTATAATATTGGAGTGGACTCTGCAAGCGGCCGTCCACAAGGGTATACGGAGATGTACTCAAGAGGCCGAAGAGGCGCCCCTGCTAAGGGTGTAGGTCGGGCAACCGGCGCGAGAGTTCAAATCTCTCCATCTCCGCCAACAAAAACAGGCATCACCTTGTGTGGTGCCTGTTTTTGTTAGTGAAAATCGGATAATGCAGAGCTCCTCTTTGTTCCGCAGGAACAAAGACGGCGTGCGCACATCGTGGGCTTGGGCTAACACCGCACACCTGCGCTCGCATAAGTTCGTAAATCTCTACAAATATACCAAACATAAACCGCAATTCTGATACAAAGGGTTGCGGTTTTTGATTTTTTGTGGTATAATAAACATAAAGAAATTAAAAGGAGGCTATCTGATGAAAAAAATCAGTATTCTATTTGTGAGTATATTGTTGCTAAATCTGTTCAGCGGATGCCAATTTAATAAATCTACCGAATATGATGCCGTTGACTTGTCATACGAACACATCCTTGAGTTAAACCATTTCAAATGTTATGCCTCTTATCTTGATCAAGAAACAACAATAGAAGGAGAAGAGGCGAAAGAGTTATACAAAATAGTATCCGAGTCAAATGAGGGAATAGAACATTCTCCATCATCATCTCAAAACGACTATATATACTTGGTCTTTTATAACAGTACCTCCGACTATCCGTCTACGGATGAAAGAACGGAGTTCTATGGTTCATATTACATATATTCCGATGGATTATTACAGTTTTCGGGATCTCCGTATCATTCGGCTGTTTTCACGTATAAATTAAAAAACAATATTTTTGATGATGTGTTAAAGAAAACATTTTCTTGATCTTGTATCAAAATTACAGTTTAT
>JAZPXL010000016.1:0-22227 GCA_045543615.1 Eubacteriales bacterium
CCGTTTGCGCAAGCTTTAAATATGTGTAGACTTTGATTTGAAAATATTTAGAGTTTTCTATCTTTAATTTGTGCAAAATCTTCAGTTGCGCACGCTCCTTCCACCACTTCCGTGGTCCCCCTTCCTCTCGGAGGAAGGCTAACTTTAGGGCATCGCTTGGGGTGTTCTGTTTATCTGCAAGTGCTCAACATTATGTTTTTACCACAAGTGCAGGTGTTCCATATATTTCTTTTAAAAAATCACAAAGGCATTTCCCCGAAATGCCTTTGTTTCCACAATTATTCATTATTCATTATTCATTAAAAACAACAAAGCCGTTTCATCCGAAACGGCTTTGTTGTTTTCCGTTTGTGCCGTCAGGCACATCTTCATTGATGCGTAGCATCACATCATTTGCACGAAGTGCAACATCATTTGCGCCACAGGCGCAACATCATTGGGCGTAAGCCCACATCATTTGCACGAAGTGCAACATCATTTGCGCCACAGGCGCAACATCATTGGGCGTAAGCCCACATCATTTGCACCGAAGGTGCAACATCATTTGCGCCGCAAGGCGCAACCTTATGCCTGGGGTGCTTCTGTAATGCCTGTGCGGAAGCTTTCGGGATCAAGCTCTACGTTTGTAAAGCCCTCTACAAATACAACGTTTGTATATGTATTGCCGCCGCTCTTGCAGGTGTCAAGCTGATCTTCCCACTCGCCGTAGTTGTAGAATACTGCAACATACTTCTTTTCCTGCCAGAGAGTGTAGCTTGCGCCTGTGGTGTAGCCGAACATAAATCTGCAGTTCTCAACTACGCAGTTGCTGCATTCGGAAATGCTTACTGCATCGTAGCCAACGAAAGCTGCAATATTGTGGAAGCCCGAAGCCTCGAAATTCTTAACTGTGCACTTATTGAATGAGCAAAGACCTGCATCACGGTTGCAACCGATGAACGCTGCAACACGGAAAGCAATATTATCCTTGTCTGTTACGTAATCATAAACGCCATCAATGCGACAATCGCTTACTGTGCAGTTATTGAAATCAACTATCGTACCGGAGTTCTGACCAATGATAATGCCGCACTCCTTGCCCTGTGTGCTCATTGTTACATTACTGAAGTTGAGGTTGTTGATCTCAAGAACGCCACCGTATGTCTGACCGATGAAACCGAGGTTGTGGGATGAGCCGTTGTTCTTACCGATTGTGAAATTGCTAATAGTGTGACCCTTGCCATCAAAAACAGTTTCCATAAAGGATGCGCCACTCATAGGTGTCCACTCGATGCCGCCAAGGTCGATGTTTGCATCAAAGATGATGGTGTAGCCTGCATAGTCCTCTGCATTAGCTGTTGCAACGTTGAGAGCGAGGAGATCCTCAGCTGTTGCGATGTGAAGTTCCTTTATCTCGGGAGCAGCAGTTGTCTCGTCATCGGGAGCCTTTGTTGCGTCGTCGGGAGCTTTAGTTGTCTCGTCATCATCGGGAGCGGCGGTTGTGTCATCAGCCGATGTTGTGCTGTCGTTGCCCTTTGTTGTGTCGTCTGCGCCTGCTGTTGTATCTGCAGGGGTTTCTGTGTTATCGCAAGCGATGAGGTTTGCGCCGATTGCAAAAACCATCATTATTGCGAGAACGATAGAAATAATCTTTTTCATAGTATTTCACCTTTCTTTTATGCTCGGAACAAGTCCGTCTTTGGAACTATTATATCACACCCAAAAAACTTTGTCAACAATAATACCGAATTTTCAAGAACTATAAAAGTTATATCACAGCTCCTCTCTTTTTCACCAACACAAGCTATCTTTTCTAAATCTTGTGCATTTTCAGAATAAAACGAAAAAATTGATTAATAATAAACTGTGACAAAACACGAAAGGATGGGGCAATATGAAAAGCTTCACATACAAACTTTGCAACAGCGGTGGCATTCACGCACGTCCTGCAGGCGCAATTGCGCTTACTGCCCGTGACTTTGAGTCCGACGTTGTTGTTGTATTGGGTAGTGAGGGGGAGCGAGTCGAGGCTGACGGAAAGCGACTTCTCTCTCTTATGACGCTTGGCGCAAGAGAGGGCGACGAGGTTACCTTTTTAATTAATGGACGGGACGAGGAAAGTGCGTGCGACGCACTTTTGCGTGTCTGCCGTGAAGCTCTTGGATAATTTTCTACCCAAAAAGGAGAGCCATTCCTCTCGCTCCTTTGCCGTAAGCGGAACCGGCGTTGGTGACCTCTCAGCCACGGGTACTGTGCGCTTTTGGAAAAAGAAAGCCGCCCGTCCTGACTCTTCCCTCTATCGTGGAGAGGAGCGTGAGCGAGAAGAAATAAAGAAAGCTATCTCTAAAGCCAAAGAGGAGCTTGCGTCCCTTTCGGAACGCACTCTCGCACTTGCAGGCAGGGATGCCGCCGCCATCTTTGAGGTACACGGTATGCTTCTCAGCGATCCCGATTTTCTTGATGCTATTGACAAAGCCGTTTCCCGTGGGCTTAGTGCTGTCGATGCAGTAAGCAGCGCAAGTGACTCTGTCGCCTGTATTTTTGAGTCAATGGATGACGAATACCTCTCTGCCAGAGGTGCTGACATCCGTGACGTCGGTGGCAGGGTGGTGTCAATTCTCACAGGAAGCGAGAGCACCTCTATGCCTCTTGACAGCCGTGGCACTATTCTTGTTGCAGAAGATCTGTCGCCCGGTGATACTGCAAAGCTCGATCCCTCCCGTGTGGTCGGCATTGTAACCTTTGGTGGCTCGGCACGCTCACACACAGCTATTCTTGCTCGTGCGCTTTCCATCCCCTGCATAGTTTGCACCGAGCGTTTTGGCGAGGAATATGACGGTGCATCAGCTCTCATTGACGCATCCGTGGGCAAGCTCTACATTGAGCCCACGGCAGAGAAAATTCTGTCGCACGCAGAAAGACTGCGTGAACGACAGGCCGAGAGCCACCGTTTGCGCACTCTCCTATCCCTGCCTGCCGTCACGAAAAGTGGACGAAAAGTCTCCCTCTATGCCAACATAGGCTCTGTTGCCGATGCGCACTCTGCACACGCCGCAGGTGCTGAGGGTATCGGTCTTTTCCGAAGCGAGTTTCTCTTTCTCGGTCGCCCGGGGCTTCCAAGCGAAGAGGAGCAATTCTCTGCATACAAAAAGGTTGCCGAGATTATGCACGATGTCCCCGGCCCCGTTGTTATAAGGACGCTTGATATTGGTGCTGACAAAACTCTGTCCTCGCTCTCAATGAAAAAAGAGGCAAACCCTGCGCTCGGTGTGCGTGGTTTGCGACTTTGCTTGCGTGAGCTTGAGCTTTTTCGTACTCAATTGCGTGCAATTCTCCGTGCCTCAGCCTACGGACGAATTGCCCTTATGCTTCCGATGGTAGTTAACGCCGACGAGGTGCGCACAGCAAGGCATATTCTTGCAGAGGCTAAAAACGCTTTGCGATATGAAGAGATACCGTTTGACGAGAACATTTGTGTTGGAATTATGATCGAAACTCCTGCATCGGCTCTTATGGCAGACCGTCTTGCTCCCGAATGCGATTTCTTCTCTGTCGGCACAAATGACCTCTGCCAATACACCTTTGCGGCAGACCGAGAGGAGCCGTCTCTCTCATATCTTTCGGAGGGCGAGGATGCGCTTGAGCCTGTGCTTCGGATGATACGCCTTGCGTCCGAGGGAATCCACAGGGCAGGTGGTGACCGTTTTCTCGGCATCTGTGGTGAGCTTGCCGCCGACGTCTCGCTTTGCGAGAAGTTTTTATCTCTCGGAGCTGACGAGCTGTCGGTGTCTCCACCGTATATTCCAAAGCTGAAGGATGCTATTCGTGCTCTTGACTAAAAAAGCAAAGAAAGGAAAAACAATGAAAACCAACGAAAAAACCGATTCTCTCCCCATTTTTGCCGTTTGCGACGGTGTGGTTGAGGATATATCGGGGATGGCTGACGAGGTCTTCTCTTCAAGGATGCTTGGGGATGGCTATGCAATAAAGCCACGCTCCTCGCTTTTCTTCGCTCCCGTAAGTGGCAAAATTATGAGCATCAGCGAATCCTCTCACGCCTTTACCTTTCATACGGAGGGTGGGTTTGATATTCTCGTTCACATCGGCATCGACACGGTGCGACTCAAAAACGGTGAGATCACGCCCCTCGTATCAAGAGGCGAGGTAACTGAGGTTGGCTCTCCTATCGCAAGGGCTGATCTTGACGCCATTCGCTCACAAGCTCTTGACACCACCACGGCAGTTGTTGTGACCACCTCTCCCCATCCTTGTGACTACTCTCTCTTTCCGGGAGAGGCTCTCGGCGGGAAAGATATTGCGATGGCCTGCAAGCAAAGGGGGGTAGGAGAATAATGGACGGCACAGCTAAATTACAGACAAAACGAAGAGACAGCCGACTTTTCGGCGTTCTTCAGCGAGTGGGGCGTGCATTTATGCTCCCCATCGCGCTTCTTCCCATAGCAGGTCTTCTGCTTGGTATAGGTGCGTCTCTGACAAATACAGCTATGATTGAAAGCTACGGCCTTGAAAATATTCTCGGTGACGGCACTATCTTAAATTCCATCCTCAAAGTTCTCTCGGCCGTTGGCTCTGTTATCTTCTCAAACCTGCCCATCATATTTGCGATGGGTGTTGCTCTCGGTATGGCAGAGAGCGAGAAGGGTACGGCAACGCTGTCTGCCGCCATAGCCTTCTTCGTGATGCACACGACAATTGGCACTCTTCTCGACATAACGGACAAAATTGAGTCGGGCACTCTCCACGAGGGAAGCGTGGCAAATGTTGTTGGCATTACCTCGCTTGAGATGGGCGTGTTCGGTGGAATTATTGTCGGACTTGGCGTTGCTGCGCTTCACAACAAGTTCTACAAGATAAAGCTACCGACAGCACTCTCTTTCTTCGGTGGAACAAGATTTATTCCCATCATCTCGACGGTCGTATACGTTGTGGTCGGTGTTGTGATGTTCTTCGTCTGGCCCTTTGTTCAGGATGCAATATTCTCTCTCGGCTCTCTTGTGCAGAGGTCGGGCTACGTCGGCACTCTCGTCTACGGCTTTATTGAGCGAATACTCATTCCCTTTGGTCTGCACCACGTCTTCTATTTGCCGTTCTGGCAGACGGGCGTTGGTGGTAGCGCAGTTATTGATGGAAATCTCATTATGGGTGCGCAGAACATTTTCTTTGCCGAGCTTGCCTCGTCATCGACCACAGCTTTCTCCGTTTCGGCAACGAGATTTATGTCGGGCAAGTTCCCGTTTATGATCTTCGGTCTGCCAGGTGCGGCACTTGCTATGTATACTACGGCAAGGAGCGAAAAAAAGCGTGTCGCAGGCGGTCTTCTCCTCTCCGCAAGCCTTACTGCGATGCTGACAGGCATCACAGAGCCTATCGAATTTACCTTTCTTTTCATCGCACCCGTCCTCTATTTCTTCCACTCACTGCTTGCAGGCGTGTCATATATGCTGATGCATATGCTTGAGGTCGGCGTTGGTATGACGTTTTCGGGCGGTGTCATCGACCTTTTGCTCTTTGGCGTGCTTCAGGGCAACGAAAAGACCGGTTGGGTATCTATAATACCCGTCGGTATTGCCTATTTCATCATATATTTCTTACTCTTCAGATTTATGATAAAGCGATTTGATTATATGACGCCCGGACGTGAGGTTGACGGCGAGACGAAGCTTTACACGAGGGCTGACTACAACGCACAGAGGCGTGGCGAACAGCCTGAGATTGCCCGTGAGCCAAGCCTTTCGGATGCCGACGTGGGCAAGGAGGATACCTCCTCCGTCATAGTCCGTGGGCTTGGCGGTATTGACAATATCCGTGACATTGATTGTTGCGCAACACGGCTGAGGGTGACGGTCTCGGACGGCTCGCTTGTGGTAGATGAGCTACTCAGGGCAAGTGGTGCAGCCGGCGTTATCCGTCACGGAAACGGAGTTCAAGTGGTCTACGGCCCGTCCGTCTCCGTTATCAAGAGCGAGCTTGACGAGTTTATTGAAGAGAAGCGCAGATAATAAAATCTCAAAGGAAAAGCACACCGATATCGGTGTGCTTTTCTATTGCTTGATTTATGACATAAGCAGTACCATAACTGCCTTTTGTGCGTGAAGTCTGTTTTCAGCCTCGTTGAATATCTCCTCGGCGTGAGCTTCAAGTATATCGCCGTCAATTTCCTCGCCTCTGTGAGCAGGCAGACAATGCATCACGATTGCGTCACTCTTTGCGTATCTCATTGTCTGTGCATTGACTGAGTAGCCTGCAAAGGCTCGGGCTCTCTTCTGGACCTCGCCCTCCTGGCCCATTGATGCCCACACGTCAGTATATACAGCGTCAGCACCACTCACTGCCGCCTCTATGCTCTCGGTGCAGAGGAACTCTCCGTTCGCCTCTGCCCACTTCATAACCTCTGCGTCGGGCTTATACGCTGCGGGGCAGGCAATAGAGACGCTCATTCCCGCAAGTATTCCACCGACTATGAGCGAGTTTGCCATATTGTTGCCGTCTCCGACAAATGCAAGCTTGCGTCCCTCAAAGCCACCCTTGTATTCTCTGATTGTCTGAAGGTCTGCAAGCACCTGGCAGGGATGGGCGTAGTCGGTAAGTCCGTTGATGATCGGAATTGAGCCGTATTTTGCCATATCCTCAACCTCGTTTTGATCAAATGTTCTTATCATTATTCCGTCAAGGTATCTTGAGAGCACTCTTATCGTGTCAGCAGTCTCCTCGCCTCTGCCTATCTGCAGATCGTTTGAGGACAGAAACAGTCCTGTTCCACCAAGCTCGTGAATTCCAACCTCAAAGGAAACTCTCGTTCTTGTCGAGGATTTACGGAATATCATTCCGAGTGTCTTGCCTGCAAGATATGGTGTCTTTATTCCTGCAGCTCTCTCTGCCTTGAGCTTGTCTGCAAGGTCGAGTATCTCGAAAAGCTCTTCTCTTGTAAGATCTCCCATTTTAAGCAAATGCTTCATTTATTTGTCCTCTTTTCGTAAATTATTATCTTTTTTATTTTTCAGTCTTGCTCGTCATTGTAAGTATCAAGCACCTCTTCCAAGACGGAGAGTGCTTTGTCGATCTCGCTGTATTTAATATTCAATGGGGGGAGAAGCCTGAGCTTGCTCTTTGCCGTAAGAAAGAGCACTCCCCTCTCTATACATTTTGCGACAACCTCGCCAACGGGCGAGGTTGTCGTGACTCCTATCATAAGTCCAAGACCGTCAACTGCAAGCACGCCCTTAATTTTTGAGAGCTTGCTTCTGATATATTCGCTCTTCGCTCTGACCTCTGCCAAAAAGTCCTCATCAAGTCTGCTTATTACATTCAGCGCAGCTGCTGCGCACACGGGATTTGCTCCAAAGGTTGAGCCGTGAGAGCCTGCATCAAGCGTATCCTTTACCTTCTCGCCAAGCATCAAAGCACCGATGGGAAGTCCACCACCAAGTCCCTTTGCCGTTGTCACGATGTCGGGGCTGATTTCAAATTGCTCAAAGGCGTAGAGTGTGCCACTTCGTCCGTTTCCCGTCTGCACCTCGTCTATGATAAGGAGAATGTCCCTCTCCTTGCAAGCATTCGCAACCGTCTGCACAAAGCTCTCGTCAAGCTTTCTCACTCCACCCTCGCCCTGCACAAGCTCCATCATCACGGCGCATACAGTATCGTCCATCATACCAACAAGAGCAGCAGCATCGGTGGGGTCTGCATACAGAAAGCCATCCACAAACGGCCCAAACTTTTGGTGGAAAACATCCTGTCCTGTTGCAGACAGGGTTGCTATTGTTCGTCCGTGGAAGGAATCACGGAGGGTAATTATCTTATGCCGTCCCTCCCCGTATTTGTCAAATGAATATTTTCGTGCCGTCTTTATTGCGCCCTCGTTTGCCTCTGCTCCCGAATTTGCAAAGAAGACACGTTTCATTCCCACTCTCTCACAGAGTAGAGAGGCAAGGCGTACCGGTGGTGCTGAATAATACAGATTTGATATATGTGCGTTTGCGCCAAGCTGTGCTATAACGGCTGCCGTCCACTCCTCGTCTGCGTATCCGAATGTGTTCGTTGCGATACCTGCGCCCATATCCAAATACTCAACGCCATCCGCTCCTTTTGCCACGCATCCACTTCCACCGACTATCTCAACGGGATAGCGACGGTAGGTATTTGCGATATACGTTCTATCAAGCTCAAATGTGTTCATCACCAACACCTCCAACCTTTGCTTCAAGCCTTGCTTTTTTATCTTATCATCGTACCGATACCCTCATCTGTGAGCATCTCGACGATAATTGAATGCGGTACTCTTCCGTCAATGATAAACACCCTGTGCACGCCTGCGTCAACAAGCTCGCAACAGCTCTTCACCTTTGGTATCATACCACCCGAAACCGTTCCGTCCTCAATAAGCGTTTGTATCTCGTCACGCTTTATTTTGCGAATCAATGTTGAGGGATCGTCCTTGTCGGCAAGTATGCCGGGCGTATCCGTAAGCGAAATAAACGCCTCAGCACCGAGTGCCGCCGCAACTGCACCTGCCGCTGTATCTGCATTGATATTGTATACATTTCCCTCTTTATCGCATCCAATGCTGGAAATTACAGGGATATAGCCCTTCTCAAGTGAGTCAACGACAACCGACGGGTCAACCTCGGTTATCTCGCCCACATACCCAAGCGCAGCACTTACAGGCTTCGCCTTGAGCATCTGTCCGTCAATACCCGACAGACCGATAGCACGTCCACCTATCGAGCCGAGCATATTGACAAGCTGTTTATTTATCTTACCCGACAGCACCATCATAGCGACCTCTGCCGTCTCTGCATCAGTTACTCTGAGTCCTCCCTCAAAGTGACTCTCAATATTCATTCGTCCAAGTGTCTCTGTCAGCTCAGGGCCTCCACCGTGGACGAGAACTACTCTGATTCCTATAAGCGAGAGCAGAACGATGTCACCCATCACGGCACGCTTCAGCTCATCGTTTGTCATTGATGAGCCACCGTATTTTACAACAACCGTCTTGCCGTAGTATTTCTTTATATATGGAAGTGCTTCAATAAGCACCTCGGCACGCTGTGGATTTGTGATGGTCATGTTCTGTAATCTCCGTTGATCTTTACATAATCGTAGCTGAGATCGCAACCAAACGCCGTTGCGCTCTCCTCTCCCATACCGAGTGTAATCAGTATTTTTATTTCGTCGCAGAGCAATATTTCCTTTGCTCTCGCCTCGGAAAATTCTACTCCTGCTCCACCACGGCAGACCTCGATCGTGCCTGCATCCGACTCAAAGCTGACGCCTATTTTATCCACCTCAACACAAGCTCCCGAGTAACCGACAGCGCAGAGCACTCGTCCCCAGTTAGCATCTGCACCGAACATAGCCGCCTTGAAGAGCGTTGAGCAGATGACGGATTTTGCCACCACTCTCGCCGTATTCTTGTCCTTTGCGCCACTAACTGTACATTCAAGCAGCTTCGTTGCGCCCTCGCCGTCGGCGGCGATAGCACGACAGAGCTTTGATGTTACCGCAAACAGAGCCTCTTTAAATATCTCGTATTCAGGCGTGCCTATCTCAACCGTCTCGTTTCCCGCAAGTCCGTTTGCCATTACGGAAAGCATATCATTCGTTGATGTATCTCCGTCAACGGAGATCATATTGAAGCTGTCCACAACGTCAGCTCTTACGGCAGCCCCGAGTGCCTCTGCAGATATTGAAACATCCGAGGTTACAAAGACGAGCATCGTTGCCATATTGGGATGGATCATTCCCGATCCCTTTGCAATACCACCAATACGACAGCTCTTGCCGCCAAGATCAAACTCAACTGCAACGCTCTTGAGCTTTGTGTCCGTTGTCATTATTGCCGCCGCCGCATCGTCAGAACCGTCAGCAGAGAGAGCGTCGGTCAGCTCTGCCATTCCGTTTTCGATTGGTGTCAGGTCGAGCTTCTGTCCTATAACGCCCGTGGATGCTACAATAACATCCGACGCATCAATTCCCGTGTGTTGCTCAACGAGTGCGCACATAGCATTTGCAATATCCACGCCGTCTGCGTTGCAGGTGTTGGCGTTTCCACTGTTGCATATAACTGCTCTTGCGTATCCGTCTGAGATATTATTTCTCGTTACAACAATTGGCGCACCACAGACAAGGTTCTGTGTGTAGGTTGCCGCCGCCGTCGCACGCACCTCACTGACAATGAGTGCCAGATCCTTTTTTGTCTTGTTCTTACGAATACCACAATGTATTCCCGATGCAGTAAAGCCCTTTGCGGCACAAACGCCGCCCTCTATATATTTAATCACAACAAAAGTCCTCTTTCCTTGGGCAATCCCAATGCTATGTTCATATTCTCAATTGCCGCACCCGACGCTCCCTTGCCAAGATTGCAGAACACGGCAAAAATATTTATTATGTCCTCGCTTCCCGACACAACTATCTTCATCGAGTCAAGACCCGACATTGAATTTGCATAAAGAAAGGAGGGTGTTTCGTCCTCATCCGAGACGGTTATTATGCGACTGTCCCCATAATGAAGCGCATAGGTCTTCCTTATATAATCAGCGTCCACACCCCTAAGGCAAAGTCTTGTGTGCAGGGGAAACGCCGTTACCATTCCCGAATAGAAGTCGGAAACTATGGGATTGAATGCAGGTGGGTAGTCAAGCGAGCAAACAGAGCAGATCTCAGGCAGATGCTTGTGCTTTGCGCCAAGCGCATACTCGGATGGCGAGTCAAGTGCACCGTCCCTCTCTTCGCTCTCATAGGTAGCTATCATCTTCTTTCCACCACCCGAATATCCCGTAAGCGAATGAATTGCCACGGGGTGCGAGGAGGAAATTATTCCATTCTTTATAAGTGGATAAAGCACCGCCACAGCTCCACTTGCGTGGCATCCCGGATTTGCTATCCTCTTTGAGTGGCGTATCATCTCGAAATGCTCCGCCGAAAGCTCGGGAAAGCCGTACGCCCAGCCACTCTCAGTTCTGTGCGCCGTCGAGCAGTCTATTATGACAGCGTCCTCGTTTAGGCAAAGCTCAACTGCCTCTCTTGCCGCATCATCGGGCAGGCAAAGGAAGGTCACCTCTGCTCTTGCCATCGCCTCGGCTCTCGCATCTGCGTCACGCCTTTTCTCGTCGTTCAGGACTATAAGCTCAATATCTTCCCTCGAGCGAAGCCGCTCAACTATCCGAAGTCCCGTCGTACCCGCTCCGCCATCGACAAATACCTTGTGCGCCATCTCTGTTTTCTCACACCTCTCAAAGTAATTGCGTTTTTTCTATGGAGAATATTATACGCAATTTATTCATTTTGTCAACCCCTTTTGTGAATATTCGTGTTATTATATGAATATTTAATCAAAACATCTGTATAATACAAGCAAAATGACGAAAAGAAAAAACGGAACGCTTGCGCGTTCCGTTTATATGAAAAGTTTATTCCTTATCTTGTGGTGTATCGGCAGGATTGTCGCCGTCCGAATTTTTCTTTTTCTTCTTTTTATCTGCTTTTTTTGCAAAGGGCTTAAGCAGGGCTGTCTTTATCGATGCAAACGCCTTATCAACGGCTGCATTGAGCTTTGACTCAGGCTCAGGCTTGCGCTCAACTGCTTTATACAGATGGATTATGCCCTCTTGGTTGAGGCTTTGACAAAGTGCCATCGTGATGGGGAGCAGGAAGATTCCGATGCCACCGTAAATAAAGTTACCCGCAAGCATTGCAAAGAGTGTAAGCAGGGGGTGCATACCGACGCTTGAGCCGATAATCTTAGGCTCGATGATCTGTCTGATTATTGTTACAACTACCCAAAGTATGACAAGTCCGAGTGCCGTCCAGAAATCCCCTGTGAAGAGCGTGATTACTGCCCAGGGGATGAGGATGAAGCCCGATCCGACAACGGGGAGGATATCAAACACGGCAACAATTGCCGCAATAATTACAGCATATTCAACTCTGATAATGGTAAGTCCTATGAGGATTTCGACAAAGGTAATTATCATAATCAGCGCATAGGAAAGGATGTACTTGCGTACTACCTTGCCAAGATGTGCGCCGATGTCGTGGATAGTGTTGGCTGTCTTTTCGGAGAGCTGAGCCGACAAAAAGCTCTGGATGTGCTCATAGTCAACAAGCAGGAAGGCTGAGGAAATAATGGTTATTACGATATTGAGCATCACCGTAGGCACGGAAACGGCAACATCGCCAAGCTTACTTACAGCAGTTGTTGAAAAGTTTTTGATGGCGTTACCGAGCGTTGCAATTATCTCGTCGATCGCAGAGTCAACGGAAATAGCTCCTTCGGTGTCGATACTGTTGATAATGTTCTGGATTGCGGCACCTGCCTTATCGAGCACAGGAAGCACCTGCTCACGATAAAATACCGGCAATTTATCTATTCCGCTGGCGGCGTACTGCACAAGCTCAAAGACGATCAGGATGACAAGCGTTCCTACCGTTGCATAGAACAGCAAGACCAGGACAACTGAAACTGCTCCTCGGTTGAGATGGCATTTTTCAACGAAGAAGCGCACAAGCGGGCGCAGTATAAGTGCGACTATAAATGCTATTACAAATGGGAACAATGCCGGAAGTGCTGCTCTGACAAGCACTATTGAGAGTGCAAACAAAAGCGCAAAAAAGGCAAAGTTTATGAGAAACCGACTTCTTTTAGCCGTCTTATCTGTTTCGGGTGGGATTTGACTGTTCTGCATTATATGTTCTCCTGAACCGTTCGGAAATGTATATTATTACATTATTTATAATAACACAAACAAATGTAGTTGTCAATTAAAAATAGATTAAAAAATAATAAACAATTCATTATCTCTTATTTTATGCATTTTTGTATAGCTTTAGGGAGTTGTTAGTGTAGAAAGTATTTGACTTTTTCGGGTAAATGGTATATAATTGAATAAGAATACACATTTGCATTTACAAGAGGTGCGTAATGTCAAAGAAATATACAATAGGAATTGATTTCGGCACTCTGTCGGGCAGAGCTCTTCTCGTTGACACCGAGGACGGCACTCCGATTGCAGATGCCACTATGGAATATCCACACGCAGTTATTGACAGCGTTCTTCCCTACACAGGAAAGCCTCTGCCGCCCGACTATGCGCTCGAAGACCCGTCCGACTTTGTCGCTGTGCTTGAGTACGTCATCCCCGAGGTTTGTCGCAAGGGAGGTATTGACAGCTCTGCCGTCAAGGGTATCTGCATAGACTTTACCACCTGTACGGTGCTCCCCATCAAAAAGGACGGCACGCCACTCTCGGTTATAGAGCGTTTCCGCAGCAATCCTCACGCCTACTGCAAGCTTTGGAAGCATCACGCCGCACAGCCCTATGCTGACAGAATGACGGATATTGCCGAGAGGCGTGGCGAGAGCTTCCTCTCAAATTACGGTGGAAAGATCTCAAGCGAATGGCTGTTCCCAAAGCTTATCGAAACAGCCGTAGAAGCTCCCGAGGTTATAGAGGAGTGCGATTATTATATTGAGGCGGGAGATTGGCTGAATATGCTCCTTACGGGAGTGCAGAAACGCAGCTTCCTCTTTGCGACGTGGAAGGCTCTTTATGACAAGGACACCGGGTATCCCTCGGACGACTATCTCGAAGAGGTCTTCCCCACTCTTCCATCTATTGCCCACAGGCTTCTTGATGCTCCCATAGCGGCAGCGGGCGAATGTCTCGGCTTTGTAACTCCCGAGGCGTCACGCCGTTTCTCGCTCCCTGTCAGTTGTGCAGTAACAACGTCAATGCCTGACGCTCACGTTGCCGCACCTGCCGTTGGTCTTACCCGACCCGGCGAGATGTACGGAATATTCGGCACGTCAAATTGCTATTACACCCTCTCAACATCCCCTCTTGACATAAAAGGTATTTGTGGATACCTGCGTGACGGCGTTATGCCCGACTACTATGGTCTTGAAGCAGGACTTTGTTGTGTTGGTGACCACTTTGCGTGGGTTGCTGACCGTCTCTGTCCGTCCTCATACAAAGAGGAGGCCGATGCGCTCGGTATCTCGCCACTCAAGCTCTTGGTGCAGAAGGCGTCACTTAAAAAGCCCGGCGAGAGCAGGCTTCTTGCTCTTGACTGGTGGAACGGAAACAGAAACGTTTTGGTTGATGCAAATCTATCGGGGCTTCTCATCGGTATGAATCTGCGCACAACGGCAGAGGACGTTCTCCGTGCTCTCATTGAAGCCACTGCCTTTGCCACAAGGCTTATAAAGGAAACCATCGAGGAGAGTGGAATTGAGATAACAAGTCTTCTTGCCGCAGGTGGTATTGCAAGAAAAGACCCCTTTACGATGCAGATATACGCCGACGTGCTCGGAATACCGATCCGTGTGCTGAGCACTCCGCTTGCCCCATCCCTCGGCTCTGCAATTTATGCGGCAGTTGGTGCTGGTATCTATCCCACGATATACGATGCGGCAGAGAAAATGAAATCCCCTGTTGACAGGGTCTACACGCCATCCCTCGCCTCAGGCGAAATTTACGATAAGCTGTATCGTGAATATATTATACTCCACGATTATTTCGGACGTGGAGAAAACGATGTAATGAAACGCCTTATGGCTATTGCCACAGACGCTAAGTAAAATACAGAGGCAAAAAATGAATACTATCAAGAAATACTGCAAAAAATACTTTATTGACGCTATGGGAGCTATGGCTCAGGGCCTTTTCGCTTCCCTACTTATCGGCACGATCCTCAAGGCACTCGGTATGATCCCCTACCTTTCGGTGCTTGCCGACATCGGAGGATATGCTCAATCTGTCGCCGGACCTGCTATGGCAGTTGCCATCGCTCTCTCGATGAAGGCTGACCCCCTTGTTGTATTCTCCTCAGCAGCTGTCGGTTGGGCAGCAAACAGCCTTGGTGGCGCAGGTGGCCCTCTCGCCGTATTCTTCATCACCATAGCCTCAGTTGAGCTTGGCTCTCTCGTCTCAAAGAAGACAAAGGTTGACATCATCGTAACTCCCCTCGTTACCGTAACGGTGGGTGGACTTCTCAGCGTATTTCTCGCTAAACACATCGGCTCGCTTGTCGGATTTATCAGCTCGTTTATCGACTGGGCGGCTCTGCAGGCTCCGTTTGTTACAGGACTTATCGTCTCTGTTGTTGTTGGAATCTGTCTGACTCTTCCCATCTCAAGTGCTGCGATCTGCGCAGGTCTTGTGCTTACAGGCAGCCTTGCGGCAACCGGCTCTTCGGAGGGACTTGCAATTGCAGGTGGTGCAGCCGTTGCAGGCTGTTGCGCACAGATGGTAGGCTTTGCCGTCATTTCCTTCCGTGACAACGGTGTTGGTGGTCTGCTCTCTCAGGGCATCGGAACAAGTATGCTCCAGATGCCAAACATTATAAAAAATCCTGCAATATGGATACCCCCAACGCTTGCATCGGCAATAACAGGCCCTCTTGCAAGCTGTGTATTCAATATGCGTATGTACGGTGCCGCCATCAATTCGGGTATGGGTACTTGTGGTATGCTCGGTCCTATCGGTATCATTCTCGGCTGGTTTGATCCGTCAAACGGCTATCCCGGAGAGGTTGGTGCGCTTGATTGGGTAGGACTTGTGCTTATCTGCTTGGTGCTCCCTGCCGTACTTTCATTTGTGTTCTATCTCATCCTCCGTCGCATAGGTCTTATCAAGGACGGAGATATGAGACTCGGATGCTGAACCTTTAACTTATTTAACGAAAGGAGAACATTATGGCTGACGATTTCTTTGATGAAGAAGAAGAGGAGCTGGCCGCCCCACCTGCCCCGAAATTCTGGGTGATCACAAAAAAGGTGATCAAATACGCCGCCATCGCTTTTATGCTTTTGTTCTTCGCATTTCTCTTCTGGAGAGTGTTCTTCTCGGAAAACGATCCGGGAGGAATGAAGGTCATAAACCCCAACGAAAAGCTTTCCTCGGCGTACAAGGATGCACTCGCCGCACTTGATGACGGTGAGGTGCTTGAAGGCTTTGCCGTTTATCAGACGGACGACCCACTTATAAGCACCTGCGAGGATTGGCACGACGAGGATGACGGAGTCAACTATTTTGCTCAGTTCTTCCTGACCGATGCAGTTTATTTCCCGACGGCGTCTCAGGCGCAGTTCGTCCTCAGGTACAACAACAGCGCGCTTCGCTATCTCGCAGAGGACTATTCTCTGCCCTCCGTTCCCGAAAAGACGGGGGATTGGTTTGATCTTACGCTTGTTGTGGTCTACGAATACAAGGCAAGTGAGGATGCGCTCCCCATAGAAAAGGAGCTTCGTCTTCGCCCCACGTCCACCGTATCCGACTCAACCTCGCTTTACAATTACAGACAGCTTACATTCGATGGTCTGCCCGAGCTTGAGACGGTCAAGAACATCTATTTCGACATATATTATATTGAAGACGTAAATTACGCACAGACGCCGTACAGTCGCATTCGTGCGCTGAACGGTGAGATGTCTCTTCGTGATTACGAGCTTGACAAAAAGGATATTGCAGCTCTCACAGAGGGTAGCAAATGAACACCCATCAAATAAAGGAGTTTTACCGTGAGCGTTCATATTACACTAAACCTTGGCGGTAAGTATTATACCTATCCGCAACCTCCAAAAAGAATACTGCGACTCGCTCCCCGTCTTGACGAGGGTAATCTCGCCGAGGGGCTTGAGCGTGAAATTGAGAAAAAGGGTGGAAAGACGGCAGAGGGCGAGGCTGAGAAGAAGAAACGCCCCCGTCTTACAGACGAACAAAAGGCACAAATAAAGAAAAAGGCTCGTGCTGTGGCACGCACGGCGGCACGTGTTGCTAAAAAGGTCGGACGTAGCGTTGCCTCGGCGGCATCCACAGCTTACCGTGAGGGAAGTGAGACTATCGCTCCCATTCTGCTCGAGATCAAGCGTGACATAGCGGCCGTCCGTGAGCGAGATCCCGCCGCAAAGAGTGACGCTGAGGTGCTTCTGCTCTATTCGGGAGTACACGCAATTCTTGCGTACCGTGTGGCGCACAAGCTCTATCTCTCCGAGCGTTATCTTTCCGCAAGAGCAATAAGCCAGCTTACCAAATTCTTTACGGGAATTGAAATACACCCGGGTGCCGAGATTGGCGAGGGACTTTTCATTGACCACGGAACAGGCGTTGTTATTGGTGAGACTTGTCGAATCGGAAACAATTGCACGCTCTATCAGGGCGTCACCCTCGGTGGCACGGGCAAGGATCAAGGCAAGAGGCATCCCACGCTTGGCAACAACGTAATGGTTGGTGCAGGTGCAAAGGTTCTCGGTCCGTTCAGAATTGGCGACAACGCAAAGATTGCCGCAGGTGCAGTTGTGCTTAAGGAGATCCCCGACGGTGCTACTGCCGTTGGCATTCCTGCAAAGGTGGTTCGCCGTGACGGAGTCAAGGTTGACGAACAGCTCGACCAGATCCACGTACCCGATCCCGTTGCGCTTCAGCTTTCCGAGCTTGAAGCTCGCCTTACAGCTCTTTCCCTGCAAATTGAAGAGCTTCGCAGTGAAAAATCAAGCTCCGACGAGAGCGAAAACGAATAAAAACATTTCCAAACAAAAAGGACGAAAAGACAATGGCAAAGACAATTACAGAGCGCACGCTCGTCATCGCACACAGAGGTGCGTCTGCATACGCACCCGAAAACACAATGCCTGCATACCGTCTCGCAGTAGAGATGAAGGCTGACGGCATTGAGACAGATGTTCATTTCAGCCGTGACGGCAAAATTGTTACCGTACACGACGAGAAGATCGACCGTACGTCAAACGGTCAGGGCTTTGTTACAGAGTACACCTATGAGGAGCTTTTAGCATTCGATTTCGGCAGAAAGAAGGGTGCTGATTTTATCGGTACACGCCTGCCCCTTATCGAAGATCTCTTTGCCCTCTGCCGTGATAATGGTATGGTCTGTAATGTTGAGATAAAGACCTCCGACCCTGCAATGCCTGCGGCACTTGACGAGTGCGCGAAAAGAATGGGTGTGAGTGACCTTGTTATCTATTCTTCCTTCAATCACGAGCAGCTTGCACGTATGCTTCGTGTAAATCCCGATGCGTTTGTCGCTCCCCTTTACAGCTTCAATATGGTTCGTGCGTGGGATTACACCGAAAACCTCGGTGCGCTTGCGACACATCCCCACATCGGTCAGCTTCGCCTCTATCCCGAATACGTTGAGAAATGCCACGAGATGGGCATTCGTGTTCATCCGTGGACGGTTGACGCCGAGGAGGACGCCCTTTTCCTGCGTGACGCAGGTGCCGACGCCATCATCACCAACAAGCCCGATTTCATCCGTGAGATTTATGGTTATAATAACTGAATTATTAGGAATTACAACAACATTCTCAAAAAATCACGGGCAAAATATAGATTGCTGTCAAGCAAATATCTAAATAGAATTACTATACTGTAGGGACCGGCGTCCTCGACGGTCCGTAAAAAAGATGGAAAAGTTAGCTAAACGAAAAACCACACGCCTAAAGGGTGCGAATTATAACACAAATCAGACGATATTCTTAACAATATGCACCGAAAACAGACGATGCATTTTGTCAAGGATTCTGTTTGACAATGGAGCGAGAGTTGAATTAAGCCATTACGGCAGAATTGCAGATAAGTATATCAACCAACTAAGTGATTTTTACGACAATCTTGAAGTCCAAAGTTATGTCATTATGCCCAATCATATCCATCTTATTTTGTGGATAAAAGGCAACATAAATTCAATTCATCAAGACAATGATGAAAACGGACCGTCGAGGACGCCGGTCCCTACAGGTTTGGCGACCACCAACACGGTTACTGCAAAATTTGTGTCAACTTTTAAACGCTTTTGCAATAAAGAATGTGGTGGCAGCATATGGCAATATCGCTCATATGACCATTTAATACGAAATCGTGACGACTACGAGGAATGCTTGAAATACATACGCGAAAATCCGGCTAATTGGTATTTCGATAAGATGTATAAGGGCGATAGATAAAAAATCTCCATCAACACAGAAAAACCCGACTTGTGTCGGGTTTTTCTTTTGAAATAAAGATTACCTATTGAGAACAATAAATTGTGTTATTCCTGCAAAGAGTCTTTGCAATTACGGACCGTCGAGGACGCCGGTCCCTACAGCCTTGCAATTGTGTCGCAATATTTGACTTTTGCATATTGAATTGCAAAGATCTCTTCCCCATCAGGAATAATAAATCGGGAGGAGGGACGCGCCGTCGGTGCGATGTGCGCCTGAACGGCGATATTCGCTCGGTGTCATTCCTCTGAATTTCGCAAAGGCTCGGTTGAACGTGCGAAGCGTGGAAAATCCCACGGCCTCGCTTATCTCCGTTATCTGCATATCCTCACGTCTGAGTAGCCTGCAGGCGTGGGAAATGCGTAGAGAATTGATATAATCGTTAAATCCGATGCCAAGCTTTCCTGAAAAGAGATGCGATATATAATATTTGCTCAGGTGAAGCTCTGTCTCAAGCCTTTCAAGTGACAGCTCCTCGGCAAAATGCTTTGAGCAATATCCGACCACCTCTCGTACAGCCCTTGAATCACCCATTCTCGGCTCGGACAGGCTCATATTGGGCAGAAGCTTGCCGAAAAGCGCAAGCAAGCATCCCTTTATAACTGCGTCATCGTAAATATTGACTCCCGTCTGTCTCGATCCCTTGAAGCCAAACAGCGTCTGCGTCAGCGCATCTATCTCAAAATCAAGTCCTGCTCCCTTTATCAGCGAGGATCGCGGAACGCTTGATGTCAGCGTGTGCAGAAATTCGGGTGTAAGATCGGGGCTGACTATAAAAAGCCTGTACGCCTCCTCGCCACTTGTGACAAATTTGTGCACCTGATTGGGAAATGCAATAAAGATATCCCCTGCCTCAATCGTGCACGCCTCGGTGTCTGCGTACCCCATCGCACTACCTTTGATCATATGCACTATCTCCGTCTGATAATGCAGATGTGGACTGCATTGGAGCTTAACCTTGCCCCCGTTGTCACTTCTGCAGAAAAAGTCCGTTTGTCTGTTTTCGTATACTGCACTTCTCATCGCTTACCCCCAATATTTCTTATCGAGACTGCGAAGATTTATTGCTGTCGCAATATGCACAGCTTCTATTTTATCGGAGAATGACAGATCAGCAACCGTTCTCGCCATTCGCATCACCCTGTCATATCCCCTCGCTGAGAGTCCAAGCCTGTCATAAGCCTTTCTGAGCATCGTCAATGCGGCGTCACTCGGTATGCAGGTACGGCGTATTGATGACGAATCAAGCTGTGCGTTACAATGTATGCCTATCTGATCAAGGCCCTCTGCCTCAAGTCTTCTCTGCATAAACGCTCTCGCCGCAACTACTCTATCACGGATCTGCGCCGATGTTTCGACCTTGCCACCCACCTGCGACAGCTCATCAAAGGATATTGACGGAAGCTCTACCTGAATATCTATTCTGTCGAGAAGTGGGCCACTTATCTTTGAAATGTACCTCTTAACCTCGCCCTGACCACAGGTACAGGGCTTTGTCGGGTGTCCGAAATAGCCACATCGACAGGGATTCATCGCCGCAACGAGCATAAACGAGCAGGGGTATGTTACCCTACCACTCGCTCGTGTTATTGTAATTTTTCTATCCTCGAGTGGCTGGCGAAGCGTGTCCGTCACGAGCTTTGGAAATTCGGGAAGCTCGTCGAGAAACAGCACGCCGTTGTGTGCAAGCGAAATTTCGCCCGGAAGTGGATGTATTCCACCACCGACAAGCGAAACTGCCGACATTGTGTGGTGGGGTGAGCGGAACGGTCTTGTTGTCAGAAGCGAGCGTCCCTCGGGCAGTACGCCTGCAACCGAATGTATTTTCGTTGTTTCAATTGCCTCCTCAAAGCTGAGTGGCGGCAGAATTGTCGGAAGTCTCTTTGCTATCATCGACTTTCCCGTACCGGGAGGGCCGATGAGCAGAATATTATGTCCTCCCGCCGCCGCAATCTCCATCGCTTTCTTTGCCGCTATTTGTCCCTTAACGTCGGCAAAATCAGGTGCGTGCTCGGTTGGCAGCTCGAAATCTGCTCCGTCATTCTTTACGGGTGTCATCAGCTTGAAGCCATTGAGATGGTTGACAAGCTCCCTCATATTATGTACTGCATAGACCGTTATCCCGTCAACTGCCGCCGCCTCTCTCGCATTTGCGGCAGGTGCATAGAACTCACGAAAGCCGTCACGCATAGCGTCGGCGCACATACAAAGCACGCCTCGCACGCCTCGCACCTCGCCCGTCAGCGAAAGCTCACCGACAAAGCATTTATCATCAAGCACAACATCCTGTCTGAGCGTACCGCCACTTCGGAGTATGCCAAGCAGAAGTGGTACGTCAAACGCCGAGCCTTCTTTTCTTCTGTCCGCAGGCGCAAGATTTATCGTAAAGGCAAGATCGGGATAGTGAAATTCGCTGTTATAGCAGGCTGACTGTATTCTCTCCTTTGCCTCCTTGACGGCTGCATCGGGCAGACCTACGAGGTTTAGCCCCGTATTTGACGGAAATCCGTCAACCTCGACTGTCACACGGAAGCTGTCTATTCCCGAAACTGCTGCGCTGTATATTAATGAAATCATATCTCCGTCTCCCTCTGTTTTAAACAAAAAGTCGTTTTATTCAAGTATAACACAACGAGAGCAATTTTGCAATATCAAATCCGTGTTTTTTGCCCTAAAAGTGCAATTTTTGTCTTTTTGCCACAAAGAAAAAGCACACCCGACGGCATTTGCCGTCGGGTGTGCTTTTATACTTATGCGCTTTTTGTGATATTATCACTCAAAGAGCTTGCCGTACTTAACGAGTCTTTCGTACTTAGCTCTTGCAGCCTCTTCAGCCTTGGAGAACAGAACCTCTGCTCTCTCGGGGAACTGCTGTGCAAGACGGCTGTAACGAGTCTCGCTTGTGATGAACTCCTTATAGTCTGCTGTTGCAGGCTTGCAGTCAATGGTAAGAGGATTCTTGCCCTCTGCCTTGAGTGCGGGATTATATCTGAACGTCTGCCAGTAACCTGCCTCAACGGCTCTCTTCATCTCGAGCTGGCAGTTAGCCATTGTGCCCTTGATACCGTGCATCTCACAAGGCGCGTAACCGATGATAAGAGAAGGACCGTTGTATGCCTCAGCCTCTGTAAGAGCCTTGAGGAGCTGGTTCATGTCAGCACCCATTGCAACCTGTGCAACGTATACGTAGCCGTAGGACATAGCGATCTCTGCAAGGTTCTTCT
>JAZPXL010000017.1:0-13982 GCA_045543615.1 Eubacteriales bacterium
TCAAGCAGACGGTGTCGCTGTCCCCGGAAATAGTCCTGGAGGAAAATACCGACATAGAAGCATGGGATGCGGTCATCGAAAATAACGATGAATTATTGGAAAAGTATATCGCAGGAGAACCAATCAGCCGGGAAAAACTTGTGCGGGAGGAACAGCGGCGGGTTCAAGACGCCTCCCTGTTCCCGGTCTATTATGGCAGCGCCAAAAAGGGCCTTGGCATTCAACCGTTGATGGATGCGGTGACAGGGCTGTTCCAACCGATTGGGGAACAGGGGAGCGCCGCCCTATGCGGCAGCGTTTTCAAGGTGGAGTATACAGATTGCGGCCAGCGGCGTGTCTATCTACGGCTATACAGCGGAACGCTGCGCCTGCGGGATACGGTGGCCCTGGCCGGGAGAGAAAAGCTGAAAATCACAGAGATGCGTATTCCATCCAAAGGGGAAATTGTTCGGACAGACACCGCCCATAAGGGCGAAATTGTCATCCTTCCCAGCGACAGCTTGAGATTAAACGATATATTGGGGGACAAAACCCAACTTCCTCGTGAAATGTGGAGTGATGTTCCCTTCCCTATGCTGCGGACGACGATTACGCCAAAAACGGCAGAGCAAAGAGACCGGTTGCTGGACGCTCTTACGCAAATTGCGGATACTGACCCGCTTTTGCACTACGAGGTGGATTCCACCACCCATGAGATCATTCTTTCTTTTTTGGGTCGGATGCAGTTGGAGGTTGTTTCCGCTTTGCTGACGGAAAAATACAAGATTGAAACAGCAGTGAAGGAACCCACCGTCATTTATTTAGAGCGGCCGCTCAAAGTGGCCAGTCACACCATCCATATCGAGGTGCCGCCTAACCCGTTTTGGGCATCTATCGGACTGTCTGTTACACCGCTCCCGCTTGGCTCCGGTGTAAAATACGAGAGCCGGGTTTCCCTGGGATACCTGAACCAGAGTTTTCAAAACGCTGTCATGGATGGTATCCGTTACGGTTTGGGGCAAGGCTTGTGTGGCTGGAACGTAACGGACTGTAAGATTTGCTTTGAATACGGACTTTACTATAGCCCGGTCAGTACGCCGGCGGACTTCCGCTCATTGGCCCCGATTGTATTGGAACAGGCATTGAAGAAATCTGGGACGCAGTTGCTGGAACCTTATCTCTCCTTCACCCTCTATGCGCCCCAGGAATACCTTTCCAGGGCTTATCATGATGCGCCGAAATACTGTGCCACCATCGAAACGGCCCAGATAAAAAAGGATGAAGTTGTCTTTACTGGCGAGATTCCCGCCCGTTGCATACAGGCATACCGTACTGATTTGGCCTTTTACACCAACGGGCGGAGTGTGTGCCTGACGGAACTGAAAGGGTATCAGGCCACTGTCGGCGAGCCAATCATCCAGCCCCGTCGTCCAAACAGCCGTTTGGATAAGGTGCGCCATATGTTCAGTAAGATTCCTTGATACGCCACAGCAAGGATGGTTATTGCATTTCCCTGCCTTTCGTGGTAAAATGTAGTTGTAAACCACCAGAGAAAACAACAACCCTGCTACCCCCCGTTATCACCACCGATAACAATTTGATAACAGCCCATCGTATAGGGCTGGATAATATGGACACATCAAATAATCAAAAAAATGAGGTATCAAATTTATGAAGCAAAATCCGTTAAATATGATGCCCAACAACGATTTTGAATAATGTACTTGATGGCTACTCAAACGAGCAGCCATCTTTTTTTAATATGCCGGAATACCGTATCCGTAGATAACTGAGCTACCAACCGTGTATGTTTTGGTTCTGCAAGTGTCGCCTGAGTTGCCCTCAACGGTATAGACTGTACCGTTCTCGCATTTCTGAACGATACCGGTGTGGTCTGTCACACCGTCGCCCTCCCAGTCAAAGAAGATGATTGTACCGGGCGAAGGTTCATACGAACCGTCTGCCCATTGTCCTCGGTCTCTGAACCATTGAACGCCGTTTACACAGCCGGCATATTTCGGAATAATACCGGCGTCGATATATCCGCACTCGTTAGCACACCAAGACACAAAGCAGGCACACCATTCAACCCTTGAGCCGAAGCCGTACCAACTCCAATAAGGATCTCCGCCAACGTTGCCAATCTGCGTAAGAGCTACCGTTACAATTTGGTCATCAGAATAGTTGATACCATATAGAGCCGCCGCCCATAGCGAATTGTTTTCGGGTTTTAGCAGTTCTGTCAGGTAGTCTTTCTGTTCCTGATTAAAGCTGTATTGCGAAGCCATTTCATCAACGGTCTTGTGAGTAACCGTGATATACAGATAGGTTCTCGTTACAGTCGTTTCCGTCTGCACGATATTTCCGTTTCCGTCATCGGTTTCGGTTATCACGGTTTCCGACACACTCTCTGTTCGGGAGCTGACTTCATTCATTTCCCAAAACAAGTTTTTGAGCAGTTGCTTCTTGTTATCGTCCATTGTAGCAACCTCTTGAGGGTTGTCAGGATCGGTGTTTGTCTTGACCGCATACACGGCAAGAACATCTTTCCAAACTGCACGACTACCACTCATTTCAAGCACATCGTAGGTCGTTCCGTTCCTGATCTCCAAGAGCTTATTGTCGTATTCGGTATTGATTTCCTGAACGGCAGTCTGCATAGTCTGTCCCGTTCCTGAGTCCTCGCCTGAGAAGAAGATACCAAACACCGAGCAAAGAATAAGGGCAATAAGGCAAATGACAATGATAATAACAACGGCAACCCAACCGCCTGCAGCAATCGCCGCCACAAGTCCTTTGACTGCGGCTATAATCGCTTTTACGACTGCGACTGTTGCCTTTGCAATCCACTTTGCCGCAACGACTGCGGCTTTGGCGGCCGCCCGTGCTGCCTGCGCCGCTGCTCTTGCGGCTTTGGCACTTGCCTGAGCTGCTTTCTGTGCGGTCTTAGCCGTTTGTTGAGAAGTCTTAATTGCCGTCTTTGCGGTACGCTCTGCGGTTTTGACTGTCTTTCCGGTGGTCTTAACTGCACCTTTGCCGACTGTCTTGACTGTTTTCTTTCCCGCCGAAGTTACAGACTGCTTCACGGTCTTTTCAGCCGACTTCTCAACCGTTTTTACGGTTTTAGAACCCGCTTGCCTTACCGTTTGCTCTGTGGTTCTCTCGGCAGTCTTAGCTGCCTTGTCGCCAACTTTTTCAGCCTGCTTCTCAAGAGCCTTTTCAGCTCGTTTCTCTTTGAAACGGTCTATACCGTCTTTTGCTTTGTGAATATTATCCTTTGTGGTTTCCAAACCTTTCCGACCTGCTTTGTCGAATTGGTGGATACCTTCGTGAACTGTGGCATCAACACCACGCTCAAACTTATCGGAAGCATATTCATCAGCAGAGTTCTCAGCAGCATAGGTACTGTGTTCTGCTCGGTCTTTAGTTGAGATATACGCCTGCTTCATACGCTCTCCGGCAACGGCGGCTTTATCAATGGTCTTGATAGAACCCTTGACTACATCTCTTGTTTTTATATCTGCCATTGTAAACCTCCTTTCCTGAGAATTGAAAAGGCTTAGTCAACAATTCTTTTTGCAACCAAAACAAGCCGACCGTTGGTGTTGGAATACTCGCACGTGGAAAGTGTAATGAGCTTGTCGCCATACTCAGCAGATACGCCCGTATCATAGAGTGCCTTTTCTTTGCACTTGGCGATATACTCGTCAAACTGTTCCGGTGTTTGGGCATCCGAGAACTGAAAATACTTAAACTCATTTGCAGAGCCGGTGTAAACTACGGTTTTGAAAACGGCGATCACTTCATAGGTCTGCTTTTCATATAGAGTGTTAAAGCTGAAGGTCTTGTGTTCTTCCCAAAAGTCTTTTTTCTTGAACTTCTCAAGGTCAGAAAACATAGAGCCGTTTTTCATATGATGACCGTAGATTATCAGGTTGTCCGATGGCTTTGAAACATCACAGTTTTCGCCAACATAAGGACAACCGTAATCCGTATAGCCTTTATCAAAGCCGTGCTTCAGGTAGAAGTTAGGCTCGTCAAGGGATTGCATTACGGGATAGTTGATTTTCGTATCCTCAATGCAGATCCAACCGATTAAATCGTTGTTTTGCTCATAGAGTTCTGCATATTCAGGGAGCATAACCAACTCGCCACCTTCGGGTGGTGTAGTTGGCATGGGCGTTTCTGTTTCAGGACTTGTTTCGTTCTTTTCAACGATTTGAGCAAGGTTGTTATAGAGTTCTTCTTGCTCGTTAGCTTCTTTGAAATGACCGTATATCATCATTCCGCTGAAAATGGCAATCAGCAAGAAGAACGAGATAATTGAAACATAGATATTCTTGTGCATAGCCTTTCCTTTCTACGAAGCCTGAGAGAGTTATGCACTCTCTCCAGGTTTCGTTGTCATAAGTTTATAGAGCTTCGTGTTCTTCGGGAACTTATTGGCAAAAGGAACGAGCGAACTGCCGACCTTGATAAGTCCGTGTCCCGCTTCTACATTGGTGATATAGGACATCTGCAAATCAGAGATATTGAGCAGTTCTGCAAGTTTGATTCTGTCAGTCGAAGCCTGATTGAGCATAATAATAAACTCGGAGTTGGCAAGCATCGTTCTTGCGGTATGGCTCTGCAAGAGGTCATCCACGTTCTGCGTGATACCCGTTGCAAACGCACCGTACTTTCTTACACGCTTCCAAAGGGTAAAGAGGAAGTTTGCGGAATACTCGTGTTGGAAAAGCAAGTAAATCTCATCAATGAAGATATAGGTGTTCTTGCCTTTGGCTCTGTTCTGAGTGATTCTGTTAAGAATGGAGTCAAGAACAACGAGCATACCGATAGGCATAAGCTGCTTACCAAGATCGAGAATATCGTAGCAAATAAGGCGATTGTTGGTATCAACATTCGTCTGCTTGGCAAAGGTGTTAAGCGAACCGTGAGTAAACAACTCAATAGCAAGGGCGATTTCTCTTGCTTCAGGTTCGTCTTGTTTCATCAGCTCTGCACGGAAGTCTTGCAAGGTAGGTACAGTTCCCGTATAGTCGTTCTGCTGATAAGCTCGGTAAACGCTTGCAGTACAACGGTCGATAATGGACTTCTGCTTTGCTCCAAGATTAGTGCCGCCGATGAGCTGTTCACACAGCGACATAATGAACTCAGACTTGAGGATAACGGGGTTCGCTCCGTCACCGTAATCTTTGTTCATATCCATAGCGTTGATGTGATTAGGCGAAGTTGCAGAGATATTGATAATCTCACCGCCCAACGCATTAACGAGGGGCGAATACTCACGCTCAGGATCAATGATGATTACGTCTGCCGTAGGATCGGCAAGCATAATATCGGTGATTTCTCCCTTCGCCGTAAAGGACTTACCCGAACCGGAAACGCCGAGGATAAAAGAGTTACCGTTCAAAAGCTGCCTGCGGTCAGCGATAATCATATTCTTGCTGATAACATTCTGACCGTAGTAAATGCCGTGTTCGTGGAAAATATCTTGAACACGGAAAGGAATGAACACCGCCAAAGACTCAGTAGTGAGGGTTCGGAAGGTGTCAATCTTTCTTGTGCCGTATGGCATAACAGTATTGAGTCCGTCCATCTGCTGAAACTTCAATACACCGAACTGACAAAGATGCTTTCTGCACGTTGTCATAAGAGCTTCAGTGTCTTGGTCGAGCTGTTCTTTGGTATCTGCCGTATGAACGAATGTGATAACGGCGAACATCATTCGCTGATCTCGTGTAGTCAGGTCATCAAGAAACTCTTTCATTTCCTTTTTCTGCTGCTCCATATCATAAGGAACGGTTGCAGAGAAGTTGTTGTTTGAGTTCTGTCTACGCTGCCAATTCGTAATATTGGTTTCTACACCGAGCAGACGGCTTTCTGCTTCACGGACTGCTTCATCAGTAGGCACGGGTACAATATCAATCGACATCATCAGATTTCTGTTGAGGTCGGTCAGCTCTGCAACCATACTGTCCTTGATATACGAAGCATACTCACGAAGGAAAAGGACTCTGCCGTATCTGTTGCCGATCTTGAAGTGGTCGGCGGCGAACTCCATAGAGTCAGGGCATACATAGTCCTTAAAGTCGTGTCCTTTCTTTCGGGTTTCTTTAATATCGAAGCGGAAAGAACTTTCTTCACCGACACGGAAGAAGTCGTGAATAATTCTTAGGCGGTCATCGGTTTCCATTTCATAGCACTTACTGCCGAGTCTGCCGAAGTGTGCAATAAGGTCTGCACCCACACGGGCGAAGTAATTTCGTGCTTCTTCAATGGACTTCTTGTTTACCGAGATAGTTACATACTTGTCTTGCACAATGGCGTTAGCTCCGGTTGCGTTCTCAAGCATAATGCCGTTCTTTTCCTCTCGGTACACATCGAGGAAGTCGCCCGCATAATCCATCTTGTAGTTACGCTCAAAGTCAAGACGGTTGAGCCTGCGGTTGTTGATAGTGATTTTCGTTGTTGCACCGCTATCAAAAGAGTTAAGCAGTTCGGAATACTCAAGGAACATTGCTTCCTTGTCCTCACGGCTTGCAACGGCATAGTTTATATCGGAGAACTTAAAGGATTTAGCAAACTTATCCTTGCCGACAAGAAAGATGCCGTCATCGTAGATAGCCTTGATAGGAATTACATCCTGAACACCCTTCGGTACAACAAACTTTTCTTTATCTTGTTTGAAAAGATTAGTTAGTGTCTTAATCATTGGATTTCATTACCTCCTTGTTTTTCTGTTCCATACTCGGCTTCATAACTTCCAAGTAGGTGTTTGTGGAGTGGAAAACGAGCTGCTTCGGCATAAGGAACTCTGACTTGATCCACGCCCACACAAATTTTTCTGCGGTCATTCCGTTGTACTTAATGAAGCCGAGAGCCGCAAAGGGGGCGGCTCCCAAAATACACATCCACGACACGGTTTCCGTGCCTACATACGGTTTGAGCAGAAAATAAAGACCGACTGCAACTACACAAGCACAGACAGAAAAAATGAACTGTCGAAGGGACAGTCCAAAGAACATTGACTCTGTGTAGTTACGAATTTCTCGGTTGATCTTAACTTCCATAAATAGCTCCTTTCTTCGGCTTTACCTTGCAATGCTCGGCAAGACAGAAAATCTTATGCTTTCGTCTGCCTGCAAAGTAAGCACAGAATTTGCATCCACTACCTGAAAGGACTGTGCCTTTGATTGTGGAATAGGTTTTGTTTCGTTTCATATCAAAATCTCCTTAGAGTCCCATCATTTCTCGGATAATACGGTCGCTCATCTTAACAGAACCTACGAGAACAAGCATATTGAAGATAAGCTCACCCACATACGCCCATACCTGAGTTACTGCGGCGGCGCTTGTATCGACCTGCGGGGGCGATGCAGCGAACACCGAGAAGATGATGCAGGCAAGAACAATGACTGCACCCTCAAGCAGTACGGCACAGTAGCCTTTTATGAAAGACTTACCGACATTCTGTGACGGCTCTCCCGCAAAAGTGGAAAGCGGAATCGGTGCAAGTGCCGTATACATATAGAGCTTAAAGAAACGACCGTACACGGTCATAATCATCAAGAATGAAAGTACCGTAATGAACAGACCACCGATCAAGGTTACTGCCCATAGCGGAATACTCTCAAAGAACCCGCAATCTTCAATGGTTGTTACCATTGAACTCGGCAAGGTTACGCCTTGCGGTGTTCCGAAGCCTGCGGCGTTCATAATGGTACTGATAATGCCTTGCCCGATATTAAACAGAGCAAGCATCAGCTCCATACCATAGGTGATTGCACCTTTCGCAAATGCAAAACGGATAAAGAGCTTTAGAGCGTGTTCCGGTTTCTTTACATCAGCAAAACTTCCACACGTTCTTACCATACCGACAGTAAAGAACAGAACGAGCAAAGCAAGACCGATAGCCTGAACTGCACCGTTGATATTGACGATGACACTCCAAATGCTACCTCCTTTGAAGTTCTGCGGACTTGTGGTTATGAGCTGCCATATCTCAGCAAGTTTCTCACTCCAAGTTTCAAGGGCATTTTCGAGATTTTGAACTACCCAGTTATCACTCAAATTGATGCACCTCCTTTATAGAATTAGGGGCATACCCATTTAGTGGATATGCCCCTTGAGTGATGCTGCTTCGATTAACCCGTGATAAGAGTCAAGATTTCCTTTGCAAAGGTGATGATGACACCGCCTGCAAGGGTAAGGAAACCGTTAGCTCTCTGAGAAGGATCGTGGGACTTCAGGGAAAGACCAATCTGCACGATACCAAAGCCGAGCAGAATAAGACCGATGGCACGGATAAGTCCGAAGATAAAGTCGGACAGATTGTTTACAACGGTCAGAGGATCGTTAGTGCCTGCCGCAAATGCGGTTACGGACATACACATTACGAAAGCCACACACAGAACGAGTGCGACATAGGTGCGGAAGCCCTTTGCAACCTTTCCGGTCATAGGCAGCTTCTTAGTTTCCTTGTTGGTTTTCTTAAAAATACTCATTGTGAATACCTCCAAATTTAATAGTGTTGATTTACTTCAAAGTCCTCATCGGACAGAAGCTCGTAATTGGTTTCTGCCACATTGGTTTCAGGAGCCTGATTTTTGTCAAAGCTGATAAGTTCGATAGTGGCAACATCGGACTTAACTTCGCCGTGTCTGTAAACTCCGGCTTTCCCGTCTGCGGTTAGTGCCACGTTGGGGTGCTTGAGAATATCGTATTTGAAATCAAGCACAGGGCGTTCACCACGAATAAAGAGAATTGCATATTGGTTGTCGAGCATACGAACCTCGTCAGGGGTTAGAAGCTCACGACCGCTGATTTGGTAGTTGGTGGAATAACTACCGCTTCGACCTTCGCTTTTGCCGTAGGTGTTTGTATCAATAGTCGCCTTGCCGAGCAGTTCGCTCACATACTTGTGGGTGGACTGTTCGTTACCGCCCAAGTAAAGGAACTCATCACAGTTACCTACGATGCTTTCCCATTGCTTCTCAAACAGAGCCTTGAGCTGTGCCAAGTTCTGCAAAATAATACTGACAGATACCGAGCGTGAACGCATAACGGATAAGATCTTGTCGAAGTCATCAGGGAGCGAAACGTTGGCGAACTCGTCCATCAGGAAGTGAACGGGTATCGGCAAGCTACCACCGTGAATATGGTCAGCAGAATAAAACAACTGTTGAAAGAGCTGTGTATAAAGGATTGATACCAAGAAGTTAAAGCTCGTATCGTTATCAGGTATCAACGCAAACAGAGCCGTTTTCTTTTCACCGAGCGTACCCAACTCTAACTCATCGGTAGAGGTGAGAGCTGCAAGGCTTTCAAGGTTGAACTTTTCAAGTCTTGCCGCAAGGGTGATCTGAATAGATTTCAAAGTCTTTGCCGAGCCTGAATGGTAGGAGCGATAATACTTGATTGCGATGTGGTCAGGGTTGTCATCTGCCAATTCATCAAACAAACAGTCAAGCGGTGAAGGTCTGTTATCGTCCTCATCTTCGATTGCACCCGCACGAAGCATCTCCATTACCATAGCGAAGTTTTGCTCGTCAGGGGGTGCTTCGTAGTGCAGATAGAAAACGAGAGCCAACAAAAGCATAGATGCTGCCGTGTCCCAAAAGGGATCGTTGCTTTGAGAGCCCTTCGGTGTGGTACTCTTGAAAAGGTTGGTTACAAGTCTTTGAATATCGTTGTCGTTCTGCAAGTAAACAAAGGGGTTATAACAATGGCTTTTCTCCATTGAGATAAGGTCAAGGACTTTAATCTCATAACCCTTTGCTTCAAGCAGTTTGCCGACATCTCGGACAATTTCGCCTTTCGGATCGAGAATCACAAAGGAAGTGTTAGCCTGCATCAAATTCGGTTTACAGTAGAAACGGGTTTTACCTGCACCCGAACCACCGCACACAAGCGTATTAAGATTTCGTCTGTGCTTCTTGGCGTTGATACCGATAGAAACATTCTGAGTCATCAGCTTGTTTTCGCTTTTGGGTGCTTGGTAGTATTTCTTGTTGACGGCTTTAGCATCGCCCCATTTTGCCGAGCCGTGTTCTTCTCGCCGTCTGTAATTCCTGCGTGTTGAGAAGTAGATACCGATACCGAACCCATAGCACAAAAGCAAAACGAGGACAGTTTTTAGGCTGTCCTCGCAAAGCTCTATTTGAAACGGGTTATTGAATACTGTCAAGAGTTTCGGCAGTATTTCCGGTAATCCACCGCCGACTGACGGTGCTATCAACAACGCAAGCCAAACAACGGGGATAATTCCGATTACGGAAAGAATGATAGCAGTCTGCTTATCATCTTGCTTCACGGCGTTTATCCTTTTCCTTTTCGATTACTGTGAACTTCTTTTTAGGGGCGTGACCTACCTTAACGATAAGCTCATCAACGGCATCCGTTGTCTTGCCCTCATTCATAAGGTCTTTACGCTTCTCATTGAGAGAGTCGATAACGATGCCGTGTTCATAGTCGTCCAAAGCAACGAAGTGTTGTCTTTCTTTCATTGTCGCTACCTCCGTTTATCGTGCCTGCTCTTTGGAGCGTTCCTGCTTCTGTCGGTAGATTTCCTCAGACACACGGGAATGAATTTCATTCATAGCCGTGCGAGTCTTGGAGAGTTCGGCACGAATTTCCTTCGGCTCTTTGCTCTTCCAATCTTCGGGGATACGCTCAATGGCAAAGTTCTTGGTATCAACACCGTACTTCTTGCAGAGCATATAGCCGACACACATAGCTTGATAGCCCATATCTCTGCGACTGTAAGCATCGCTATTGATAGAAAGCTGTGCGTGGCCGAGTTCTTGCGCTACGCACTGACAGAGAGCAACGCTATCTCTAATATCTTTCTTGACAAAGAGTGTTTGCTTCTCATTATCGTAGAACGCTCCCATATTCGGGTGCGGAAGTTCGTTTGCCACTTCCACATTGACGGGAGAGGTGTCGATCATCACCGCAACGAGAGCCTGCGGATCTCGGTTGACGGAAGGTGCAGGTGACTGTTTGCCTTTGGTCTGCGAAACGTCAAAGACCTTTTTGACATTGTAGGAAATTCCGGTCGAGCCGTCATTTCTTGCATACTCAACGGGTTCAAGAATGGAAATACTCTTTGCACCCTTGTTGATAGAAACCTTTTCTTCCGCCCAATCGTTGAAGTCCTTGAGCTGAGTCGCCTGCGGATACTGATTGTAAATAAGCAGAGCATTTGCGGCAGAGTAACGGTCAAGTCTTGCCTGAGTGTCAAGGAACGCTCGGAACTTTTCGCCATCCTGAACAACAGAAGTCGCCGTATCATCAATCATCTGATACACGGCTTCCTTTTCTGCCTGCTTCTTTTCTTTCCACTCATCAGGGGAAAGCTGCGGCTGTTTGTAGCCGCCCTTTTTGGGTTTGAAGTTGTTAGTCATCTTTCATTACCTCGCTTTGTTCTTATTTTTGTTTTTCTTTTTCGGGGGTTGCTTGTGGGTGGTTTGATTGTTGCGGTTTTGGGACTTGGGTTTATCGTTGGACTTGTCAAGATCGACCGCACCTGCTTCCTTGTCCTTTGCAGCTTCAGCCTTGTATCTGTCAAGTTTCTCACGGACAGACGGGCGTTCCTCTGCGGACTTGGCTTTACCCTTATCAGTGTGCATATCTACCTCTTTGGAGCTTCGCCTTGACTGAGGGTTTTTGTCGGTCTTGGCGACTTGGGGGTTTTCGTTGCTTGCTCCATCTTTTTTAATTGGTTTTCCCATTGCTTCTTCAACGATCCTTTCGCCTTTGGACTTGGTGGGTACTTCATTGGCGACTTCCTCTCGCTCTGCCATACTCTTTTCAGCTTCGGCAACGATGGAAGCCTTATCAACCTTGCCAAGTTCAAAGCGGTCGAAGATACGCTGAATTTTAGAAGCATCTTCGGCTCTTGCGATAATATCGACAGGAGCATTTTCGTCCTTGCTAAACTTATCCCTCAACACACAGTAAAGTACGCCGTACTTCTTAGCCTGCTCGGTAAACTTTTTCAAATCTTTCTGCGGTACAGAAAAGACTTTGAGTTCCTTACCGGACTTGAGCATATTTGTCAGTCGTGCTTTACCTTTGGTTTTCTGTTCCTGCTTGAGTACAGAAACAAGAAGAACGGTCAGCTCTTTCGCCGCCGTTCCCGTTAGTTTCGCTGCTACTTCAAATCCTTCAAGCGAAAGCCTTACGATTTGTTCAGCAGCATCACCGCTGTTGTACATAATTTCGGTTCTCCTTTCCTTTGAGTTTTTCTTCCTCTGCAAGTACCTTCTCTAAATTCTCCTGCATAACACCGGAGCGTTCAGCGATAGCATCACAGAGTCGAACATCCTTACGGAGTTCTGAAAGCCTTTCGGATATGACTGAGATCTTCAGCTTTGCCGTTGACAGCGAATCATCATCAATATTTACTTTTCGTATTTCGTTTCGGAGATGTGTTCTGTAGGCAGTCAGCGTTTTGATTTCCTCCATAGCCTTAGACTTATATAAGAAAAGTTGCTCGGTCGTTGAGATGTTCTCTCTACCGAGCAACCTTACTTGTGCAGATAGCTGATCGACCTTATATAAATCTTCACGGAGAAGATAATGCAGTCGAGCAGGGTTTTGTTTTTTGTAGTTCGGCAGATAGCCGAGCTTATAACAGTAGTGAAGATACAGACCGTACAGACCGCCTTTCTTTCGTATGCGATGCTCCCGTGTTGCAAGACGGTACTGACGGGGTTGATAGGTCGGTTTCTGATACGGCTCTAAATCAACCTTGTCACGGTTCTCCTTGATACGCTCCTTAATTCGGTCGTTGGTGTAATCCTCACCGAGCCTATACAGTCGGATAGGTTTCTGCCAACCTTTCGGCACGACCGTCCAATACTTCAAGCTCTCGCTGAGCTGATACTTGTATCCCATTTGGTCAAGCACATACTCAAACTCTTTCATAGTTCGGCTCTTACTGATAGCATCATCAATAGCCGAGCGTGTTCTGTCGTATCGGTCGGGCATACCCGCCTTACGCAACTGATAGTAATAGGAATTGGAATTACCTCTGACGGGGTTAGGGATATAATGAAGTTCATACTTCTTGCAAAGCTCGTCTGCAATATGCCTGAACTTGAACCAAGCCTTTTCTTCATTGGCTAACCGCTTACCGTCCACAAACGACACGGAGTTTACAACGAAGTGACAATGCAGGTGCTTTGTGTTCAGGTGTGTTGTAACCACGACCTGAAATCTTTTACCCCATACCGTTTGTGCAAACTCCATTCCGATCTTCTGAGCAAGTTCAGGGGAGATATTCTGTTCCTTAAAACTGAGATACCCGTGATAGGCTTGTATGCCATCAAGTTTTCCGAACTGCTCCTTAACCGTTACGAATTGGTCACGGGCAGTAGAAGGATTGCAGTTGATACCGTCAACGAAAAACTCACGCTCCGTCTTTTCCTCGTCCTTTGCATACTGAAGAACATCAGCCAATGCCTGATACTGTTCGGGGGTGTAATTATCTGCCGCCGTCTTTTCAGGGTTGAGTGCATAGTCAATAACTTGTGCAAGACGGACTGTTACTTTCCATATCTTACTTACTGCCATTTCATATCACACTTGTCAGGGCGAAGGAACTGTCGCTCCACGTCAGCCTGAAACTTGTGCCAACGCTCCGCTTCCTTTTTAAGTTTGGGAGCATCAACAAAGCCGAGTGTGTTCGCTTGTGCAGCAAGCTGATTGATATTGTTGCCGATGGAAGATAACTGTCGCATCACATCATAGAAACGCTCGTCCGGTCGTTCCTTCGGCTCGTATCCTTTCACAAGCAATCTCACAAGAGCTGCTTCGGAAAGACAAGTTTTCTTTGCCTTCTTCTGCAAGTCCTGAGCTTCATCACGGGAGAACCAAAACTGCTTTTTAACAGTTCTTCTTTTCATAAGGTTCGACCTCCTTTGTGGAAGAATTAGATTTGTAAAGTCGGTTGATTTGCAGGCAACACATAATGGTGATGCCGATGCAACTGCCAA
>JAZPXL010000018.1:0-146426 GCA_045543615.1 Eubacteriales bacterium
TCACTGCCGCCGTGCAGAATATGAAGAAAATTGCGAACCTATGCTGGAGGGATACCCCCAGTTCCCTTGCTTTTTTACCATTCTTTAGAAAAAAACAAAGCCTATCTCGCGCTTGAGATAGACTTTGTCAGTGGTCTGACCATCTGCAAAGCAGATGGTCTTTTTGTTGTCGGTGGTGGATTCGGAGAAACTCGCCGGGGGCGAGTTTCGGACTTGTGCTGTGTTAGCACTATGGCAACGTGCGAGATGGGCATCACCGAATTTCTGCTTTCCACCAACAAAAACAGAACATTTGTCTACCGACAAATGTTCTGTTTTTGTTTATCCAAGCCGCAGGCGCAAGCCAAAGGCTTGGCATATCATCACCGCGCGAAGTGCGGCATATATCATCAGCCCCTTTGGGGCTGTATCTCATCACGCGCCAGCGTGTATTTTCCTGCGGCTTGATGATATACAACACTTCGTGTTGATGATATACAATTCCTTGCGGAATTGATGATATACAAGGCTTGCGCCTTGATTTTAGTTAGACTTTGTGGTATAATCTAATCGATAAGAATATGTCGAACAGTTAAACGAATAAGAATTTGACGGAGGCATTAGCAGATGGATATATCTTTTAAATCAAATAACGAGAAATTCAATTATAGAGTTTGCGCTATGATGATTTCTGACGGGAAAATCTTGGCTATGCACGATGATAGATCACCCTATTACTATCTGCCGGGTGGGAGAGTTGCATTAGGTGAAACGGCAGAAAATGCTGTTATTAGAGAGGTCCAAGAGGAATTGGGTGTTGTACCTAAGATTGTTCGTCCACTTTGGCTAAACCAAGCTTTTTTTACTGAAGATGTCGATAATCTTCACTATCACGAACTTTGCATTTATTTTTTAATGGATATATCAAATACACATTTATTGGAAAGAGGCGAACGGTTTACTTCAAACGAAGGTCATCGCATTCATACCTTTGAATGGTTGGGGTTTGAAAGATTGAAGGATGAGTATTTTTATCCTCTATTCTTGAAAAAGGAGATATTTAATCTTCCAAAAGAGTTTACTATTCGCACAGAAATTGAGTAAGCAAATTCCAATTTGTCGAGAAGGCAGCAGGAAAAAGTTGACCTTTTTTCAGTTTTACCTACCCCAGTTGACCTTTTCACTCGTTTATCGCAACAAAAACAGAACATTTGCCTACCGACAAATGTTCTATTTTTGTTTATCCAAGCCGCAGGCGCAAGGCTTCGGCTTGGCATATCATCACCGCGCGAAGTGCGGCATATATCATCAGCCCCTTTGGGGCTGTATCTCATCACGCTTTAGCGTGCATCTATCTGCGGCTTGATGATATACAACACTTCGTGTTGGTGATATACAATGCTACGCATTGATGATATACACGCCTTCGTCGTGATTGAGATGCGAGATGGTGGCACTTTTTAGTCGTTCTTAGGCAACAAAATAGAAGATGCACCAAATGGTGCATCTCTAATTTAAAGAATGATGCATAAGAAAAAGAAAACAGCTTGTACACCCACGGGTGCGCAAGCTGTTTTGTAATTTTTAAAGAATCAAACTATCAATTATCAGTTAGTTCTCTTCTTTGCAACGATTGCTACAGAAAGAACTGCAACAACAGCAAGGATTACGAAAAGAACTGCTGTGTCGCCGGTTGCGCCGGGATCGGTAACAGTTGTGTCAGCAACAGTAGTCTCAGGAGCAGCTGCAGTTGTGGACTCAGTTGTAGCCTCAACAGTTGTCTCTTCTGCTGTTGTCTCTTCTACTGTTGTCTCTTCTGCTGTTGTCTCCTCAGCCTCAACAGCTGTGAAGATTGCAGGGAACTGAGAAACGCCTACGTTAGCAGCATTTTCGCCTGTGATGTAGCTGATGGCGGAAGCGGAGAAAGTAGCAAACGTATTGTATGTACCGAGATAACGATCAGAACCTGCACAGTTAACTACCCAAGTTCCTGCAGCATCGCTGTACTTGAAAACGCCGGTGGGAGTTTCAGTAATGCGAACGCCTGCCTTGCCGGTCTGATACTCATAAATGTCAATATACTTCTTGGTAGCACCATCCATAAAGGAGAGAAGATATCCACCTTCAACAGTCTCTACTGTAAGGAGAGCAGCAGCGTTTGCATCTTCGGTTGTTGCAAAATAGTTACCACTCATCGCACCATTGAAGTAGAGCGTCTTGCCAAGGTTAGCCTGAACAAGGTGCATTGTGTACTTCTTGCTTGTGTCGAATGTGTTGGGGTTAATGGGAGTTGTAGGAACCTCCGGAGCAGCAACGGTTGTGTCAGGTGTTGCTACTGTGGTATCAGGAGCTGCAGCGGTTGTATCATCAGCAGCTGCTGTACCTACTGCGTAAAGATAGAACTCGCAGGGATAACCAGCCTTGTTGCCATTAATAGTAGTAGTCTTGTAAGATCTGAACTTGCCGCTCTCGTTCTTGTTAGAAGCGAGCTTAGTTGTATCAGAACCCGTACCTGCAAAAGTAAATACGCCGTTAGTGAATGTTACTTCCCAGTTGTATGTACCGCTCAGGATGCCATTGTTGTTGCCAGTCTTAGGCTTAATGAAGTTGCCAGCGGAGTCCTTAAGTGTAACGGATGTTCCGTCAACTGTAACTGTCCAAATGGTATTAGCTGCAACGGAGTCAATCTTGCCATCTACAGCAGTGCCGTCAGTAGCAAGAACCCAGCTTGAGCCACTATCGAATGTAGTCATAGCCTTGTTTGTAGCCTTAGTAACGATAACGTACTCACCGGTTACGAGCTGGTCAGCAGATGTGATGAGAGTTGCGGACTTTTCGTCAGCAGCTGCTGCAGTAAAAGGAATAAGTGCGAGAACAGTCATTGCAACAAGAAGCAATGCTGTAATCTTGCGAATTGTTTTGTTCATTTCTTTCCTCCAAATGTTTTTATTGGTTTTCGCTTTATATATTGTATCACTATTTGTCGGATTTTGCAATAGCTAAAACGAAAAAAGTTAAGAAAATTAAATTATTTTTTAACAATTTTGCACAAGGAAACAGTGCTGAAATTAATAATTCAAAAAACTATGGACTTTTTCTCTATTTTGTGGTATAATTTCAAAAAAATGAGGAGTAATATTATGAAAAGAATTATATCTGTTTTAGTCTGCATCTCAATTCTTGGCTCTTCTCTGCTCTTTATGTCTTGTAATAATACAGCAAACGGCAGCGACACCACATCTTCTGTAGAAGCAACAAATCCTGACGCTGACGGCACAACATGTGGTGACGTTACAACTGTTCTTTCTGCGGATGCTACAACTGACGAAACTACTACTGCTGACGCAAATAAGCGTGACCCTAACAAAGAAATAAAGATTCTTTTTGTAGGAAACAGCTTTACCTTCTATAACGATATGCCGACTGCTATTTTCGAAAAAATCTGCACGTCTGCGGGATATAAGGTAAAGGTTGATTCCGTAACAAACGGTGGTCATTACCTATCTGAATTTGCAGATATTTCAGACTCATACGGACTTATGGTTCGTTCGAGACTGAAGAAAACAAAATACGATGTTGTTATACTTCAAGAGCAAAGTGGTTGTGCCATCAAAGACCCCGGAAGATTCTATGACGGCGTTCGTGGGCTATCCGAGCTTATCAAGCAGAATGGTGCTGAAATATGGCTGTATGAAACCTGGGGCTACAAAGCAGGATACAGCAAGCTTCCAACCCACGGAGGCGACACGGCTACAATGGAGATGAAATTGCGTGCTGCATATACTGCAATAGCCGAAGAGGTCGGAGCGAGCGTGTCTCTCGTCGGAACGGCTATGCTTGATGTGCACACCAATAACACTTCTTTCGACGTATACAACAGCGATCTTTTCCATCCGTCCGTTTATGGAAGCACAGTAGCGGCGTTCACTCTCTTTGCATCAATATTTAACGAAGATCCAAGAGAGGTTGAGTTTAACGGTTCGGTTTCTTCAGAGAGCGCGTCAATAATAAAAGAAGCAGCATATAAAGCCGTGTTCAATGACAATCCCGTAGCCGATGAATACAAAACCTCATCAGTAGGCGTTACAAGTAAATAAATGTTTAAGGCACGCCCAAAGGCGTGCCTTTTTTGTTTAACTAACAGAAAACGCAAAAAATCTATTGTAAAACATAATCTTTTATGCTATAATAATTACATTATTTTTTGTGGAGGTCGAAATGAGAATAGTAATAAAAATAGGAACAACAACTCTTACTCATTCATCCGGTCAGCTCAATATTAGGCGAACTGAGGAAATATGCCGAATTTTAAGCGACATCAAAAATGCCGGTAATGAAATCATTATTGTTTCAAGCGGAGCTATCGGAATGGGAAGCGCAAAGCTCTCGCTTCACGGCAAGCCATCGGACATCGCAACAAAGCAAGCGGCGGCCGCCGTTGGTCAATGTGAGCTGATGTACACTTATGACAAGCTGTTTTCGGAATATCACCACACAGTAGCACAGATACTTCTAACAGGCTCTGACTTCAACAGCACAGAAAGACACGAAAACTTCTCAAATACAATAAGCAGACTTCTTGAGCTTGGTGCTCTGCCGATTATCAACGAAAATGACACGATAGCAACTGAAGAAATAAAAGTTGGAGATAACGACACACTCTCTGCACTGGTGAGCGTAAGCGTAAAAGCCGATCTGCTCATTCTGCTTTCTGATATTGACGGATTATTTACTGCCGATCCTCATACAAGTCCCGATGCTGTACTTATCAAGCGCATTGATGAAATTAATGATGATATACTTGCGCTTGCAGGAGATAGTGCTTCCACTCTCGGAACAGGAGGAATGAGAACCAAGCTATCTGCGGCGCAGATCTGTACCGCTGGTGGATGTGATATGATAATCGCTAACGGAGCCAATCCTAAAATTCTTTACGATATACTTGATTCGACAGATCCCACCTGTACTCGTTTCGTCTCAAATAAGGAGCAAAAATGACAAATCTTGAAATTATGCAGAGAGCCAAGAGAGCGTCGGTTTCTCTCGCGCTGCTCTCGACCGAAGACAAAAACAAAGCACTTTTAGCGATGGCGGATGCCTTGACTCTTGCAACCGAAGAAATACTTATCGCAAACTCGTTGGATGTAGAGGCGGCGCGCTCTTCTTTATCTTCCGTTATGATTGACAGACTGATGCTCAGCGAAGCGAGGATCGCATCAATGGCAAACGGCATTCGTGATGTTGCAAAGTTGCCGGATCCTATTGGAAGAACTATATCGACTGAAACACTGCCAAATGGACTTGTCATTGAAAAAGTGGGAGTTCCCCTTGGAGTTATTGGTATAATATATGAAAGCAGACCTAATGTAACGTCCGACGCTGCAGCTCTTTGCTTCAAAAGTGGAAACGCTTGCGTACTTAAATGTGGTAAAGAAGCTCACCTTACATCAATGGCAATTATCAAAGCAATCAAGTCTGCGATCTTTGAATTCGGACTTGAAGATGCTGTTAACATTCTCGAGGACAACAGCAGAGCTGCGGCAAACGAGCTTATGTGCGCAATAGACTATATTGATGTGCTCATCCCTCGTGGAGGAGCCGGGCTTATCAGATCCTGTGTAGAAAATGCAAAAGTTCCTTGTATAAGAACCGGCACAGGTATTTGTCATATTTATGTTGACAAATGCGCTGATATCGATATGGCTCTAAGCATTATTGAAAACGCAAAAACTCAGCGTCCATCGGTTTGCAACGCCGCAGAGGTTTGTGTAGTTCACAAGGATATAGCAAATGTTTTTCTTCCGAAGCTCAGAGAGCGCATCTGCACAGACAGAGCGGCAAGAGGACTTGCGCCTGTTGAACTCAGACTTGATGAATTTGCACAAGCGATAATTGATGGATGTCCTGCCACAAGCACGGATTTTGATACCGAATTTCTCGATTATATTCTTGCAGTAAAGGTAGTTTCGTCTATTGACGATGCAATAGCTCATATTTCTGCACACTCAACAGGACACAGCGAGTCCATAGTTACGGATGACAGGGATGCCGCTGAGCGTTTTCTGTCCGAAATAGACAGCACCTCGGTTTATCATAATGCTTCTACAAGGTTTACCGATGGAGGAGAATTTGGACTTGGCTGTGAGATTGGTATTTCCACTCAAAAGATGCACGCAAGAGGACCTATGGGACTTTGCGAGCTGACATCCTACAAATACAAAATCCGTGGAAACGGACAAACAAGATAAGGAGATGGCTATGAATAATAAAATAGGCTTTATCGGTTGTGGCAATATGGGTGGCGCACTCGCCTACGCAGTTTCAAAGAGCGTTAGTGGCAAAAGTATTTTGCTTTTCGATATTGATAAAAGCAAAGCCGATAACTTAGCTACGGAAACGGGCGCAAGCGTTGCAAGTTCAGCAACTGAGCTCATCAAATCGTGCAAATTTGTATTCCTTGGTATTAAGCCACAATTTATGGAAAGTGCCGTCTCGCCACTCGTTGATACAATCAATACAAGTGATTGCATCATTGTGACTATGGCCGCAGGGCTTGAGATATTCTTCTTTGAAGAGTATTTAAAAATCAATCGTCCTATCATAAGAATTATGCCAAACACACCCTGCAAAATAGGCGATGGTGTAATTCTCTACGCTCCATCCAAAATGGTGTCGCTTGCCGATGAAGCAGTTTTTCTTGATGCTCTTAGCAAATGTGGGCTTATCAGCAAGCTTGAGGAGTCAAAGATAGATGCTGCAACAGCCGTATGCGGCTGTGGCCCTGCTTTCGCTTGTATATTTGCAGAAGCACTTGCTGATGCTGCCGTTGAGCTTGGCATACCCAGAGACAAGGCCATAATATACGCGGCACAAATGTTAAAGGGCTCAGCCCAGATGATTATTGACACACCCTCACCCGCAAGCCTCAAAGACGCCGTATGCAGTCCCGGAGGAAGCACAATTGCCGGTGTTCACGCACTTGAAGAAAACGGCTTCAGAGCTGCTACAATGGCGGCTGTGGTGGCAGCGTACAAAAGAAATATTGAGCTTAAAGGCTAAATATTATAACAGCACCTCGGCATTTGCCGAGGTGCTGTTATTAATAAATTAAACATCATTTGAAACAAGATCTTCAAACGTTTCCCGTTTGACTGCTATATACTCGCCATCATCTGAGAGAACAACGATAGGAGGGCGAGGGAGACGATTATAATTTGATGCCATAGAATAGTTATATGCGCCGGTAGTAGCTACAGCAAGAATTTCACCACGAACCGGTCTTGGTATTCTTACATTCTCCTGAATGAGATCTCCACTCTCGCAACATCTACCGGCTATCGTGCATTCAAAGTCGGGCTCATTTGCAGCTCTGCTTGCAAGAGCAACAGTATAAGACGAATTATAAAGCGCATAGCGTGGGTTGTCTGCCATTCCACCGTCAATTGATGTATAGTTACGGAAGCCGTCAATCTCCTTTATTGCGCCAACAGTATAAAGTGTCATTCCTGCAGCTGCTACAATACTTCTGCCGGGTTCAAGCAGAATATCGGGCTTTCTGACGCCGCAAGCTTTGCATTCAGCATCAACTATCTTTCCAATAGCAAGAATGTTTGCACGATAATCAATAAGTGGATCTGAGGGCGTGTATCTAACACCCATTCCACCACCAAGATTAAGACAAGGGGCCTCAAATCCCAAGCGTGATTTTATATGCGCTATGTACGCAACCATAATTTTTGCTGCATCACAGAATGGTTCAAAGTCAAAAATCTGCGAGCCTATGTGACAATGGAAGCCCTCAAGTGCAATATTATTTAAGCTGAGCGCAAGCTCTGTAAGCTCATCTGCTTGACCTGTTTCGATTGCCGCTCCAAACTTACTGTCTACACGGCCTGTGTTGATTTTGGCGTGTGTATGGGGATCAATGCCGGGCGTGACTCTGATAATTATTCTTTGAACAATTCCCTTCTTTGACGCATATTCGTCGATACGGCACAATTCTTCTTTGTTATCACAAACGAATATGCCGATTTTGTTATCAATCGCGAGAGCTATATCAGCATCGGTTTTGTTGTTACCGTGAAAAACTATGTTCTTGGGGTCAAATCCTGCCGTAATAGCTGTGTAGAGCTCACCTGGAGATGCTACGTCAACGCCAAGTCCCTCTTCTCCAACAATCTGATAGATTCTCTTGCAAGACAACGCTTTGCTTGCAAACATTGGACGGGAAGAGCCTGTGAAAGCCTCTTTCATAGCAGCGGCATATATGCGGCACATACTACGAATGTATGACTCATCAAGCAAATATAATGGTGTTCCGTATTTCTCGGCAAGTACAACGGTATCCCTACCTGCAAAAGTAAGGTGGCCCGTATTCTCGTCTATACCTATATTATTACAAACGGAAAGAATATCATTTACAACTGCGTTCATTTTTGCCTCGTAAAATTTATTTTCGGGGTTGTGTACACAACCCCGATATTATGTTTAAAGCTTCATTATTCCTCTGTATTCAAGTAGCTTAATGAAATAGCCACCAACGACAGTTCTGTTTCTAAAGCTCTTTTCTACCTGATCAGTAGTGCTGAAATAATCCTTATGGCGACCGTTTATTGTGTAATACCAGTCAGTCATAGGTACACGGCTCTCTGTGGAGTTAAATGCGTGCCACATAGGTTCAATCATCTCTTCAAATGTATATCTGTCGGATGTGAGTGTAGCCGTCCAGATGAGCCAGTCGCTCTTTGTGTAAGGCATACGGTTGTCAAGAGGAAGGCCGTATCTATCTGTATGTCTGCGATAGCTTGCGACCTCGGATTCGATTACTGTCTTTGACATAATCTCTGTTCCGAGAAGCTTATCCCAAACAATATTATACTTCATACTGAATGTACCGGGCTTATCGAAAGCAAGGCGATAGCTTCCATCACCGTTTGACGCTCTCTTTTCCCAATCAACAGCCATATCACGAGCAAGTGCAAGATATTTGCGCTTTGCTCTCTTGTCTCCAAGCATTCCTTTGAGTATACCGTATCCCGCAATACCCATTATAGCCTTGAGAGAAAGGTTGCAGTTATGTGCAAGGTGTCCTGCAAAGTCATCCGTGCAAAGCTGGTTTGCAGGATCACGGCCATTGTCGATAAGATACTGTACCCATCTGTCAAGAAGATCAATATGCTCTGCGGCGAAGGAAGCATCCTTGAGCGCAACAGCAACGGCAAGCTCCATAACGAGCATATTACCACACTCTTCGACCGGCATCTGCTTTTCAATCTTATTGTTGCCATATACCTGTCCATTAAGAATAGGATAACGGCCTACATCGTGGGGTGCAAAGTCAAACACCCATTCCTCAGTGCGCGCGTATTTGTAAACAGGGCGCATCATTCCTTTTACAAGTTCGGGGTTGTAAAGGAGGAAAAGAGGGATTGAGGGATAGCTTACGTCGACTGTTGCGGCACAACCGTTAGAATAACACTCCTTCGAGATAAAGAGTACCTCGCCATTCTCATCAAGCACAAGCTTATGAGCAGCAATAGCCTGTCTGAAAGCAAGCTCAAGAAGCTCAGCATATTTCTCGCCGCCTGCACGAACAGAATCAGCAAACATTGTCTCTGCAAGCGCGTTGCAACGGCGCATTACAGCCTTATAGTCAGCGTGCGCCTTTACGATCTCATCTGTAATAGACGCACCGTTTCTGTTCCAATATGACTTAAGATGCTTGCCAAAATACTCAATACTGTAAATATCGTCATAAGCAAAGCTTATAAGCGCGCTGTGTTTGACTTCTGTCTTAATACCAACGAAATGGAGTGCATCGTCATCAGTTCTGGCATAAACCTCACCGGCACCACTAAGATAAAAATAACCCCAATCAATGCGAAGATCGTCGCCACTGCGACTTAGAATCTTCTGTGATTTTGTTCCCATTTTTACTGTATTTACAGAACCGAGGGAGGATGTCTCGATATCAACATCATCCACGCCCTTGAAGTTCATGCAAATCTCTTCCGACACTTCAATTTTTACAGATACGGAATGACGGCGGCCATCGCTTGATTCCTTTTTGATTTCAAGGAAACTTACAGGTCTTGAAAGGAGATAAAGATCGGATGGAATAATGGGTGAAGTAAATACAAGGGTGAGCTTTACGCCTGCATCATCAAAGACATATGTGGTGGAAAAAGCACTGCAATCAACAGAAACCTGATTCATAGCAGGTATCGTGTCAGAGCCGTATGCACTGATGATCCTGTACTCTTTCCCATCAATGGTTGCAATTCCTGAAATGGTATTTGGACGGCTTGTCCAATGCTGAGTGTCGGTATCTGTCAGCTTGTCGGATGCAGACCAGACATTGAAATAAGGATCAATCGTGATAAGAGGATAAGCAGGTGGTCTAAGTCTCATTTTTCTGTCTCCTTATGAGATATTTTATTAGAAAATATTATAAACTAAATATACTACAATGTCAAGGATTTTGTAGTTATTTGTGCGTTTCGTGTAGAAAAAGTGTTTTTAAGTCTCATACCAACGGTCACCAATTGACAGGTCAACGGTAAGTGGTACCGGCAGAGAAACTGCGTGTTCCATCTCTTCCTTAAGAATGACCGCAGCTCTTTCGGCGCATTCGGCCGAAGCTTCAATAATAAGCTCATCGTGTACTTGGAGAATCATTTTAGCGTCAAGCTCCTCAGCTTTAAGTCTTTCGCTGACCCTCAGCATTGCGATCTTAATAACATCAGCAGCAGTTCCCTGAATGGGGCTGTTCATAGCAACTCTCTCACCAAACTTTCGCATAATTGCGTTGCCCTGTGAAATTTCAGGTATATATCGCTTTCTGCCATACAGCGTGTCGACGTATCCTTGGTTTTTAGCAACAGTAACTATGTTTTGCAAATATGCACTTACCGCAGGATAAGAGCTTAGATAGCTGTCAATATACTCTTTTGCCTGCTTCACCGTAATATCGAGATCTTGTGAGAGCGAATAGTCTCCAATTCCATAAACGATTCCAAAATTTACAGCCTTTGCTCTCTTACGCAGAAGTGGTGTTACCTCATCCTCCGGCACTCCAAATACAGCTGAAGCTGTTGACGTATGAATGTCTGCGCCACCAATAAACGCACTCATCATTCTCTCATCACCGGAAATGCAAGCAAGAATTCTGAGCTCGATCTGCGAATAGTCGGCCGAAATCAGCTTATATCCATCTCTTGGAAGGAAAAATTTGCGCAACTCTCGTCCAACTTCAGTTTTTACGGGGATGTTCTGCAAATTCGGCTCAGCAGACGAAAGACGACCTGTGGCTGTACCCGTTTGCTTGAAGGTTGTGTGAATTTTTCCCTCTTCGTCAGCGACCTTAAGAAGGCCTGTAACGTATGTTCCGATCAGTTTTGTTAGCTGACGGTAGTCAAGTATATCCGAAACGATCGGGTGCTTGGGAGCAAGCTTTTCAAGAATTTCAGCGTTTGTTGAATAGCCGGTTTTAGTCTTCTTTCCTGCGGGCAGTCCAAGCTTCTCAAATAAAATCTCGCCAAGCTGTTTTGGAGAGTTGATATTAAACTCTTCACCTGCAAGGAAATAAATCCTCTCAGCAAGTGCTTCTGCTTGCTCTGTGAGAACCTCTCCGTAATCTGCAAGGCCCTGTCTGTCTATAAGAAAGCCTGCCTCCTCCATATCAGCGAGCACGGCCGAAAGAGGTAGTTCAATATCACGGTAGAGACTCATTGAGCCACTTGACTCAAGAGCTGATACAAGAGCCTCTCTCAACTGATATACATAAACAGAATAATGAATCTCTGTCGACAGCGTCGAGGAGAGATACTTTGTAACAAGCTTGTCAAGGCTATGACCACCTTGCGAGTCAAGAACATAAGCTGCAAGCATAACGTCATCTGCAACCTCTCTGCAGGAAAAGCCATTTTCATCGCAAAGCTTGTAAATAGTTTTTGAGTCATAAACATAAAGCTTCTTTGCACAAGCAGATATCTTTGACAAAACAAGCTCGCACAGCTCGCAAACAGCAACCGTCTTACCATCAAACGCCGAAACGGTACAGCCGTCAATATATATTCCACAACCACCTTTTTCAATTAGCTCTGCAACAAACTCAATGCCGTTCTTTATCTCGATTTCCTTCTCGTTATCATTAACGCAAGGGGCTGATGCTTCAAGAGAATATTTTGATATAAGCGCATTGAATTCAAGCTCTGTAAAGAGATCATATGCAAGGTTTCGAACAATCTGACCATCGCAAAGCTCACATATTTCAGGCAACTGTGGAACGTTGCAATTGATCTGCGCAAGAGTCCTTGAAAGATACGCTGACTCTCTTCCCGCCGCAAGCTTATTCTTCATTGCAGGCTTCACGGAGGTGTTTCCTTCATATCCTTCAAACAGGGAGTCGAGATCACCGAACTCAGCGATAAGAGAAAGTGCACCCTTCTCGCCAATTCCCGCAACGCCGGGGATATTGTCCGAAGAATCCCCCATCAAAGCCTTGACATCAACAAACTGAGTGGGTCTTACACCGTATTTCTCAACGAAAGCATTTTCGTCAAAATACAAATAGTCTGAATTTGTTGCAAGAAGTACAACGGTGTTGTCATTTATCAGCTGAAGCGAATCTCGGTCGCCTGTCATAATAAGCGTTTTTATATTACAATCTGATGCTTTTGCAGCAAGAGAACCCAAGATATCGTCGGCCTCATATCCTTCCTTTTCGATAACAGTAAATCCAAGAGCAGCGGCAGCTTTGTGAGCATAAGGCATCTGAAGTGCAAGCTCTTGTGGCATACCCTTTCGGGTAGCCTTGTATCCGTCATACATTTTATGCCTGAAAGTAGGAGCGTGAAGATCAAAAGCGATTGCAGCAAAGTCCGGCTTGTATTTTTCCACTTGCTTTGAAAGCATCGTTATCATACCATATACAGCGTTAGTAGGAAGACCTTTAGAGTTTGTAAGCGCACGTATTCCATAAAAAGCTCTGTTTAGTATGCTGTTTCCGTCAACAACGAGTAATGTTTTCATTGTATACCTCTATATACACACTTTTCATTATACAATAAGTATACCACAACTTTTTTATTCGGTCAAGTTAAATAATAAAAACGGGGCGCCGAAAGTTCGGCAACCCCAAAACCAAGCATTATTCTTCCTCGTCTTTGTCTTCTGCAACAGGCTCAAACTCTTCTTTTCCTGCGCCACAGAATGGACAAACCCAGTTGTCAGGCAGATCATCAAAATCAACCCCGGCGTCAATTCCGGACTCGATGTCTCCGACCTTAGCATCATATTCGTAACCACAAAGATTGCAAATAAATTTCATAGCGAAACCTCCGTAAATCAATGTCATTAATAATATAATACATCACGGCTTTTGTGTCAATAGATTTTGATAATTTTTTTCAAAAACCAAACAATTTATTTGGCAAACAATTTGAACTTTGGGGTTATGAGTACAACAAGTGCTTTTTTACTTTTGCAACAAAGGCATCTATGCCGGCTTTTTCGCTCTCAAGAATCACACGGGGATCAAACCCACCATCAAAGGAAAGCGAGTTAAGACCGTACCTCAGGTTCATATTAGGAGCAGAAAGATCAAAGCCCGAATACTCCATAAGTGAGCGAATAAGATACACTCCTGCAGCGTGTGGGTTGTATGCGAGTCTGTCCGTTATGTTAAACTGCACGCCTTCACAGCCTTCGCCCTTCCATTTACTGAACATTGGAGTAAAGTAGGCTCTGCTGAAGAAAACTCCTTCAAGGCCATAAGAATTCATCATATCGCAAAGCTTACGGGAGTCAACATACGGCGCACCAACAATATCGAACGGCCTTGTTGTTCCTCTGCCTTCCGATGCATTTGTTGCTTCAAGAAGACACGTGCCTATATAATTGATAGAACAGTCAACGCTTGGAATATTGGGTGACGGATTTATCCAGGGTAGTGAAAGCTCGTCATAATATAATTTTCGCTCCCATCCCTCGCACTCAACAACCATAAGTTCGCACCCAAAACTTTTCTCCTCGTTAATATAACGAGCAAATTCGCCACAGGTCATTGAATAACGCACAGGGAGTGCGTATTTGCCTATGAATGAAGAATACCTATCCTCGTCAAGAATTGCGCCCTCCACCTGCTCCATATTACCGGAGATAGGATTTGGACGGTCAAGCACTATCACGGGAATGCTTCTCTTCGAACATTCTTCCATTATGTAAGTAAGACAATAAATGTATGTATAAAACCTTGCGCCGACATCCTGAATATCGTAAATCACAACATCACAAAGCGACAGTGCCTGATCGATATCAGGATTTCCACCACCCGGAAGATCATAAACTGGAACGCCGGTTTCTGAGTCTATGTAAGCACCGCCCCATCCTCCTGCCTGGAGTACAGATCGAACACCGTGCTCCGGAGCGAAAAGAACGCTCAGATTGTATTTACTTGCAAGTATAGAGTAAGTCGGCACGCCAAAGCGAGTAACACCTGAAGCAGAGGTCAAAAGACCACATCGCTTGCCATCAATTAATGTTTTTATGCTATCAAGTCTATCTGCTCCACAAAGAACTTCCCTTTTCATTTCTGCCTCCAATTGATTTAGTTGTAAACAACACACAATAATTATACTATTTTAGACACACAAAGTCAAGAAAAAATCAAGCCCCGATTTCTCGAGGCTTGATGTTTGTAAATTATGAAATGAGCTTATGCGTCTGCGTTTCTTTTTCTCGCTGTCTTTCCTGCTTCCTTGGGCGAGATGTCACCTGATTTGGTAAGAGCCCACTTAGTGAGAGCCGGACCGACAAGCTCGTAAATAAGAACACCAAAAAGAACGATATTTCTGATTACGACGCCATCCTCTCCAAGTGGCAGAACGGTCATCGCCATACCGAGCGCAACACCGGCCTGAGGGAACAGGGTGATACCAAGATAATCAACAATATTCTTCTCGCATTTTGTGATCTTAGCCGAGATACCTGCGCCGAAATATTTGCCTGCTGTTCGGCTAATAATATAAATAATGCCTATGATAATTACTGCAACATCAGCAAATACGCTCAAATCAAGCTCAGCGCCACTTATTACAAAGAAAAGAATAAAGAGTGGGTGAGTCCATTTATCCGTTCTTTCCATAATTTCTGCAGAAAAGTCACAAACATTACAGAATACAGTTGCGAGCATCATACAAGTTAGAAGACTTGAAAAGCCAACGTGAATCGGGCCGATGTTGAACTTGATTTGTGTAAGAGCGACTGTAAGAATAACAGCAGTTACAGCTAAAGAGAGTCTTTTGCTGTTCGAATGGAAGAACTTCTCGCACAAAGAAAACAAAAATCCAAGTGCAAGACCAAGCGCAAGCGAGCCAACAATCTCAACAAGTGGTTCAACTACAATCGAAACGATATCTGCGCTACCCTGGCTTATTGCTGTTGCAATTCCATAGGACACGGAAAAAATAACAAGTCCAACTGCGTCATCAATTGCAACGATGGGCAAAAGCAAATCGGTAAGCTTACCCTTTGCTTTGTACTGTCTTACAACCATTAGAGTCGCTGCAGGAGCAGTTGCCGATGCAATAGCACCAAGAGTAATTGCAACAGGAAGTGTTAGCTTTCCTCCGATGATAAATACAAAAGCGATAAGAACGGCGTCAACAACAAGAGTTGCAGCTACTGCCTGAAATATTCCAATAAACAACGCCTTTTTGCCGATATGCTTAAGCTCGGAGAGTCTGAACTCATTACCAATCGCAAAAGCAATAAATCCAAGAGCAACATCGCATATAATACCGAGGTCTTCAAGCTGATGGAGGGACGTAAACCCAAGCCCGGGAATACCAAGAGCACCGAGACAGAATGGGCCAACGAGAAGACCTGCAACAAGATAGCCCGTTACAGCAGGTAATTTCAAGAGCTTTGCAACTCTCGACATCGCAAGTCCGGCAACAAGAGCAACAGATATACTCAAAAGTGTTTCCATAGTATAATTCCTTAAATTTCAAAAAAGTCAAATATTATTGCTGATAAATGATACTACAATTTTAGTTAATATTCAAGATTAAATCTAAACAAAAATGATTGAATTAATTAAGCTTTAGAAGGTCAATTTGTCTTAATATTTTGTTTTTTGAGTTTTTGTGACAATAATACGGATGAATTATAATTTAATGCATTTTTTCGCTCAACCCTATTGCAAATGTAGTTTGTTTTATGATATAATATAATGAAAATTATTGTGCAAAGCCTGATTTCAGGCGGGAGGTCTTTATTGATAGTCGCACTTGAAGAAGCAAAATATAAACTTTTAGGTCTTCGTCCTGTTCTCGTAGAGCTCGGAGACGCACTCAGAATTGAAGAGCTGAGAGAAAAGGTTGTCGTGCTTGAAGCACAGACACTTGAGGCAGATTTCTGGTCTAACCAGGAAAACTCATCAAAGGTTCTGCAGACAATTAAGCAGGCAAAGGATACCGTCTCCGATTATGAAGCACTTTGCGCTCGTCTTGAGGATGCAATTGCGCTCGCAGAGCTTGCTATTGAAGAAAACGATGAAAGCTGCGTCCCTGAGGTTGAAGAAGAGCTTGCTGCAATTCTTGCCCAGGAAGAAAAAGAAAGAATTTCTATTCTCCTTTCGGGTGAATATGACAGAAACAATGCCATCGTTTCTTTCCATCCCGGCGCAGGTGGTACTGAGGCTCAGGACTGGGCTTTGATGCTTTACAGAATGATAACAAGATGGGCCGAAAAAGCAGGCTTTAAGGTTAAGCTTACTGATTGGCTTGATGGCGAAGAAGCCGGAATCAAGAGTGCTACAATTATGGTAGAAGGCGTTAATGCTTATGGTTATCTTAAGAGTGAGAATGGTGTCCACAGACTTGTAAGAGTCTCTCCGTTTGACTCGCAGGGTAGAAGACACACGTCCTTTGCTTCAATTGAGGTTATGCCTGAGTTTGATAAGCTTGATGAGGTTGTTGTCAGAGACGAAGATTATGACTTTATCCCCTTCCACTCAAGTGGAGCCGGTGGACAGAACGTCAACAAGGTTTCCTCTGCAGTTCGTATTGTTCATAAACCAACAGGTATCGTTGTAACCTGTCAAACCGAGCGTTCACAGCTCCAGAACAAGGAAACAGCTATGAAGATGCTCAAGTCCAAGCTTATGGAAATCAAAATCCGTGAAAGACTTGATACCATTGAAGAAATTCAGGGCAACAAAACAAATATTGAGTGGGGCGCACAGATTCGTTCATATGTATTTATGCCCTACACTCTTGTCAAGGACAACAGAACAGGCTTTGAGACAGGAAATATCTCTGCAGTAATGAACGGCGAGATCGATGGCTTTATCAACGCATATCTCAAATATATTTCCAAACAGGGCGACGAATAAAACTTCCGTATAGTGTCAATAACAAATATTATTCAGGAGGAGTTCGCAAATGTCTGATAACAAAAGAAAGAGCTTTAATGCTTGCAGATTATTCGGTAAGCTTATTCAACTAGCGACCGTCATTGTTTCTGCAATATCGCTCATAAAGTTGCTTGATATCTACCGGGATCATCTTGAAGAAAAGATAAAGCGTGAAAAACGCAACAAAGCCCTGATTATAATTCTTGTCACAGCAGGAATCATTGCCGCTATCGGCACCGGTTTTGCACTTGCTGTCAATTACATTAAGAAGAAACAGAACGGCTATTTGTTTAACTTCTTTGATCGCAATTCTTATGATGTTGTCTCCCCTGAGGAAGAAGAAAGCTTGAATATCTTAATGCAAAGCCAGCTGTTTCCCGACTCTGAAATCGTAACAATTGAAAGGCTCGCTCCATCAAGTATTCCACTTGACGAAGAGGAAACGGAAGAAAACTACAAATAATCCAAAATAAAAGCGACTATTGATTTGCTTTTTTGCAAATTAGTAGTTGCTTTTTTCTTTTTCTTGTGATATAATAGTCTTGTAAACAACGAGTTTTCAACTTGTTGCGAAACAATCTTGAGTTTTGCTACTTTTGGTTGCGTTACTTTCGGAGTTCAACTCTTTTGTTTAAATGCGCTTAATACTTGCATATAATATAAATTAGAAATTTGTTTTTAAGGAGACTATAATTATGACAATAGGCGAAAAAATTACTTATTTAAGAACCGTTACGGGAATTACTCAAGAGCAGCTTGCTGAGAAAATGAATGTGTCTCGTCAGTCGATATCTAAGTGGGAAATGGGGCAGTCCGTTCCTCAAATAGAAAAAATTGTAGAGCTTTGTAATCTTTTTTCTGTGAGTGCAGACACAATGCTTCGTGATGAAATCGCACTCAACTTTGACAAAAGCAATTCTTCTGATGGTGCAGCGTCACAATATCCCGGCAAGTACTTCGGAACTGATGGATACAGAGGCGAGGCTAATCTGACTCTGACGTCCGACAATGCCTACAAAGTGGGAAGATTTTTGGGCTGGTACTTCTCTTCTCCTATGTCAGGAAACATCAAATCCAACTACCGTCCTCGCATAGTTCTTGGTAAAGACACAAGACGCTCAAGCTATATGCTTGAATATGCAATTGCTGCAGGTATCACAGCTTCAGGTGCTGATGTATATATGCTTCACGTAATCACAACACCCGGCGTTTCCTATGTTACACGCCAGGACGAATTTGACTGTGGTATTATGATCACCGCATCTCACAATCCATATTATGACAACGGCATAAAGATCATCAACCGTTACGGAGAGAAAATTGATGATAGCATCACCTCTCTCATAGAAGCATATATCGACGGTGATGTTTCAAGGCTCCATATTTCAGGAAATGACATTCCTCTTGCAACCCGTGAGAGAATCGGATGCATTGTTGACTATGTAGCGGGCAGAAATCGTTACGTTGGTTATCTCATCTCGCTCGCATCTCATTCCTATAAGAATCTAAGGATCGGACTTGACTGTGCTAACGGTGCTTCTTGGAGTATTGCCAAGGCAATATTCGATGCCCTCGGTGCTCAGACCTATACAATAGGGACTTCCCCCGATGGCACAAATATAAACCTAGGTTGTGGCTCGACACATATTGACTCTCTCTGTCAGCTTGTAAGAGAAAAACATCTTGATATGGGCTTTGCATTTGACGGTGACGCCGACAGATGTCTTGCAGTTGATGAGAATGGAAACGTTGTTGACGGCGACCGCATTATGTATATTCTCGCATCAAGACTCAAGTCTCGCGGAATGCTTCATAAGGACACAGTTGTTGTTACGGTAATGTCAAACCTTGGACTTCTGAACGCATTTAAACGTGAAGGAATAAACTATGAGGTTACAGCCGTTGGTGATAGATTTGTTTATGAATCGATGCAAAAAAACGGCTATCAGCTTGGTGGTGAGCAATCGGGTCATATTATTATTAAGAAGTATGCCACAACAGGTGATGCTCTTCTTACGGCAATAATGCTCACAGAGGAGATGAGAGACAACAAACTACCTCTCTCAAAGCTTGCAGAAAGCGTTACTATCTATCCACAGATCACGCACAGCATAAGCGTTTATGATCAGGGGGCTGTAATGGCAGACGAAAAGGTAACTGCTGTTTGCAATCGTATCAAAAAGGCACTTGGAAGTGGTGGAAGACTTTTAGTCCGTCCCAGTGGTACTGAACCCGTTGTTCGTATTATGGTTGAATGCGACAGCGAAGAGCTTTGCACTCAATATATAAAGGAGATTACCGATACAATCAGAAAGCAGGGACTTGCAAAATGATTAAAGTAAATGTTAATGATCTCAGAATAACAGAACTGTTTGATGATATTCCTGAAATTCTCTCCCCTTTGTTTGAAGGTGAGATTTATCCGTGGGCAGTTGTTCCAAAGATAAAAGCTTTTGTCGGAGAGCTTGTGAAGAATGGAATTGAAGGCTACAAAGAACTTTATCCCGGCGTTCTTGTCGGACCGGAGACAACAATTCACCCATCGGCAACCATTGTTGGTCCTGCTGTTATCGGCGCAAATTGTGAAATCCGTCCATCTGCTTTTATAAGAGGTAATGTTTATATCGGCGACGGTAGCGTTATTGGAAACTCAACTGAGCTTAAAAACGCCATTTTAATTCGCAAAGCACAAGTGCCGCATTTCAATTATGTCGGTGACTCGATTCTTGGTAGCTTTTCGCATATGGGAGCAGGCAGTATTTGTTCTAACCTCAAATCAGACCAGAGTAATGTAATAGTCAGAGCGTCTACTCCAATTGACACAGGTATGAGAAAGCTTGGCGCAATACTCGGCGACCACGTTGAGGTGGGTTGCAACTGCGTACTCAATCCCGGGTGTGTAATCTGTGGGGGTACTCGAGTTTATCCTCTCAATTCACTTCGAGGTGTTTTCCCCAAAAACTCTATTGTTAAATCCCTTACAGATGTAGTTGAGATCAATTAATACCAAAACTCCGTTGACCGCAAGGTCAACGGAGTTTTTTCTATTAGTTATCAAGATACTTGCGGAGGTAGTTAAGATAGTTACCACCAACAAACTTTTCAATGAGAGTTTCCGTGTATCCTCTCTGATACATATACTCGATCATCTGGTCGTGGATGGAAATTTCTCTGTCAATAGGATAGGGGAACTTTCCACTTGTACCATCAACATCGCCACCAAAACCAATATTATCGCTTCCAAAGTGATCGATACAGTAGTCAAGGTGGTCAAACAATCTCTCGACTGTTCTGTTCTCGGGATTATCATCAACAAAAGGAGGGCAGAAATTAAGTCCGATCATACCGTCGGATTCAACTATCTTTCTCGCCATATCATCTGTGAGGTTTCTTGAGTGCGAGCAAAGAGAACGGAAATTGGAGTGAGTAGCTATTACAGGCTTCTTACTGATCTCAACAAGATCCCAGAAACTCTGATCAGAAAGATGAGAACAGTCAAAGATCATTCCAAGCCTGTTGCCCTCTTCTACTATCATACGTCCGATTTCGGTAAGGCCCGTGTCCTCCTCGCCCTCTTCAAGTCTGTTACTTTTAGCAAGGTTGTTGGTGAGCCAAGCAAGACCGAATACGCGAACTCCTATGTTGTAGAAATCGTTAAGAATCTTAACAGATCCCTTAACACCTGTTCCGCCTTCAACAGTCATAAGTGCAGCGTGCTTGTTTTCAGCAATAGCTCTTTCAATATCGGCGTAGGTGCGAACCTGGATAACGTTATCCTTTTCGGTCTCCATAGCCATACAGAAATGACCTATGTAACGTACAGCTCTTTTGTAACAATGTTCCATATCGTCACCCGGCCAGGAGCAGAACATAGCAACGAACTGAAGCTGCTTGTACTTTGCGCTATAGTTGTGAGGGTTTACGAGAGGGTGCGTGCCATTATCAACGCACTGGATGCTGTCACAATGTGAATCAACTACAAATAAGGACATTTTTTGTACCTCCAAATAATAAATTACATTTCAATAAACTCGAAGTAACCTTCTTCTTCGAGTTTGGTTTTCTGGAAATAGACATTCTTCATCTTGGTTGTTACGAGAACTCTTGCGCCCTCAGCACGAAGTGCCGAAGCACGAGCGTACATTTCAACCATATCCTCCTCACTCATATTGCGAGAAGCGAGGAAGGCAATGCTTCTGTCGGCTGCAGGAGGAACAAATCCCGAGTCAATAAGAGCCGAAACAATTCGCTCGAAACCAAGCGAGAAACCACAGGCAGGAACTTTCTGCCCAGAAAACTTGCCAAGCATTTCGTCATATCTTCCACCACCACCAACAGAATAGCCATATCCGTCCATCTGTATCTCAAAGATAGTGCCTGTATAATATGACATTCCACGCACAAGGGTAGGATCAAACGCGATCTTGCAGCCACCAACAGTAGCAGCTGAAGCGCAACGCATAATAGTCGAAATATCTGCAGCAATTGCTGCGCCTGCTTCGCCAAGTGTTGAAACAAATGCGTTTATATCGATAGCTCCGTCGACGTCATATAGCGAAGTATACTTCTTAACAGTTTCCTCGGAATAACCCTCGGAAAGCATTTCTTGTCTTACGCCATCAATGCCAATCTTGTCCATCTTGTCAAGAATGATAAACACACGGTCGTGCTCCTCTGCCGGAATATTACAGCTGTCAGCGCAAAGCTTCAGTAGCCTGCGATCGTTTATGCGAATTGTAAAGTTGTCGAAGCCGAGCTTGCGCAGAACTCCCGCAGTAGATGAAATAAGTGTGATCTCGGCGGTTTTTGTAGGATCTCCGAGAATATCAATATCGCACTGTGTAAACTGACGGTATCTTCCCTTCTGTGGTCTGTCAGCACGCCAAACATTTCCAATCTGCATCGCAAGGAACGGCGAGGGAAGCTTTGCGCAATTATTAGCGTAGTATCTTGAAAGTGGTACTGTCAGATCGTATCTGAGGCCACTGTCGCAAAGCTCAGCATCACTTCCGGCTGCCTCGGCGAGCTTCTCACCACGCTTCATAATCTTAAATATGAGTTTTTCGTTTTCTCCACCATTCTTTCCGGTGAGATTTTCAATATGCTCAACGCAAGGAGTTTCGATCATACAAAAGCCACCTGCGCTGTATGCTTCTATAATGACCTTTTTTACATATTCACGAACGGCGACTTCAGTAGGAAGATAGTCGTTCATTCCCTTCGTTGGTGTTTTAATAAGTTTCATTTTTACCTCTGTTAGTCAAACTTAATTTTTGGATCTCTGAATTCAGCAAGTCTCTGTTCGTATGCGTTCATTGCTACGCCACGGTGCGCGGCGGTTGCCGTCTCGCCTGCAAGTGATATGAGATATTCGCAGAATATTGGATTTAAAGGAAGAATTGGTCCGAGTACGCTCGTTCCAAAGAAATTGTTCTTGACAAATCCCTCAAGTTTGCTTTGACGGTTAAGTCCTATTCCTCTTTCCATCTCAATAAAAGCACAATCGCTATTATCTCCATAAATCATTGAGAACTGTGAGCGAAAGCCTGTGATGACGATGTCTTTGAATTTTCCAAGCACCTTGCCGTTATATCTGTCAAACCAATTAACAACGACATCAAAATCGAAAAGTCCAAGACCTGAATATTCAATTTCAAGCGTTACATTTTTTATGTTCTTGCAGAACACCTCGCAAGCATTTCCCGTTGCCAGAAAAACCACTCCATCGTCTATAAGCTCTTTAATTCTTTCTGTGTGAGGACGAAGCTTTTCAATAACTCTCATCTGTATATCGTCACTCATCGAGCCTATAAGAATAATATCAGGGCGTGCACTTGGGAAATACATCTCTCCGTCAAGAGAAGAAGAAATAAACGTCGCCGTTGGGAGAGTTTGTCTTAAATAAGTCTCGTTCTGAGGATCTCCATAGAGATTGCAAACCTCGCCGAATAATGTCTCAACAATCATTTTTCTTCACCTCCCATACGGATAAGCTCAGCTCTTATCTTATCCTTCTCGGCAAGCAGATAAGGATCGTAAAGAACAAATATATCTTTGTATTTGTTGCCATCAACAAGAGCGAGTCCACCCATCGGAGAATCTGCAAGCTTGATTTTTGATTCATCAACTCCTGCAAGAACTGCTCTGAGCATCTGATCCTTGCATCTTGGGCCGGCGAAAATTATCTGGCCGACACTATCATCGCAAAGCGCGCTATAATCGCAGTCATAAATCCAACAAACGCTCTCTGAGTTGCCTGTATTGTCCGACTTATCGTCAACCATAATATAAAGCAGCTTGTCCTTAGGTGGACAGCTTACAATATAGCTGTAAGCTCTTGCACAAGCAATTGGATTTTGTCCCTTTGCAAGCTGGAAAGTAATACTCAGGTCGCCTGATTTTACGGTATCAAAACGTGTTTGTACTATCTTTTGCTTTTCCATAGAAGCCTTTATCTGCTCAAAGGAAAGACCAAACTCAGACAGTAGGGCGATCGCTCCACAACAGTTATAAATATTGACTATATTATCGTTGATTATCTTAAACTCCTCACTCAGACCATTGTAAGTGATAGTAAAAACATTGTTTGTATAATCAATATCCGAAACCTCATAATCGGGCGTGGGTGAAGAATACGTGCAAGAAGTGCACTTAAACCTTCCGATGTGGTTGTATCGAATATATTCGGGTTCGAGTCTGCTGCCGCAAACAGGACAGTAAACTATGTCTCGTGAGCTTGGAGCCGCTATTCCCTCGGGCTTATTTGCAGTCATACCGAAATAGGTGCGCAAATCATTTTGCTCAGCTACGGAACAACAAACAAGATCGTCAGCGTTAAGAATAACGTGGGTCTTTGGAGAAAGAGCCTTGTTAATGATATAAACTATAAAATCTGTATGCGCATTTCTCTTGAGAGAATCTCTCATTATATTGTTACAAACAAGATAATCGGGCGTCAGATAAGAATAAATCCTTATAGAGCTTCTCTCGTCAACCTCTAAAACAGCAATTTGCTTTTTGGGCTTACCTGTAAGCGTTGAATCTGTCAAAAGAGCGGTTGCAACTCCCGCCTGAACATTAGAACCGTAGCTATTATTCGTTACTGTATAACCACAGTCACGGAGAATATCAGCGATTAGATTACTTGTGGTAGTCTTACCGTTTGTTCCCGTTACGCAAATTAGTTTTTCGGGCATCGTAAGACCACCCAGAAAATCGGGACATAGCTTCAAAGCAATAAATCCCGGAGTATATGAAGCCGGCTTACCAAGGATTTTGAGCGCAATCCGAGCAAGCTGCGCAACAAGCATCGCAAACAAAAATCTGATTCTTTTCATTTTTACGTCTCTATACCAAAAAATTAATTTTCATTAATAATGTTAATTATTCTATATAATAATAACTCAAAAGTACTCAAAAGTCAAGTAAAAATTGATATTTCGTTTTATTTAGATGATTTTAATTTTTACCGATAATTAATTATTGACTTGTGAGTTGATATTTAGCTTTTAATCCGTTTTCTTTTAAAAGTTTTCTTAAGTTCAAGTACGCGTCTCTCTTTATTTAACGAAAAGATCGCATCCCGTCCATCATCTCCAATTGCCCATACCTCAGTGCGTCTCAGAAAAAGCGCCGATGCAGGTGGAGGAACAAATCCATCTTTATTAAATACAGCCGAAAGCATCTTATGCTCAACTTGACTTGCATTTTTAATAACTGAAAAACAAATCACAAATGATGCGATATCATTAGAAGAGAAAGTTTGTTTTATATTAAGCATCGCCTCATAAGGACTAAAACGCTCTCCCGAATAAATGCTTACATTGTATTCATTCTTAGCACTTTCAAACAAACTCCCGCTAATCAAAGACTTGATTTTTCCTGTTATTATTTCAAAATATTTTTGTATATATACGTTTTCTTCTCCTGAAACAATTTTTACTCTGTCAAGCTTGCACCTGATAACGCTCCTGCCATCAAAAGCTGACAATCTGTATCTCTCTTCCTTGATTTCGTATTCCATTTTAACACCTCCAAGCATTTTAGACAGTAAAACTTACGCAAGCAATTATTTGTTTATTCTTAAAACAACGGCTCGCCGAAGGCGAGCCGTTATATTCATATATTATATGTCACGGACTGCGTACACAGTTGGATATGTCTTAAACATTTTTAGAAATCCACTCATCTATATTTATCTCCGTTTTTAATTTTAGTATAACACGAAAGTATTTTGCTGTCAACCTTGACAAAGCTAAAAAATGATGATAGAATTTAGTAAAACTGCATTAGAGGTTATTATGGTTTTATTTTATATTTTAATAACAATTCTATCCGTTGCTCTCATCTTGCTTTTAGCTGCTACAATAGCTGCAAACGTACTTATAAATTTATGCTTCAAGCGTGTAAACGATGATGATCGGCTGAAATATCTTGACGATCTTGAACAAAGCGGCGTTGACACTTCATCGATAAAAGAGGGGCAGGCTTGGCTTGGCTCGCAAGACATTGAAGAACATTACATTATTTCCCGAGATGGTCTGCGTCTTTATGCAAGCTTTCTTCGCTCAAAGGATGAAAACAGCAAAAAGCTTGCAGTTCTCGTTCACGGTTATCAAGGTTCATCCGATTCTTTTGCGAATGTTGCTCGATTCTACTACGAAAATGGCTTTTCAATTCTCTTTCCCGATGGCCGTACTCACGGAAAAAGCGAAGGGGAATATATAACCTTTGGCGCATTTGAAAGATATGATGTCGTTGATTGGGTAAAATATGCAGATAATATGCTCGGTGGAGATTGTAAAATCTTACTGAGTGGAGTTTCTATGGGAACCACAACTGCGCTGCTTGCGGCCGCAGAGCCGGATATGCCGCAACTCAGATATATCACAGCGGATTGTGGTTATACCGATCCAAAAGGAATATTCAAGGATGTTCTAAAAAGCAGGTACCATCTTCCTTCCTTCCCGATGATGAATATTGCAAGGGGTATATTAAAAAAGAAAGCAAGATTTGATTACTGCTCATTCTCTACCCTTGAATCAGTACGCAAACTTAAAGCTCCTGTAACATTTATTCACGGCGAAGCTGACGATTTCGTAAATATAAAAAATACTTATGAAAATTACGAAGCGTGTAATACCGAAAAGGTATTAATCTCAGTTCCGGGAGCAGGACACGGGACAGCTTACATAACAGACAAAATACGTATTGATGCAGAACTTCAGCGTATCGTTTCGACATACTTCAATTAAACAAAAAGCCTTCCGACTCGGAAGGCTTTTGTTGTTATATCGTATATATTAGAATGCCCAGTTGCCGTTTCTGAAGACGGGAACGGTTTTACCGTCAGAGCAGATTGCGTCAATACAAAGATCCTCAGAGCCAATCATAAAGTCAACGTGGATCATAGAGTCATTGATGCCCATCTCTCTGCACTCATCAAGTGTGTACTTGCCGTAGTCACGGATGCAATTTGCAAAGCCTGCGCCAAGAGCGAGGTGACAGCAAGCGTTCTCATCAAAGAGAGTGTTGAAGAATGTCAGACCGGAATTGCGGATGGGTGAATCGTAGGGCACAAGAGCTACCTCACCAAGATAAGCTGCACCCTCGTCCATAGATACCATCTGCTCAAGCAGCTCTTCGTTCTTCTCTGCGTGAACCTCGACAACCTTACCGCCTTCAAATCTTACGCTGAAGTTTTCGATAAGCTGTCCACGATAAGAAAGAGGACGTGTAGCAAAAACAGTACCCTCAGCAAGTCCTCTCATAGGAGTTGTAAAGCATTCCTCGGAGGGAATATTGGGATTAAATTCAATGCCTGATCCAAGAGCTTCCTCGCTACCGCCAAGGAAGTCAGCGTTTGAAATAAGACCCACTGTAAAGTCTGTTCCGTTAGAAGATGTATAATGAAGCTCCTTGATACCAAGAGAATTGAGGTAAGCACACTTAGCCTTAAGGTTTGCGTTGTGCTCTGTCCAGCTTTCGACAGGATCATCGCCATCAGCTCTTGCGGTATAAAGAATAGCTTCCCAAAGCTTCTCGATAGCCTTGTTCTTTGTTTCGCCTGGGAACATCTTCTTAGCCCACTTTTCACCGGGAATAGCGGCAATAACCCACTGATACTTGTTTTCCATTTTGTCACGGAAGGGCTTGATGATAGGATATATAGCCTGCTGTGACTTCATCATCTTCATCTGGTTGATGCCAGCAAGTCCATCGGGATCATCAGATTCAATATAGATCATTACAGGAAGAGTCTCGGCTCTATGCTCAAATCTTTCAATCTGCCACTTTTCAAGTGTAGAAAGTGTGCGAATGCTACAGAAACGATAGTGAGCCTTTGTAAGAGGCTGATAGCTCCACTCAACAATTACCTTTCCTGCTCCTGCCTTATAGCATTCCTCAACAAGAATTTTTACGAATTCGGGGTTTTCTACGGAAGCATATACCATAACTTCCTGACCCTTCTGAATGTTTGCACCCTTGACGGCAATCAAGTTTGCGTACTTTTTCATTATTGTCTTTTTCATAGTTCCAAACCTTTCGAAAAAATATTTTCTGAATAATAAAGTCATTATATCACAAAAAATTGCAGATTTCAATATCCGTGACTGTAAATAAGAGACTTTTTTATTCAATTTTTTGTTTTATACTTGAAGATAAGTATTGTTTGATGTATAATATTATCATTAAACAAAGCAGAGGAATTATTATGTTAACTTATGTTGCCACTTGTATGTTTGGGCTTGAAAAACTTCTTGGCGAAGAGATAGACGCACTTGGGCTTAAGAGAACTTTAACTATGGATGGTCGTGTTTTTTTCACAGGAAGCGAAAGTGATTGCGCACGTGCTAATGTCAATCTCAGGGTTGCTGAAAGAGTGTATATTCTTGTAGGCGAGCCATTTGAGGCCAAAACCTTTGATGAGCTTTTTGAGGGGTGCCGTGCACTCCCTTGGGATAACTTCATCAACAAAAACGACGCTTTCCCCGTAAGTGGACATTCAATAAAAAGCGCACTTACATCAATCCCGGATTGCCAGAAGATACTGAAGAAAGCAATTGCCGTAACCATCGGAGAGAAATATGGTATTGTAAGACTTCCCGAAGACGGTTACGTGTGCAAAATAGAATTCTTCATATTCAAAGATGTAGCGCATCTTATGATTGACACGTCAGGAGTCGCTCTTCACAAAAGAGGCTATCGCCCTGTTGCTAATGCAGCTCCTCTCAGAGAAACACTCGCAGCTGCAATGGCTATGACTGCAAGAATAAGGCCTGATATCTTTTTATGGGATCCATTCTGTGGCTCAGGAACGATCTCCATCGAAGCGGCAATGATTGCAACAAACAGAGCTCCCGGTCTAAACCGACATTTCTCAGGCGAAGGACTTGTTGCTCTGCCCGTTAACACTTGGTCAAAAGCAAAAGAAGAGGCTCAAGGAAAAATTGTTATGGATTCCGTTTACAGAGGTTACGGAACCGACATCGATCCGGATTGCATAGAAACAGCCAAAATCAATGCAAAGCGCGCAGGTGTGCTCAGTCACGTAAAATTCTTTGTCGCTGATGCCCAAAAAATTAAGAAGCCTGAGTTTAATTGTAAAGGCAGTATAATCTGCAATCCGCCTTACGGCGAGCGTATGATGAGTATGAGGGATGCAGAAAATCTGTATCGCAATATCGGCCGTTGCTTTGCTGAGTTTGAGCCGTGGCAAATTTATGTACTGACATCCTGCGAATACTTCGAGCGACTCTACGGACGACGTGCCGACAAAGTAAGGAAGCTGTACAATGGCACCATTCCTGCATTCCTCTATCAGTTTTACAAACCTCGCAATAGATAAAAAAATGCCCTTGTCAAAAAGACAAGGGCATTTTTGGAGCTGCTAGTCAGAGTCGAACTGACGACCTCATCCTTACCAAGGATGTGCTCTACCAACTGAGCCATAGCAGCATTTATGCGACACAGTTGATATTATACCAAAACGAACTTAATTTGTCAATAGCTTTTTGCAATTTTTTTAACAAAAAACAAAATACAAGTGGTAAAATTATTAGTATATTACTTAATTAATCAAAGCAAAGTGGGGTTGTGTGAGTCGCGTGTCTGGGAGACGCCATATAAGACGCCACTTCATCTCTCCACGCCAGATAATGCTCTGTAAGCTTGTGCGCTGCAGCCGCCTCCTCATCGACATACACTTCGTAGAGTACAAACTGAGTGGGGTTGTCCCTTACCTCAAGAACATCAAATCTGACATTTCCACTCTCAAGGCGAGAGTTTTTATGATTGTATTCAGTAATCTTTTTGAAGGCGTCAACGCACTCAGGCTTGACATCCACATAAACAAGTGTTGCTATCATTTAGTGCTCCTTAGTCAAGTATCATTACATATTGAATATTGCTCAAACGGTAGCCAATCTTATAAGAAAGAGAATTTTCAAACTGCACATTCTCGCCGTCCTCGGGGTTATAAGCGGCAGAATCGCAAACCTCGAATATATACTTTGATGAGTTCTTCTCCTCGGGGTTGAGGCATTTTGTAAACACAACATAATGGTTTCCAAAAGATGTTGTAAGCTGAGCAACGATACCCTCAGGATTTTCATCAAGCAGAAGCTTTAACTGGTTTTTGGATGGATAATACACTCTTGAAAGCTCAACAGCTTTTCCGTCAACATTGAACTGACCCACAGTATAGCTCCAGTTCATATAAACGGGATTTCCATACAAAACATTTTTGGTCGAATCAGCACCAAAGTTACCACTATTAGCCAGCGCAACAGTATAGGGATCGGGTGTAAGTCCTCCCGTTTGATCCGTTCTGAAATCATAGCCGTGTGTCTTGACTGCTCCCATATTCTTCAGCACCATAGCAGTTGCACAGTTGCCGCAACCTATGTCGATCCAAGCAGTTGCTGCGCCATATTCTTTTTCATCAATGGCGAATTTTGATAATCTTCCACCACTTGAGAAATACAAGAACTTGAGATCAGTAGCATCCCAGTCGCTTGTGTAAATATTGTTCTGGCTGTACCAGGTATATGCATTTTTGTCAGTAACGGTTACTTTGAAGGAAGTCTTTACGTCTTCGCAAGAAACAGTTACAGTTGCAGTACCAAGCCCAACAGCGCACCAGCTTCCATCGTCGCCTACAAGCAACACGTCCTCGTTACTGCTGCTCCACACAAGGTCACTTGTTATGGTGTTATAAGGATATTTTCTTGCGTAGTATTTCCCTGTTGTATATAATCTTTCTTTAGTGCTTGTGAAAGCAACGGTAATCCTCTCGGTCTTTACAGGCTCGATTATCCAATGCTGTTTCTCGTCATCATCAAGCTCTCCAAGGCAGGCAAAGCTTTCATTATAAATGCTCTGCTCGTCAGAAACAGCCAATACTGCACGAATATTTTCTGTCTTTGCAGGCGCAAACACATATCTACCGGAAGAAACTTCAATAATCTCAAAGGTATCGGGCGCATCAACCTGAGTAGCTTTAGATTTGTTTAGAAAAGTGCCTTCGCGACCACTCTTATCATAAGAGATCGCGTATTCACCGTTGTCATTCTGACAAATAAGCTTATACGTACCATCGTCATTTTTCTTGATATAGAACAACTGTCCGTAGTCCGTCTCAAGATACTTGCCAAGATAAGTCTTAGCCTTGGTATCAACCGACATCCTGTATGTATCAAGATACAATCCTGTACCGACATTTTTTATGCGGCAGATCATATCACTGACATCGCCACTATGTGTGTAACGTTCCTCTGACTTTATATCAAGTATCAAGCTCGCCACAAGTGGCAAAAGCATCAAGAAAGCCATTATAAACGCAAGAGGACGAACGCGCCTCTGCCGTAATAATTTCAACATTACGTCTCCTAAGATTCTATTATTGTCAATTATTTATATTTCGGTATGCTTAATTCTCTTCTTCATTTTTGCGAGATCTCTAAGCATTCTTAGTGTGTCTCGGATTACGTGAACCTTTGATTCTCCGTGATTAATTACTTTAACAGGCATCTCGCCGATCTTGTATCCGAGCTTGTTTGCCCATAGCAAAGCTTCAAAATCAAATGCAAATCCGTTGACCTCAAGTCTTGGGAAAATATTATCCACAGCCTCGCGACGAAATCCCTTGCAACCACATTGTGAGTCGGAAAGCTTGAAGCCACCCACAATACAAAGCACCTTAATGTATACCTTAGAAACAACCTTGCGCAAGAATGTGTAACCTGCATAACCATCTGCAGAAAGGTTTCTTGATCCGATGGTAAGCATATTTTCAGGATGCTTGTCAAACTCCTCGCACATCTGCAAAATTACATCCGTACCATAAGCAAGATCTGCGTCTGTAAACATACAAATGTCTCCACTACTTGCAAGCATCGCAGTCTTAACTGCAGCTCCCTTGCCCTTGTTATTCTCGTAACCAACAACGGTTATCCCGGGAAGCCCCAGGGAACGCACGATTTCGTCACATCCATCCTTGCTACCGTCATTGGCATAAATTATTTCATAATCTCTGACACCGTTTTCATCAACGAAATGATCTTCCATATAAGTCCACAGCTTTTTCGCGTTTTCGGCAATCACAGCCGCCTCGTTATACATAGGAATACAAACAGAAATTTTCAATTTACAAATACCTTTCCAAAGCTTATCGTTTTTGGTATACTCTGAATTCAACGTCAACGTCGACGTCGATACTGTCTAAAGCGCAAAGCCTTGAATACGAGCTCTCGCTTGTTCTGAATCTGTACGGCGTCATACCAAACAGAGTCATAATATCTTTGGTGTTATTAATCAGCACTGAATAAGAAATATTCGCCGTCTCAAGAAGAGTCATACTATTCGGGAGATCGGCACGTTCCTCATTAAGATAAACCTCGTCATATATAGCTTCTTTCAGCTTATAGAGATGTCTTGGTGCTGCACATCCAACAATCAACACACCACCGTCAACAAGGACTCTGGAGAATTCTGCCTCACAGACAGGCGCAAACATAGAAATGCACCCGTCAGCACATCCGTCTGCAAGTGGCAGCTCAAAAACAGACGCCACAGCATAAAAAGAGTTGTTAAGACCCGATGTGTTCCGTCTCACGGACGCTCTGTGAACTGCGTGCTTTGACAGATCAGCTCCGAAAAGAAAACCATTTGGATATAGAAGAGCTATATGCTGTGAATAATATCCCTCGCCACAACCAGCATCAACTATAAAGGAAGTGGGGGTCAGGTATTTCAAGCAAAGCCTGCCAATCTCATCGGCGAGTGGCGCATAATAACCTTTATTCAGAAACTCTGTTCTGTCACTAACTGCACCCTTGGGATCGCCTCCACCACCACTTCTATGTGACAAATCGGCATAGCCCGATCTTGAGAGGTCAAAGCAATGCTTCTTTCCTGTTGTTGCATCGCAAACAAGGCTGTGTCCCTCTGTGCTTATTTTGCCTCGGCATATGGGGCAAACAAGAAAATCGGTTGTGTCCATCTTAGGTCTCTACCTTTATGAGCTTTGCGTGAACAGCGTATCTGCCATCGGGATTACCCGTAATACAGGTCGAGAAAGTAATAATTGTATCTTCGGGGGTGAAAGTAATACCTTCCTTAACATAGAGGGATCTCGCTCTTCTCTTCTCGCAGAACTGCATAAACATTTCATCATTTATAAAATGTGTGCTGAAATAGTCATCATACTTTGTTGTAGGGTATGCAGAAAAGACCTGGAACGTATAAAGTCCGTCAAAAGTAGTAATCTCTACAATATCATTATTATAGAAGAAATCCTCTGACATATACTTTGTCACATCATAAAACATCGAGCCGTTCATCATATTATGTCCGTAGATTACGATGTTTTGATTGTGTTCAACATTGTCTGCGTTTCGAAAGTCTACATAGATAGCACCGGAATTAAGCTCAGTTCCGTAGAAGCTGTGATTAAGATAATAATTATTATCGGTGCTTTGAACAAGCGGGTATGCTATCTTGGAATTAGGAATATAAATGTAACCGTAAGTATCAGGGTTTTCAACTTTAAGGCCTTCAATAAAAGTAAGTAGCTTTCTGAACCTTAAGCTTGTGTTAACTCTGTCAACGCCCTGGTTTGGATATACAGGAATATTTCCACTAAGAATATCAGCGTAGTTATGCATAGGTCTGTCGGACGGAGCGAGAACCATCTGCTCTACCGGCGACGCATAAAGACCGTTAATAAGATCAAAGAACTTATCCTTAATAGGATCATAAATGTCATCACCTCTTTGGTAGTCCTCAAATATCTGCGCAAGCTCCGAGAAGCAGAGCGCAAAAACTGCAACACAAACAAGAATAACAAGGACACGCATCAAATCCCAAGTAGAAATGAGCTTTTTCTTTGACTTTCTTCTCTCAGGAGAAACAACATCTTCTACGCTGAGCTCGTCAAGGGATTGCAAAAACAGATTGTTTTCTTCAGTTTGTACAATCGTTGTTCTGTTATTCTGCTTTGAGCTTTTTGAAACTATTGCCATTGTTTTCTCCTTTCTCAGTTTAAATTTAATATGCGTGTGTTGTATATTACCAAACACATTATATAATATTTTTTATTAATAAACAAGCGTTGTTCTTCTTTTTTTAAGAAAATGATACATTTAGTACACAAAATCCTCGGCACAATTGTGCCGAGGATCATTTTTTAATCAACTATTGGCAATTCAAACCAGAAAGATGAGCCCTTTGAGGGCGTGCTCTCAACTCCAAATGATGAGTTGTGTGCTACCAAAATATTTTTTACTATCGAAAGTCCAAGTCCACTTCCACTCAAAGATCGCCTGTGTGTTTTATCGACCTTGTAATAGCGATCCCATATATAAGGAATATCTTCTTGCGAGATTCCTTCGCCGGTGTCTGTAATCGTTATTCTAACAGTTTTGCCATCAATAATGCTTTGATTGATAACAACCCGTTTGTCAGGGCCTGTGTAGTTTATGGCATTGTTTGTCAGATTGTAAAGAACCTGAAGGATCATACTTTCGTCTGCCTCAACCACGGCGTCTTCACTCTCCTCAAAAACTATCACAAAGCCATCGTGCTTGACAAGCTCCGTGTATCGGTTTATTGTCTTGCGAACTATGTCTGTCAGATTGAAGCGAGTAGGTTTAAGCTCTCTATGATCCGAATAACGAGAAACATCAAGGAGATCGTTCACGAGTGTGGTAAGACGGGTTGCCTCATCAATGATGACTTGTGTATTCTCAGGCGTGTTTTCACCCGGTATGTCACGCATCATCTCTGCGTACCCTGTTATAAGCGTCAGGGGGGTTCGCAAATCGTGAGAAACATTTGCAATCAGCTCTTGCTTGAGCTTGTCTGTTTTTGAAACCTCCTCGGCTGCGTAGTTAAGCGTTTCAGCAAGCCGTCGCATTTCTGCATACCCCTCAACATCAAATTGCACGCTGTAATCCCCTGCTGCAAATCGCTCAGCGGACCGTGTGATTTTTTCAAGTGGTTTGGCAATTCGCTTGGAAATCAGAAGAGCAAGAATTATTGTGGAGATTACCAAAGCTATCGCAATATAAATATATTGCTGTATCCTTGTTATCTCAACAGCAGGCATAGGAGAAAAGCCGATGTTAGTAAACACAACAAATTCGTTGCCGTCGTGATCACGGATTGCCTTTACAGATACTGCAACAACCATAGCTCTTTGTGGCTTATCGGGATTTGGGGGTGCTTTTACTTTTGATTCAAAAGCTCCGTCTCCCTCGCTTATTTCCCCCGAAGGTCTTCTGTTACCTTCAACGCCATCACCTCTGCCAAGCGTAAACGGTTGAGTGAAGTACCCATCGTTTTGCATAGCTTTATCGTAAAAAGCGTTCAAAGTATCTTTGTCTGCATAATGAATAACGCAGGTCGGGGACACCTCCTTGCTTATATAAAGATCTCCGATATCACCGTTTTCAATTCGATAAATACAAATGCAAATGTCATGTGCCGATGCAAGCTCTGCACATATTTCATCAAAATCTTCCTTTCCTATGCTGTATTCAATACTCGAATGAACAGCGGAAAGCTCGGTTTTCTTTGCCTCTTGAAAGAAATAATCTAAAAGAAATACCTGAAAGATCAAGACAATAACAAGCACAACTATTACAAAGGATGTAAATCCTAAAACAAGCTGTCCACGAATTCCCCATCCACGCTTTCTTCTCGCGCTATCATCTCTTGAAGCTTGAGACGTGGGAGGAGATGTGCTTTCTTTTCTCATAATATGTCCTTTCGCTTTTATTTATCCGGTGTACATTCAAATCTGTAACCAATCCCACGCAAGGTTACAATAAGTGAAGAATATCTGCCAAGCGACTTTCTCAAAAGCTTTATATGAGTATCAAGCGTTCTTGCGTCGCCGTAGAAATCATAACCCCAAACCTCGCAAATCAATTTTTCCCGAGAAAGCGCAATATTTCTGTTGTTGAGCATATAGAAGAACAGCTCATACTCCTTAGGCGACATTTCAACTCGTTCTCCGTCGAGGAATACTAGTCTGGCAGTCAAATCCACCTTAAGTCCACCTTTATCTATAACAATCTCTTCGTGTTCTTCCTGTGTCTTGAATAAGGTGTTGTCCACGCTTTTGATTCTGCTCATAACAGCCTCAATTCTAAGCATAAGCTCCCTTGGTGAAAATGGCTTAACAACATAATCATCAACTCCAAGGCTAAAGCCATTGATCTTATCGTATTCTTCACCTCTTGCCGAGAGCATAATAATCGGCACTCTGCTTGTTTTTCGTATTTCTCTTACTGCAGAAAATCCATCAAGCTCAGGCATCATTATATCCATAATGACAATATCATAATTTCCTGAACGAAAAAGCACGAGAGCCTCCATACCGTCAGAAGCCTCAGTAACATTGTGCCCGTCGAACTCTGCGTATTTTCTGATGATTGATCTTATACCGATCTCATCATCAACAACCAAAATATTATACATTTAAAAACCTCACAAACGAAAACTAAAATGTCAACTCTTATTCGGGTGAATACTCAACAAGCGCGATTTTTGCAGTATAATAACGTCTGCTTCGTATAACCACTACCTCAACCGTGTCACCGATCTCATAGTTTGTGATAATTTCTGTAATATCATCTATCGAAGATATTTCGTAGCCCTCAATGCTGAGAATTCTATCTCCACTCTTAAGCCCACTTTCGGCAGAATCCTCTGAAACAAATACTGCATAGTATTTCTCGCCTGTAACACCGTATCCATACACCTGTTCTGATACCTTTACACCTAAAACAGGTCTGCCGGAGATATATCCCTGCTCAATAAGCTCGCATGCCACATCCCACGCTGTGTTGATTGGGATAGCAAAGCTAATGCCCTCAATGCCGTCACCTGATGACTTTGCATTAATCACACCCACAAGTCTGCCTCTCATATCAAACAATCCACCACCTGAGTTGCCGGGGCTTACTGCAGTATTTGTTTGCAAGAGATTCATCTTGCCGCTTCCTTCAATATGAACCTCACGTTCAAGACAACTGATGATGCCATCAGTTACAGTACCACCGAGTTCTCCAAGAGGGTTTCCAATAGCAAATACTTCTTCGGCGAGCACAAGTGTGTCGCTGTTTCCGATGATAGCAGGTTTAAGCTTTTTTTCGCCCGGATTTATCGAAATTACGGCAACATCAGTCTTAGCATCTGTTGCTATAAGCGTTGCAGGGAACTCTGCGCCGTCTGAAAGACGGACAGTTATAGCTCTTGCACCTGCTATTACGTGATTGTTTGTAATTATATAACCACCATCCGAGATAATTACTCCACTTCCCGCACCACTTACAACATATTGAGAAAATCCGCCAAATCCACTCGTTACAGTTTCGGTTGTGATCTCCACGACAGAATCCTTAACCATATTGACTGCTTGCGTCAATGGTAAAATATCGCCCTCTTCGGCATTGACGGTATAATCGGAAAGATCCTTGCCTGTTTTGTCAACATAAATATTGCCAACATCGCCGGGAGCTTGTGTGTTATTTGTGATGTCGGTTGTATCATCCGAGTCAATAACATTAGCCAACAATCCTGCGCCAACAAAAGCGCAACCACTAAAGCACAGGCATCCCGCAAGCACTATACACAAAGCCCAGATCCACTTCGGAACACCTCCACTATTTCTCTTTCTTCTTCCATTACCACTTCTGCTATGAGCGTCTTGCCTTTTTTTACCTTGTGGTACTGAATAAGCAGTATATGAATAAGAATTACTCCGTCCTCTTACGTCGGTTGGAGTATAAACGCCACCAAAAGATTCCTCACTTGTGCCAAAAGCTTCTCCACTCTCATCAGTCTCTGCTTTATCGTCATCAACGCTTGGCAATTCAATGCTGTCAACGGTTTTGGGGTCGTTTTCGGTCGGTTCCACACCAGAGTGAACACCACTATTTTCAAAATCATTCATTATGAAATGCCTCCATTTGTATTATTCCAAGCTTATTATAAGCTTTTAATGTGAAGGTTGTATGATGAAGTAATAAAAAATCTTTGAAAATATTGATTTTTCCCAAAAAATTTGTATTTTGTCGTTTTACGTTTAAAATAGTTGTAAAATATTAAATTATATGATATAATCATTGTTAATATAATCAAGGAGAATAAAATGGAGAGAATACAAAAAATATTAGCCTCATGTGGGATTGTCGACTCGGCACCTATCAAATACTCTGACTGTCGAGTAATTAATCCAAGACTTGCATCAAGACTTGACTTTGAACCCAAAAGCGTTTGCATTGGTCTTTTGCCGTATTATACAAAGTATTGCGACTCTCCTCGCTCTGTCTCCGCATATGCGCTTGCATATGATTATCACAAGCTTATTGATGCTTTAGCTCAAAGAGTTCTTCAAATTGCCAAAGAGACTATACCTGACTCTCATTTTGCTGTATTTGGAGATCACTCGCCAATTGACGAAAAGGATGCTGCGGCAAAAGCAGGACTTGGGATAATTGGAACGCACAGCCTTTTGATAACTCCCAAGTATTCTTCGTTTGTCTTTCTCTTTGAACTGATAACAGATATTGAGTGCGACGCCGATCCCAAAGAAATAAAACATTGTGAAAACTGTGGCCTTTGCACTCTCGCCTGTCCGACTTTTCTTGCAGGCAACGGAATGTGTGTCAGCGCAATTTCTCAGAAAAAAGGCGATCTTAACTTGTTTGAAGCAAATGCGATTTTAAAAGCCCGAACTGTATGGGGATGCGATATTTGCCAGCTTGCCTGTCCTCACACTAAAAAGGCAATTGAGAACAAAACCATATATACTAACATCGATTGGTTCACTCAGAACGTGCTACCATATCCAACCGAAGAAACCGTCGATAGCGCAGATTTCGAGATGCGTGCTTATGCGTGGAGAGGCAAAAGCACCATACTCAGAAATATTAGCTTAATGAACCAAATTAAAGACAAAAAATAAGCGAAGAACTTCTCACTCACATTTTACTAAAGAATGGAGACGCTCAAAATGATAGAACTTATTTACGGAATGCCGGGTTGTGGCAAAACTGAGTATATAATAAACGCACTAAAAGATGACGCAAAATCGGGCAAAAAAGCAATTGTAATTGTGCCGGAGCAAATGACTGTTATGATGGAAAGACAGGCTCTCTATGCTCTGCCCACTTCAGCACAGCTTCATATTGAGGTGCTGAATTTTTCAAGACTTGCCAACAGAGTTTTCAGGCAACACGGAGGTCTTGTTTATAATTACGCATCAAAAGGCACAAAGAAGCTTATTATGTGGAGAGCTGTTAGAACAGCACTTCCTTTTTTGCGCGAATATAGCAACTCTGCAAGAGACGATCGTTCGCTTGCTGATGCGATACTAAACACATATAAAGAGCTTCAGGCATCAGGAATATCTGCCGAGGCACTTGAGGAAAAAGCCTCGGAAATGGGTGACACCGTCCTATCCCGAAAGCTAAAAGACATATCTGCAATAATCGGCATTTACAACACTATGCTTTCCGAGAAATACAGTGACAACGACAGCGATCTTTCACGCCTTTGCAATCTACTTGATAACGTCAAATACTTTTCCGGATTCAACGTATATATTGACGGATTTACAAGCCTTACAGGTCAAGAACATTCTGTTTTGAAGTATATTTTGGAGCAAGCTGACAAAACCTGCATAACTTTTTCAATTCCGTTTCCTACTGATAAAAGCATAGATACTTTGACACTCAGAAAATGCTCCGACAGAACTCGCCGTGATATTGCTTCCCTCGGTCTTAAGAGCACAGATGTATTTCTCGAGCAGAACCACAGAACAAAGAGTCCGGAGCTTTTACGTGTTGCTGAAGTATTTTGGCAGCTTGGTAAATCCAAATATGATCCAATACCGAAAGAAAAACAGGGAGATATCGAGCTTTGGAGAGGTGTTGACATATACGATGAATGCGAGTTTGCTGCAGTTCGAGCCCGAGAGCTGATTGAACAAGGTTACCGTATGCGTGACATCGCAATAATTGCACGCAACTCTGACAAATACAAAGGAATAATTGAACCTGCGCTTGATAATATGGATCTGGTGTACTTTGTTTCTGACAAAACGGATGCGGCACTTTGTCCCGTGGCGAGACTTATACTCTCTGCCATCCGTGTAGCCATTTACGGTTGGCGGCGTGAGGATGTTATCGCTAATCTCAAAACGGGATTATATCCTTTTTCTCCCCGTGATTGCGATATTTTTGAGAGCTATACTGCAAAGTGGAACATTACGGGAAAAAGATTCGTCTCAAAAGAGCCTTGGAATATGAATCCGGATGGATACACGCCGATCCTCTCTCACAGAGGAAAGGAAGTTCTCAGCGTTGCAAATTCTCTAAAAGACAAATTCATTCCAATTCTCCGCAACTTTATAACCTCGCTTCGTAATGCCGAAACTGTAAAGGAGCTCTGCGCAGCTACATATGATTATCTGGAAACACTTTCTGTTTACGATTCGCTTATTGAGCTATCTACAAGATACCTCGATTTCGGACAGATACGAGAGGCAAAAGAATGCGCTCGTATGTACGACGTTGTTCTTGATGCTCTTGACGGCGTTTGTGACGCCTTTGATGGAGAGGGTTGCCCTGATCTGCAAACCTTTGCAACTGCACTTAAAACTGTGCTTGAAGAAAGCGAGCTTGGAGCTATCCCTACGTCCGGTGACGAAATCATTATTGGATCTGCAAATATGCTCAGAGCATCGGGAGTTAAATGCGTAATTATTCTTGGTGCTTGCGACGGTGAGTTTCCGGGAAGCACTCAAAGCACAAGCTTGTTCTCCGACAGCGAGCGTGACCTTTTGATTTCCAAAGACTTGCCACTTGTCGGTGACAGAAGCGAGAGGGCATCGGATGAGCTGTTCTATTTCCGCAGAGCCGTCTCCTCACCTACCGAAAAGCTTATTGTGTTTACACGTGCAGACTCTGAGCCATCAATTGCTTTTGCTCGTTTCAAAGCTATATTTGAGTATTTAGAGATAAACGAAACCACTGCTGATACAATTAGAAAGATCAGGACTTACAGAGCTGCCGGCGAATACATCCCCCTTTTGCAGAATACAGCCGAAGGCGAGGCACTCAGACGTTTGTTCACTGAGATTAACGACGTAACTCTACACACCTTTGATTACTCGAATTTTCCTATTGATGCGTCTTTCGATACAATATCACCAAAAACTGCAGAGGCTGTCATCGGACGAAGACTTGAGATTAGCCAATCGAAGATTGAGGCATATATGGGTTGCAAATTTGCCTACGCTTGCAAATACTTTTTGAGGCTTGACGATGGCAAAAAAGTAAGCTTTGCTTATGACAGTATAGGTACATTCATTCACTATATAATTGAGAAATTCTTGTTGCGTGTATATCTCGACCTTGACGGACATCTTCCTGATAATGAAAATTTTGACAAGCTCCTTGACGAAATAATCAGGGATTATCTTGAAGGTGCAATTCCTCTTGAGGATGGCAAACAAAGCTCACGTCTTTTGCATCTTGCCACAAGACTTCGCAAAATATCCAAGATAGTTCTCCGTGATATATTTGATGAGCTTGCTGACAGCAAATTTACACCTACATTCTTTGAATTACCAATCGGCACTAAGGACATTCCGTCATTCGAGATAACGCTTAATGACGGCACCAAAATGTCTCTTGGTGGAAAGGTTGACAGGGTTGACACTTATCGTTTGAATGGTAAAACATACATAAGAGTTGTTGACTACAAAACCGGAACAAAAGAATTTTCACTAAAGGACATAGAAAAGGGACTGAATCTTCAGTTGCTCCTATATATCTATGCGCTGACAAACAAACCAACGGGTGCATTTGCTGAGTCAATCGGAGGAACTCCCACTGCTGCATCAATAGCTTATCTGTCGGCTGTCCCCGGAAAAGTCAAAGCTCTTTCTATGAGCTCTACTGATTTCACGGAAAACATCTTCCGTTCTGAAATCAGTCGGACGGGACTTATAGTTAATGAGCCGGAGATAATTGATGCAATCAGTGTTTCAGGGAACAACAGACACTTGATGATAAAGCCCCGGTCAAACTCTTTCATAGAAAATGATAACCTGCATCTCCTATATGGACAGATAGAAACCATTCTACGAGAGATTGGCGACGAAATGATCGGTGGACATACGGAAGCACGTCCGATGGAAAAAAGCGGACGATGCAAATTCTGCCGATATGCGCAGATTTGCAGAGCTGCAAAGCACGAAAGATGAGAAAGGAGGAAGTATTATGGGATTTACACCTGCACAAACACTTGCGATAGAGCTCAGAGATCACAATATTCTCGTTTCAGCCGCTGCCGGTTCAGGAAAGACACACACTTTAATTGAAAGAATATTGAGACTTATTTCGGATAAGGAAAACCCGACCGATATTAGCAAAATGCTTATAGTAACATTCACCAGAGCTGCAGCCGGAGAACTTAGGACAAGGCTCTCAAAGAAGCTTGGCGAAGCTCTCGCTCTCGATCCAACCAATGATCTTATAGCATCACAGCTTACATCACTTACAAGTGCACAGATCTGCACAATAGACTCATACTGCCTCGATCTCATTCGTTCAAACTTCCAATTACTCTCTTTACCTGCAAACTTCAGGCTTGCCGATGAGACCGAAATCAACATCCTAAAACGTGATGTTATGAACCAGATAATAGAGCGAAGATACGAAACAGACGAAAGCTTCGGTGAGTTTTGCGACGAAATTTCAACTGCACGAAACGAAAGCAGACTTGCCGACATTCTCCTTGAGTTCTGCCAAACACTTAACGATTACGGACTTTATGACATACGTAGCTATGTAAAAGCTTATGAATCTGAGGTTGAGTGCGAGTTTTTTGATACTCGTGCCGGACGATGCCTGCTTCTCTCTCTTGAATACGAGCTTGATAGTTACATCAAAAGACTTGATGGAATGATCAACTGCATTTCGGAGAATCCGGAGTGCGCTCCGTATGGTGAAGCAATAGCATCTGACAGAGACTTTGCACAAGCTCTTCGTAATTCTCTTTCAAGAAGAGATTATGCATACTCCAAAAGCATCGCAAGCTCATATTCTCCACAAGGGCTTGGTTCGATAAAGAAAGAAGATAAAACTTCTGTCTCCGTTCAGCTTGCTGCCGACAGAAAAGAAATCAAAGAAAAGCTTCTAAAATTTGCATCTGTTGTTTTTGCAACGAACGAGGATGATATACCACGAATTTGCAAGAAAACTGCCGATTTTTCAAGAAAGCTCAATGAAATAGTAGAACAGTTCTTTGATATCTACGCAGAACAAAAGCTTTCAAGAGCTATATGCGAGTTTGCAGATCTTCGCCGTATGGCCTCAAAGCTTCTAATGGACGAAAACGGAAATCCAACCCCCATCGCTTTAGGAGAGAGAGAACGTTTCGATTACATTTTTGTTGATGAGTACCAGGATACAGACTCACGCCAGGATGCAATATTCAAAACTATCTCAAGGGGCAACAACCTTTTCTTTGTCGGTGATATTAAGCAAAGCATCTATGGCTTCAGAGGAGCTGAGCCTTCGCTCTTTTCATCTTACCGTCGTTCATATCTTCCTGCGACAATAAAAGAAAATCTCGACAAACCATCTTTGTCGATATTTATGTCTAACAATTTCCGTTGCTCGCCCAATATCATAAAATTCACCAACACAGTCTGTGGCTACCTTTTCAGAGAAAGCGACGGCGATGGTAGTGGAATTGGCTATTTGGCTGAGGATGACCTTGTCTTCTCAAGAACCACCAAGTCTTCACAAAATAAAGTCAAGCTCGTTATGCTTGAAAAGGGTGGCTCTGAGTCCGATGAAAGTATTGAGTACTCATACTTGATATCAGAAATCAAGAGGCTTCTCAAAGACGGCCTAACCCCCGAAGGAAAGCCGCTCAAGGCTTCGGATATTGCGATTCTTACGAGATCTAATTATGATGCAACAAAAGTATCAGATGCTCTCGGTCGAGCAGGAATTGCACACGCAAACAGCGCAGGAATTGACCTGTTTGAGAATCCTGAGGTCTTGCTTATGCTGTCATTGCTATCTGCAATAGACAATCCTCAGAGAGACATTCCTCTTGCAGGCGTACTCAAGTCTTCTCTCTTTGGATTTACCCTTGATGATCTTGTAAAGGTCAGGATCGGTAGATCTGATATGTCACTTTATGATGCAATTACCGAATGCTCTGAGGACGCATCACTCGGTGAGCTTTCGACAAAATGCTTCTGGGCAATCTCAAAGCTCATTGAATATCGTACAGACTCTGAGGCGATGCCTGTTCACACCTTTATTCGTATGCTTTGGAGAGATACTGCCGCACTATCTTTTGCGGGATCTAATGCTGAAACCAGCAAGCGTACACCCGCTGAAAGACGAAGAAATCTTCGCAAGCTTTACGATTACGCAAGAAGATTTGAAGCATCGGAGTTCAAGAGTCTTCACGATTTCATTGACTACTTAAACGGAATAATTGATGAAGACACAACAATTTCATCTGAGGATGGTGTAAACGAAAACACCGTTCAGGTTATGACTGTTCACAAATCCAAGGGACTCGAATTTTCCGTTGTTTTCCTCGTTGGTTGTGCTTCACACGGAAAAAATGCAGAAACGGCTCAAATGATTTATTGTGATTCAAGAGATCTTGGCGTTGCGCTTAATACTAACGATGATAGTGGACTTGGTATTGTTCAGAGTCCGTTCAGGCTCGGCGTTTCAAAACAGCTTGCAAGAGACTCAATGGACGAAGAAATCCGTGTACTCTACGTCGCTCTGACAAGAGCCAAGGACGAGCTATATATTGTTTCTTCAGGAACGGAGGGATTTGCCGAAAAGCGTATAGCCAAAGCCAAAGCAAGAGCCGAGGTTGGTGGACTATTCACAATAATGGATTCTCGTGGTTGGCTTGACCGTATTCTTCTTGCGCTGATGGCAGAGGGAGATGTTACATCATATGAGGTGCTTAATTACACTGCAGACGATATTCTTACCCTTGGAGACGGCGAATTGGAAACAGAACCACCGAGCGAGGACGAAATCTTGGCTTGTTACGAAAAAATACGTCCCGTTCTTGAATTTAAGTACGATTATTATCTGCAGACCGATATTCCCGCAAAACTTTCTGTATCAAGACTCTATCCCGAGGCTCTTGACGAAGAAAGCACAACCGAAGAGCTTCTTCGCAAAGCACACAGCTTCTCTCGCAGAACCCCAAGGTTTATGGGAGGCAAAGAAGACGCCGCAGAAAAAGGAACTGCCACACATTTGTTTATGCAATTCTGCGACTTTAGTCGACTCGATGGGACGGTAGAGAGCGTACAAGAGGAGCTTGAGCGATTGATAGAGAATAAATTTGTCCCAAGCTCAATCCGTGCTCTTGTCAGATGTGATGAGATCGCCAAGTTTACAAACAGCGACCTTTACAGAGAGATTCTCGAGGCAACAGAAGTACACCGTGAGTTGAGATTTAATATTTTCCTGCCGGCATCAAGTTTCACAAGTCAGCTTTCGCGAAAAGAAGCGTTTAATGATCAAGAACTAATGGTGCAAGGCGTAATTGACATCTGCTTTGTCAATAAAAACGGAGAGCTTATTCTCTGCGACTATAAGACAGATCGACTCACTCCAAGAGAGATGAGCGATATTAATACTGTTAAGTTAAAAATGAAGAATAAACACGGTTACCAGCTATCGTATTATGCTGACGCAATTGAGCGTATGATGGGCAGACGTCCTGACAGAGTATGTATATATTCTCTCTGTCTCGGTGACAGCATTGATATTGATACAACAACAGATTTCTAAACAAAACCCCGACCATCGATGATGGTCGGGGTTTTTGTATAATAATTATTTACAGACTTTCGCAAACGCTCATTACATAGTCACCAAATTCACGGCAACTTGCGCCATTGCTTCTACCCGTGGATTTAATAGGAGCATCGGGTGCTGTGCAAATGTCAAGAGCCTTGGAAAGCTTTGCTGCTTCCTCAACATATCCGATGTGCTTGAGCAAAAGCTCAGCGGCACGGAGCATACTGGCAGGATTTGCATAAGCACCATCGCCTCTCTCAATCATCTTGGGAGCAGAACCGTGAATAGCCTCAAACATCGCATATCTGTTGCCGATATTTGCGCTACCTGCAGTACCGACACCACCCTGAAGCTGAGCCGCTTCGTCAGTAATAATATCGCCGTAGAGATTGGGAAGCAGGAATACCTGGAAGTCTGCTCTGCCTCTTGTGTCTACAAGCTTTGCTGTCATAATATCAATATACCAGTCGCTGACCTCAAGCGTGGGGTACTCAGCAGCAGCAATCTCTCTTGCAATTCGAGCAAACTTGCCGTCGGTCTTCTTCATAATATTCGCCTTTGTAACAACAGCAACTCTTGTCTTGTTGTTCTTTACAGCAAAATCAAATGCCATTCTTGCAATTCTTGCGCATCCTGCATCGGTTGTAACCTTAAAGTCGCAGCAAAGACTATCGGGAATTTCTACGCCACGTGAACCGAGAACATACTCGCCCTCAGTATTCTCACGGAAGAAAGTCCAATCAACGCCCTCTTCAGGAATCGCAACGGGACGAACATTTGCAAAAAGATCAAGCTCCCTACGCATAGCTACGTTTGCGCTTTCAAGCTCTTTTGCGCCCGTTCCACCCTTGGGAGTGGTTGTCGGGCCTTTAAGAAGAACATCACATTCCTTGATAGCTGCAAGAACATCATCGGGGATAGCTTTGTCACAAGCAATTCTATTTTCTATTGTAAGTCCATCAATATCTCTGATTTCAATTCTACCCGATGCAATAGCATCTCTGAGAAGATACTCAAGAACTCTGCGAGCCTCAGCGGTAATAATCGGTCCGATCCCATCGCCACCACAACAGCCGATGACGATTTTGTCGAGTGCTGCATAATCTTTAGCACCTGCATCACTCTTCATTCTTTCAGCTCGTGCGTACTGCTCACGCAAAAGTGTCTCAAACTGCTCGACTGCGCTTCGGATATATGTTTCGTTATTCATTATTAACCTCACTTATTTCTTTGCGGTTGCGGCAATAAGTCCACCTGCAAGCATAATATCTATTTGTCTATCTGAAAGCTCACAAATAAGTGGAATAATCTCGCCACTTGTTTCATTTTTGAGAGTGTATCTGCCCGTATGAACACAGGAAAGCATATCGGATATCGTTATCGTATCGCCCTCTGCAATCTTATCATAATCATCAGGATTTGCAAACACAAGCGGAAGAATTCCTGCATTGACAAGATTGTCTCTGTGGATTCTTGCAAAGCTCTTGGCAACAACAGCCTTAACACCAAGATAAAGAGGAACTAAGGCAGCGTGCTCTCTGGATGAGCCCTGACCGTAGTTGACACCACCAACAATGATGCTGTTTTTAAGGCTCTTTGCTCTGCTTGGGAACTCTGCGTCGCAAACATTGAAGCAGAACTCGCTCATCTTCGGAATGTTTGAACGATAAGGCAGTACAGCTGCGCCGGCAGGCATTATGTGGTCTGTGGTAATATTGTCTCCTACCTTAAGAGAAACTGCCACAGTAATGCTGTCTGCAAGAGGTGTTGTGTCCGGGTAGCTCTTGATGTTAGGGCCACGAACAACCTGGGCTTCCTTTGCAACCTCCGGCGAGAGAGGTGCTATTACGCCACTATCATCAATAAGGAAGCTATTGGGGATACTAATTGCAGGATAATCTCCAAGTGTTCTTGGGTCTGTTATATAACCTGTGATTGCAGATGCGGCAGCAACCTCAGGTGAAACGAGATACACACCTGCGTCACGAGTGCCACTTCTGCCCTCAAAGTTTCTGTTAAATGTGCGAAGAGAAACACCTCCGGATTCAGGCGAGAAGCCCATTCCAATGCAAGGGCCACAAGCGCATTCGAGAATTCTCGCTCCTGCAGAAATAATATCTGTAAGCGCACCACAGTCAGAAAGCATAGCGAAAACCTGCTTTGAACCGGGTGAAACTGACATACTAACCTCTGAGGATACGTTTTTACCCTTCAAAATTGCGGCAACGGCAAGCATATCAGCAAGCGACGAGTTGGTACAAGAACCAACGCATACCTGAGTAACGGGAGTTCCTGCAAGTTCGCTGATCTTTTTTATATTGTCAGGGCTGTGAGGACAAGCTGCCATAGGCTCAAGAGTTGAGAGATCAATATTGATCACCTTGTCATATTCTGCATCAGCATCGGCAAATACAGGTGAATAATCTGCTTCTCTACCCTGTGCTGCAAGAAACGCACGAGTAACTTCATCTGCAGGGAAAATGGAGGTTGTTGCACCAAGCTCTGCGCCCATATTTGTGATGGTTGCTCTCTGGGGAACGCTGAGTGTAGAAACGCCCTCGCCGCCCCATTCGATTATTGCACCAACACCACCCTTAACGGAGAGAATGCGAAGGATCTCAAGGCTTACATCCTTTGCACTTACCCAAGGTGAGAGCTTACCTGTGAGGTTTACTCTGTACATCTTGGGCATAATCATAGAATATGCACCACCGCCCATAGCAACGGCAACGTCAAGTCCACCTGCACCAAATGCAAGCATACCAATTCCGCCGGCTGTGGGGGTGTGGCTGTCCGAGCCAACCAAAGTCTTTCCCGGTACACCGAAACGCTCAAGGTTCACTTGATGGCAAATGCCGTTTCCGGGGCGGGAATAATAGATTCCATACTTAGCAGCTGCAGTTCTTATGAAACGATGGTCGTCAGCGTTCATAAAGCCGGACTGAAGCGTGTTGTGGTCGATATAGGCAACAGAAAGGTCAGTTCTTACCCTGTCAATTCCCATAGCTTCAAATTCAATGTAAGCCATAGTGCCTGTTGCATCTTGGGTGAGTGTGCGATCAATATGTATTGATATTTCACTTCCCGGAGTCATATCACCGGAAACAAGATGAGCAGCAATGATTTTTTCTGCGATTGTTTTTGGTGTTTTCATTTTTTAGTCCTCATCTTTTTGGAATGTAACGATAAGCCTTTCAAGCTCGGCTGTTGAAATAACCGTCTGTCTGCCCTCTGCATATTGCTCGTCTACCCAAGCTTTGATCTTTGCGACGAGAGGATCACGTTTGCTGACCATTTCGTCACCGGTCAGTCTATAATGTGAGTTAATCCAATAAGCTATACCGGCAAGACCTGATGTTGAGCTTACTGTGACGCCGGCAGGTCGATTAAGAATTGCGCCTGTATCAAATATATTATAGATTTCTTCATCCTTAAGCATACCGTCAGCGTGAATTCCTGCTCTTGTCATATTGAAATTCTCTCCAACAAATGGGGTCATCGGATGTATCTGATAGCCAATCTCATTTGTAAAGTAATCTGCAATCTCTGTAATTACGGTAGGATCCATACCATCAAGTGTGCCCCTTAAAGAAGCATATTCAAATACCATTGCTTCAAGAGGAACATTACCAGTTCTCTCACCTATGCCAAGCATAGAACAGTTAACAGAACAAGCACCGTAGAGCCAAGCACAAGTTGCATTTGCAACACCCTTATAAAAATCATTATGTCCGTGCCATTCAAGCATTTCACTCGGAACATCCGAATAATGCTGAAGTCCGTACACGATTCCCGGAACACTTCGAGGAAGCGCAACCTCGCTATAAGGCACGCCATAACCCATAGTATCGCAAGCACGAATCTTTACGGGAATGTCCGCCTGTCTTGCAAGCTCTTGGATAGCATTGACGAAAGGAACGACAAAGCCGTAGAAATCAGCTCTTGTGATGTCTTCAAAATGACATCTTGGACGTATGCCCATTTCAAGCGCAGCAGATATCGTACGCAGATAATGGTCCATCGCCTGACCTCTTGACATACCAAGCTTTTTGAAAATATGGTAGTCAGAACAGGAAACAAGTATGCCGGTCTCCTTAATTCCAAGATCCTTAACAAGCTTAAAATCTTCAAGGCTTGCACGAATCCAGGTTGTTATTTCAGGAAATTCAAGTCCAAGCTCCTGACATTCGTGCAGAGTTCTTCTGTCATTTTCGCTGTAAACAAAAAATTCAGTCGCTCTGATTATTCCCTTAGGACCACCAAGTCTGTTCAGCATTTTATAGAGATCTACAATCTGCTTTGTGGTATATGGTGCTTGTGACTGCATTCCGTCTCTAAAAGAAGTATCGGTAATCCATATTTCAGGTGGCATTCCAAGAGGCACTCTTCTATGGTTAAATGGCACCTTAGGAATTTCTGTATATGTATATATCTCACGGTAAAGATTAGGCTCTTCAATATCCTGAAGTTGATAGCGATACGATTTTTGTTCAAGTAGGTTGGATTTCTTTGATATTTCGACCATATTAATTCCTCCGTTCGATGTGTCGTGTGTGAATAAATATTAATTATTATATAACATTAGAGTCGAAAAATCAATAAGATAATTGCAATTGATGCAAAAAAATAATAAAAATCGTCTTGATTTACAACTTTTTGTGATTTTTTTCGCATTTGGCTATTGATTTTTTCTCAAAAATCTGTGATAATATAAACAGTATTTATTTTGGAGGTATATCTATGCTTAAAACTGATGCTCTGCAGTATCATATCAATTGCTGTCCCGGTGACGTAGGAGGCTATTGCATACTCCCCGGAGACCCCGGACGAGTTGAAAAAATTGCAGCTTATCTTACAAACGCTACAAAAACCTCACAGAATCGTGAGTACACCATATATACAGGCACTCTGCACGGTGAAAGAGTCAGCGTTTGCTCGACAGGTATCGGTGGCCCTTCCACAGCAATTGCCGTTGAAGAGCTTGCTGCTTGTGGCGCACATACATTTATTCGAATCGGCACTTGTGGAGGAATATCCACCCTTGTCAGAGCCGGTGATGTTGTCGTAGCTACGGGTGCTGTTCGTCAGGACGGCACGAGTGGTGAATATGCACCCTATGAATTCCCTGCAGTTTCTGACCCTGATGTTCTCTTTTCACTCGTTCAGAGTGCAAAAGAGCTGCAGTTCTCTTATCACGCAGGCGTTGTGCAGAGCAAGGATTCATTCTATGGTCAGCACAGCCCTCATCGTATGCCCACTTACAGTGCTCTTTCAGAAAAATGGGAAGCCTGGAAGAGACTTGGCGTTCTTGCCAGCGAAATGGAAGCATCAACTCTCTTTGTTGTAGGAGCAGCTCTTGGCCTTCGTACAGGTGCTGTGTTCCACGTTGTATGGAATCAGGAAAGAGCCGCACTCGGACTTGATACTGATGCTACTGAAGATCATGACACGGACAAGGCTATCAGAGTTGCAGTTCGTGCTATTGAAAATATGATAGCTGAAAATGGCTAATAAAGCAAAATCCACCATCGACAAGCCCAAAGGCAACGCAAACTCTAATAAGGTTACGCTTATCATCTGTGCTTCTGTAATTCTGTTTGCGCTCGTTGTTGCAGCTTTAGTTCTTTTTTATCACACACTACAAGCTAAGAACGAATTTGCGACATTTGGAAATTCACTAAGCCAAGGTGCAAGCGAAATCCTCGTTTCTTTCCCTTCTCAATCGAATTATGTTACAGATATAAATGACGAGAAACTCTACACAGATAATGAGGCTGTCGCGCTTGGCGAAATTCTCAAAGATTGCGTCTCGTCCGCTCAGTACTCCCATAAAAATAATTCTGAGAGTGGAAATTGGGACACACGCATTCGCATAAAAACCCGGGATGGAAATAGCTTTACGCTCTATTTGACAAAAGAAGGAGAACTCTATTTCAGCAAAGGGAAGACAAGATTTTTCTTCACTCCCAAAGACACCTCTCTCTTAACGTCTTATCTTGGTTTATAAAAACAGAAAAACAGCGACAATTTGTCGCTGTTTTTTATCAGTCAATATCTTCAACGATAGACTCAGGACGCTCCTCGAGAACCTCTGGGTGCTCAACAAGTCTCCTAAAATACTTGAACGCCGATGCAAAGTAATGACCGTCGCATATTCTCTCGTCAGTAACGGCCTTAAGATCAATATATCTATGTCTTACAAGATTGCCCTTTTTGTCATATTCGTGAACGGTGCGCTTTGTTCCATATGAAATAAACACAGGAAGATTGCCAAAGTCATAAATATGGTGATAAATCGGCTTGATACCGAGCGAGCCCATACTTGTGACGATCATTGAGCCGAAGAATGGCATAACCTCTGTAAATGCTCTTGGAAGCCAACCGACATAATCAAGGCCATAGAGAATCTTGACAATAAGTCTTAAAACAAATCCGGGAATATAATTGAAAGCACCTGTGAATTTATCAAACGAAGTAGGGTTATCCATAGATGCTATCGCCTCCGTGGCAACCACATTGAACTTCTCATAGACCTCGTCAAGAGTATCATCCGGGGCGAATTTTACCTTTATCAGAGTTTCGGGAGCGTTCAATGACATTTCCTTTTTTACTGTCATAACAACGCTGATTTCATTTCTCGCATAAATCTTCTGACCACTGATAAATCTGTTTACCCCGGGACGCTGTGATATGGTGCGAACATAAGCAGCTATAAGAATGTGTAAAAACGAGAAATTCGTTTTTCCTTCTCTGACCTTCTGTCTGCATATCTCATCGGCTCTCGAAACCTCAATTTTGTCAGAAAAAGTGTTCTGCGCATCGCTTCTTTTGCTCATAATATAGGGCATCAAGCGATGCATAGGCTCAAGCTTACGAAGCTTTCTGCCGTCTTTTCTATCGCCAAGTCGCCATCTTCTCTTCTTGTATGTAAGTCTTGTCTGCGTTGCAGGTGTTTCTGTTGCAGGACTTTCTACAACTTCGGTTTTCTTCTTTTTCATAAGATCCTCTCGGTTTTAGCATTGAATAATTAAGATAGTGCTTTTTTTAATTATACAATATTTCGCAAGCAATTGCAAGAGAAAAATCAATAAAATATAAAAAATAGGTTATTTATGGTCGATTATCAACTTTTATTGAATAATCAAACTTTTTTACAGCTGCAGATTTTCAAATTCTTACATAATTTTATGTCCCGTATTCAATAAAACTTAAGACAGATTTCTTGTTTTATTAATTATTTTATGTTATACTTAAAATGGAGGTGGTAGAATGAAGGAAGTGCTTATTTATACGGATGGGGCTTGCAGAGGCAATCCCGGCCCGGGTGGTTGGGGTGCTATCATTGTTTACGGCGAGCGAGAGCTTGAGCTTTCTGACGGTGAGAGCAACACCACCAACAACAGAATGGAGCTTCTTGGAGCTATTTGTGCTCTCGAAAGACTCAAATATCCGTGCAAGGTTATCTTGACAACGGATTCCAAATATCTGTGCGACTCCGTCAATTTGCGTTGGGTTTACAGATGGCAACAAAACGGATGGATGAGGACAAAGAAAGAGCCTGCTGCGAATGTTGAGCTATGGCAACGGCTTCTCGTTCAGCTTGAAAGACACAGCGTAACATTCGTATGGGTAAAAGGACATAACGGTCATCCATATAATGAACGATGCGACAAGCTTGCAACAACGCAAGCAGACAAATATAAATAATTATAGGAAGGTTACGGATGATTAACAAGAAAACAATACAGATTATTATTGTCGGCCTTATTGCAGTTTTAGTTTTAGGACTCGTTGTTACTATTGGATTTGTTATGAGCGACGGCTCTTCTTCCGATTCATCTGCTGACGATTCCACCACCCAGCCGACACCTGACAATACAACCGGCGGTAATGTCCCGGATTCAACAACTTCTGCCACAGATGTCACAACAACCTCTCCCGATAACGATACAACTACCTCTCTCGATTCTTCTACAACAGATGCCCCTGAGTCAACAACTACACCCGACAACACAGAAGCTCCAACAACCACTATACCTGATACAGAGCTCCCCCAGCTTTCCGGACGCTTCATATCAGAAAACGAAAGCCATCTGAAGCTTGTTGTTGACTGGAAGACGCTAAAGCGCAGCGAAACGAGCACAGAAGTTGAATTTAAGGTTATTCTCTCTCATTACAGCTTGTTTGTTGGCCCGAGAACAGCTTCAACTTTTGAGGTTGCCGGTAAGGAATTCAAGTTCAATACGGCTAATATAGATCAAGCAGAGGTCAAAAAAACAGAAACTCTGTTTGCGATTTACAAGGTCACGCTTCCTCTGGACAACGGAAACGGTGAGTTTGATCTCTCGGCTTCCTGGGTGTTCAACGGAACATACGGTGGCATAGAGCTTGGAACTCTTACGATTGACGAAAAGTTAATTATTAAATAACTGTTATGCAAAAAGCTGTGGAGATCGCTCCACAGCTTTTATATTTTCAATCGTTTTTGGAGCTCTCGAAAACAACATCGAGATCCGAGGGTTTGATCTTTGCAAGCCAAAGAAGCATAAACACAAGAGCACATACTCCTAACACGGTGGTAACAGCAACAGTTAAAGGATCCCATATACGCCCCTGACCCAAAGTCGAGATAAAAAGTCCACCAAAATCAAATATTGCGTGGAGTGCAACGCAAATCCATATACAATGTGTATGCAAAAGCACGATAGAACACATTCCACCAATCAAAAATGAATATCCGATCTGTAAAAGCACTCCAACGGGTGAGCCGCCCGCAAAAAGGTTCAGAAGGTGTATTCCACCAAATAACGCTGAAGAAATGACAGTTGCCCAAAATATCTCTTTCGTACTTCCTCTACGTTTTTCAAGGATAACAGGGAATATTGCCCCTCTGAACGCAAACTCCTCAAAGAGCGATATCGACAAAGACTGAACTGCAAAAATCGCAACGAAGTGTATTGGCGACGTCAAAGAAGCATTACCACTTATTAGCCCGACAAACGGAAAGTTGTTTATTACTACAGCAAACGGAACAAGACAGCAAAGCAATTTGCGCACTCTTCCCTCTTTAACAAGTCCAAACAAATGACGATTGGCAAGTGGCAGAAAAGCAAGGAATCCGATGAGGCGTGTTACAATAATATCAATCATTCCGTCAAGAACCTTGTCACTTGAGTATGTTATCGGGACAAGCTCAAGCACAATAAGTGCAACAACAAAAACTGCCGAAACTATGGCGCATTTCTTATTCTTCATTGTTCTCTGCTTTCTCGGTTATGTTTATCGCCTGCTCCTTTTTCTTTGAATAGAGCGAATACAAAAGAACAAAAACCGAACCTATAATCAATATAAGAGATGTAAGCTGAGATGGTGAGAGAAAATCGACAACTGTGCTTCCTCTGTCATCGGCACGAAGAAATTCAGCAAAAAATCTCCATACGCCGTAAGATGACATATAAACAGCCATCGCACCAATCTTACCCTTACAGCACATTATCGCAAGCAGTGCACACAATGTAAACAGTACTATTGCTTCAAAGAGCTGAACCGGAACAACCTTCTGACCAATTCCGACGTGATAAATGCCATACCACGCATCAGTGATATTGCCGTGACAGCATCCGGCCATAAGACAGCCTATTCGTCCAAATCCGTGAGCAGCCGTTATTGAAACTGAAGCAATATCGAGCAATCTTGGAAAATATCTTATATTCTCTTTTTGCTTAAAGATAAAATGACCTATGCCAAAATACATAACGATAAACACAAATGCACCACCAACAAGTCCACCGAGGAAGGTAGCACCGGTGTTTTTTGAAATCACAAAAATTCCGTTTTCTATCCAATCATATATAGCCTGAGTGAAAACTGCCGCGCAATACCCAAGTATAACAGCTGTTACTGTGGTTAAAAGAGTGAAGTTATACAGCCTTGTATCAAGATTGTCACGGTCTGACAAAAGCCTGAATGCAACAAGTGCCGCTACCACTCCTACTGCAAGCAGTATATCATAAAGGGTCATCCCAAGTATTATTTCATAAGGATACATTTCAAACTCCTTTTATACAAAACGAAAGTGTCTCTAAACACAAACGCTTATCGTACTACAAAATAATTGTAGCATTGACATCAGCCTTTGTCAATAGAAAATTATTTTCTGATGTCACCCATTACAACAGGTATATAATCTGTGGGGCTGTAATCAGTTTTGCTTGAAATAGTTCCGCCACCTGTTACATTTCCAAATATCTCGCCCCAACCACCACTGCAATTGAGATACTCACGAAAATCGTTATAGTGATTGTTTGTATAAAACACGTACTTTTCCTGTGGTTCAACAATGTTGTTTCCATTGGCATCAAATCTCGCATAAACAATTCTTGCTGCACCACGGGTAATTCTCTGTCCATTGTTGTAAGCAACAGCGTCATATTGGGGGTCACAATCCGTACCTGTCGTTCCAATATCTATTTCATAATATTTTACTGCATTAAGGCCCTGGCTGTCGGGAAGCGCAGGCTCGTATGGATACTTTGAAATATTGCAAGTGAAATGAGAATGATTGAGCCTCAAAAACTTGCCCCATACGCTGCTTGAGGGAGACGCACTCTTTTTTGCAAGATAATTAGGTGGTATATCTCCAAAAGCAAATACATAAGCTGCAACCTCATCAAGAGTAACATACGCTCCATCCTTGAAGATATAGTAAGCAACAGAGCCACTCGAATTGAGTACGGTATATGTGTTGCCATCCTCTGAATAAAGCTTTGTTATGTTCTTTATGTAAGAACCGTCTTTTTTTGGCATATCGTTTGCAAAGCTTGGGTTCTGATCCTGGTCGGCAATACTACCCGACATAAATCCGTGCTTTGTTCTGAAACCTGCGTTTATATTACAGCAGGCGGGCTTATAATCGCTGTAAAAATCATCAGCAGAAATACTTGCATATGGATCGGCCGAACCGATGCAAGCATCGCAAGCGTTCGGAGCTATATATGCCGTGTTGTCAACAGGCTTGCCCGTTGTGCTCTCGTCATCACTTAATGAATTGCTTTCGTCTGCTCTGCTAAGCTCGCCTGATGATGTTGTGTCGTTGGAAAAAGAATAACTGTTATTGTTCCAAATCACTATACAGGCGACAACAATGATGATTACTGCTATAAGTGCGATAATAATTAGTCTGATTAATTGTTCTTTTTTCATAGATGAATAGTTTCCTTATGTAATAGTCAAAAACTTATTTCTGCAAAATGTGGTCTGTGATCCGAAACAATTATCTCGGGAATATCAGCCGTTTCTATGCGAATATCGGGCGTTACAAAAATGTAGTCAATTTTTCTGTCAGGCTTGTCCGACGGGAAACTCAGCTTCTCGCCGGCAAATACGACTGCAGTGTCACGCATAACTGCTCTAATTGGATCAAGTATGGAACTGTCAGGTGTCAGATTGAAGTCACCCATCAATACACATTTCTCACTCTCAAGATTTGCAAGAACAGTCTTAACTGCATTTTCCTGCTCATCGGGATTGAGTCCGAAATGAATAACAAGAACAACAAGTCCACATTCAAGCCGAACCTTCAGTAAGCATCTTGTTTCATAATAGCCACTATAAGCTCTCACAATCGGATCGGGTACGGGAATGTTCTCTGCGCACACAATCTTGCTTTTTGAAAGAATAGCATTTCCATACGGCTCAGTTCCCCGAACCTTGAACGCCTCGGCAAAATAGTAATAATCATAACCACTGAGGGTTGAGAGTATTCTTGCCTGGTCATTATAAGTATCAGAGAGTCCCTCGCCCCGTATTTCATTAAGTCCGATAAACTCAGCTCCGCTCTCTGCCATAACTTTTGCAAAGGCATCAAAATCTATTCCTCCACCTTTGCCATAGTTGTTACAATGCTGAGTGTTGTAAACCATAATTTTCATTTTCATAAACCTTTTTACACAAAAATTTCAGTTATGTCAACCTTTTTCTTTTTGAGATATAGCTTCATCGGTAGACTCGGCCGTATTTCAAGCGCATTCTGTGGACAACTCTGCACACACCTTATGCACCTGATGCATTTGCTGTTTGTCTTGCCGTTTACAATGCCGGAAAATCTGCAACTATTCGTGCAGGCTCCACATTCCGTACACCTTGCCGTCTTGACTATCCTGACGCCGATGCGACTTCTTATCCCAACAAAAAGACTAGCAAAAACGTTCTTGGCCGATTTGGGTATTATAACCTCTTTCGGTGCTTTAATTTTTTCTACAAGAGCAGTCAAGGCTTCAAAATCAGCAAAAGACTTGTCGCTCTCTAAATATGAATGCTTTGTCGGCACATATGCCCCTGCAACAACAGTATGTGGATACTTGTTTTGTATCTCATACAATACATTTCCGTGTGACATCTTTCCGTAAGTCGCAATTATGCTCAAGTTAATGACACGACATTTTGAAAGGAAATCATTAACAACCACGGGAATATTTTGACAATGAACAGGAAAAACAAGCACGGCATCGGTATACTCGGCATTATTGGCAAAATCAATATCAAAGAGAGGAAACTGAAGTTTTTCTGCCAAAAACTCTGCTAAAGCCTTGCTCTGTCCTGTGTTGGAATAATAAATAACCGCCCTCATTGTTGAAAATATCTTCTCATAATCTCACACTCGCAAACCTCATCAAGTGAAAACCCTAACGACTCTCTGAGTTCCAAGAGCGCATCTTCCCTTGAAAGATTTTTGTTTCTGCTTGCAATTGCAATTTCAAGTGCGCTGAATGGTATCATAGCACTTCTCATATTATAGAATCTCATAAATTGAGAATACTCCTTGCATTTCTCAATTTGACAGCTTGTGTGCAAGCCCTTATCGGTCTGCACGGGCTCAACCCAGCCACATTCATTTATAATTATATCCTTTATTTGCCTCCAATCGTATACGCCTCCGCTTATCTCGTCAAGATCAACCTGAACGAAAGCAGGAATATTACCCGTTAGTGAAGACGAGCGGATTGCTGTTTTGAGCGGGCTTACTATGGAAGGTACTTGGCTAATCGCCACGCAAACATTATGTATCAGCTCGTTAGGATAGCCCGCAAGGTCTTTTAGCTTATTGTCTCCGTATGCAAGCTGCTTCATTGTTGTAAGCGTGTGAAACTGCCCTCTTTTAAGTGGAGGGTGTAAAGTCAAAACTCGCCCTATATTTATTAGCAAATTCAACGCCTTGTTATCATAAAAGCTGTATGCTAGCCTTGGTGCCATATGGTTGTAATACAGTCCCAGCATTTGCGCAGGCTCGTTACCTGCAACAAAATAAGGCACTTTGTTTGCAACAAGCTCCGGGTAAAACAAAACATAGGCAAGCGATGGGCAAGCACAGGTATTTTCGTTTAGTTCATATAGCTTTTTGTATATGGTGCGCAAATCATTATTTGATACACGCCGTGTTATGAATTCAACTGTGTCAAATGCATTCTTGGCGTTCTCGATGCTCTTTTTTGCGCATTCCGACATATAAGGTATTTCCCAGGTCAGAGCAAGAACTCGAAGCTTTTGAACCACCGAAAGATAGTAAAGCAAATACGTCGAATCCTTGCCACCAGTATAAAATACAGCCACATCAAATCTCGACTTCTTTGAGTGTGGGAAGGTGTTCATAATCGGGACAATGCTCTTTAGATCCCTGACGCTATCTGCAGACTGACAGATTGGACACAGTCCATCAGAATCAAATTCAATCCCCGGGATCATAAAATCGTTAGCTATGCAAGACCTGCAAAAAGTTGCTTCATCAAGTGAATTCGGCACCCTTCTCTTTTCCCGAACATCAACAATTTGCTCACCAACAAGAGATCCTAACACCTCAAGTTCGCGCTCCAAAAGTTCGCACGGCAACTTTTTAATTATGTCAATTTGCTTTGGTGTGAGCTTGCAAATATTTTTGAACATATATGGCTTATTTCTAAGTCCGTAATACCTCAAAAGCTTTCCCTCAAGCCTCCACCTACTCTGTATATCGTACATAGGAAACCTCATAAACAAATCAAGTTCACAGCATTTTTCGCCACTTAAAACTCATAAAAAACCGCTCTTTCGTAGCCTTTTTTATTTGGAGCGTGCAGTGAGATCATTCTCTTTCCATCAAGAGTGTAAAACAACATAGCGTGTCCACCGTCAAAATCAAACTTGCTTCCACTATGAGTCCACTTACCTTTGATAGAATTACTTTCAGCTCCCAAAACAAGGTACCTGCCCTTGTAAAAGCTCGACCATATCATTTTTAGTTTCCCGTCCTCACGATAGAAAAAAGGCCCATCTGTCACAAAATTTCCCGAATTGTTGTTGTCGCTAACTCCCGGATTATCGGTTGCTTTAAAAAGCATAAAAGGGGTACCGACAGGACTTGAGAGATCTTCAGCAAGCTCAACTGCCCAGATCTCACCATTTTTGACTTGAAGCCATTCGTGGCAAAATACCATATACGGCACGCCATCCTCTACCAGAAGCGTTCCGTCAAGACATTCCCAATCTAACGGAGTCGCGGGCTTTTCAGATACGGGAACAAATTCGCCATCGGGAGTGTCGCAGACAAATATTTGTGTTGCTCTGCATTTTCCCTCAGCCTTACAGCTTCCAAACAAATAGTATCTTCCGTTATATTTATGTACCTCAGGTGCCCAGAAATCTCTGTCAGCCCAAAAGCCTTGTTTCTTTGCATCAAATATTACCTTTGGAGGTTCAAAGTTTTCAAGATCGTAACTTTTGCAAACTGAAAATGTAGCCTCAGTTGCATACGAAAATGGCACCAGATCAATAGTTCCGTACATATAGTAACAGCCCTCTTCGGTATCGGTAAGAATAAAAGGATCTCTTATTCTGAGTTCACTTCTGCTAATCATTTGCTGTTCTCCTTTGCTTAAAGCTTTTTATGTAGATGATTTCTTTGAGCGTTGGATCAGCTCAATGATTTTCTTTATTGCCATAACCAAAAGAATTATGATATAGGCAGCGGCACTGAAGCCCAGGAAATAAATAAACAAGCACCAGGGATATGGTACTATACCCTGAATTATAGAATAAACAGGCAGGGATGGTTCAAAATGAGGGCTTATGAAGAACATATTGAATACCTCACCTTCTGCCAAGATGCCGGAAGCAAATATTACCTCATTGAGCAGAACTGCGCATATTACAGCTGTTGCGAACACTGCCATAGCCTTCAGGATAGTTCTATGTAAGCTCTTTACATATCCCGAATACCAAAGGTATATCCCTACGCTTATCATTGTACCGTGGCATATCATTGTTTGAATGTTGATGCCGATAGTCTCAATAAAAACGGTAGTTGGGTAAAACATAACGCATATTCCGCCGAACATCGCATATGTAGCAAGAAACGCCATAAGCGCATCGTGTACCTTACCACGACGGAATATTCCTGTGAGGAGTCCTACATACATAGGCATAGAACAGAACTGGAACGGGAAAGCGTACCATTGATAATCCGTGGCTATACCCTCTGCATTGGGAATGAATGTATAGTTAATTTGCTTATAAATTTCAAGGACAGTAACAACAATAGCAACAATAAGCACTACAAGACGAACCCTGCGATCATCACCTTTTTTATGTGTCACGCAAAGTACAATTCCAAAAATGATTGATAAGGAAAACCATAAAAGGTGAAACCAACCATAAGGCTGTGGCGTTGTCATAGACGAATTCAAAAACTCCAAAATGCTTTTCAAAACTGTCATTTTCTAATGCTCCTTTGATGTTTAAACTTCTGAAAATAAAAACTTTGAAACAAAAATGATTGCGTTTTAGGAATTTCTTTTATATTTGTATTTGCATTTGCAAATTCATTTTACTTTTCTTTGTGTTATGCTTTTTATAAACCGAACAATTGCGCTGACAATTGCAACCAATACGCAAAGGACAACTATTCCAAGCAAAACTATTGTGTCTCCATCAATCTGCGGTGAATCAATTCTCACTCCAAACAGGTAAAAAACAAGTGCGCCAATGCCAAACAGTATGGCAACAATCGCAAGCTCAAGCAAGCCCTCAATAAGCGCCTTGCCGGTTTTCTTTCCATTTTTCATATCCTATCCCTCCCGACAATTCCTCATACTTATCATCAAACAATAGCAAAAACTCGTTTTTATAAAACCGAATTACCAAACCAACACTTTTTCATTGCTTCCAAGAAATCTTTAGTTATAGGATATCCACTACTTTCGCCTATTACAGAATCAACTCCACAAAATGGGCAGAGTGCCGTTTTGCTTCTGTCTTGTATCCAGTCCGTAATCTTCGTTGGTGAAAAAATCTGCAGGCAATAAAAGCATCCGCAAACGGAGTCATTTTGCAAGATTTCTTGGTTGTTTATACTATACTTGTGCGCTTCAAGCACAGAGTAAGAATTATTCATAATCATTCTCCAATAACAATTATTATGTTCAAATCAAGAAATACGTTGGTAAAAAGCGATTTATGCAATCTCAATCTGCCAAAAAATCTTTTTGCACTTGATATATGGCTCACCTATTTCGATGTCATAATCACAGCCATCGATCCAACTACCAAAACCGTCCAATACTCTGAACAAAAAGCCTTCTTCTGTCAGCTTGATTTCAGAATCCAATATCTGACCGACTTTTCCCTTGAAATCTGCTTCAACAACTCCCTCAAAAGTCACAGTAATGTAGCAATCCCAAGTTGTATCAATGCGTACTACGATACTATTTCCGTTCTCCACATACTCACTTATAAGAGAATCGTGAAAACCAAATGTCAAGCTCTGGAGATCGGCGATCTCTCTATCGTTTTTCAATTCAAACAACTTTGGAACACTTATGCGTTTGCAATAGTCCTTAAATAAAGGGAAATCTTCTATCTTTGCGCCTTTTTTTGAACTAAGTGCTGTCAAAAGTGTTTTATCCCTTATCACCCAATCAAATCCGACAAAGTCTCCACCACTTGTATCAAAATCATTTTCAAGCACAAATACATTTCTGTGAAGCCCATCAAATACTTTTGTGTACCATATTTTTATTTTTATGATTTTCTTAAACGTTTCATCAAAGGCGATCACCTCGGAATCCCAACCTGCATATTTCAAAGCAAATATAGGTGACACATAGGTCGAACCGTCTTTGTTTTTTACAATTCCATAAGTCACTTTGGGTAATCTCCTTTCGATATGTTATACCAAACAGATGTAAATTGAAATTTCGAGTTTCGCTCGAAATCATTATTTGTCCCAACGCAACTTGGGGCATTTTTTGTTTTTGAACACCAATTTTTCGAATTTTTATTTCTAAATCGTTCAAAACGACTTGATTTTGCCTATTTTAAGCCGATTTTGGCTCATTTTCGTGTCAGACAAACGACACTCTCGACGTGTGTCAAGACTCCAAAAGGTCTCAAAATAGTCGAAAAACGGGGGGTGTAATACCTTAAAGTCTCACTTTTCGATTCGCAGTTTTTTATGTTCACGGATTTTTTTCACAACATTATCAGAAAAAGACCAAATATGATACTTGCCTATACCGCTTTCATTTGCCAAAAAGAAAACAGTTTTTTCTTTTTCCGTCACAGCGAAAATATGCGAAAATGTAGGGTTTGCGCCTTGGATTGTTTTCCCGAAGGGCAAGATAATTGGACGCAGCAAGCACTTCCATTCAAATCGCATAATCTTTATACCATCAATTTCTAAATCTCCACCTAGCGGATAGTAACCTAAATAGATTGCTTTGGCTAACATCAATTATCTCCTTTCGATATGTTATATTAAACAGATGTAAATAAGGGTTTTGAGTTTTGCTCGAAACTCTCTTTTGTCCCAAGGCAAAATTGGGGCATTTTTAAATTTTTAACACCGATTTTTTAAAAAACCACTCAAAAAGGCTGAAAAATACCCATTTTAGGGTCAAAATCGCTCATTTTCTCATCAGACAAACTAAACTTTCGACGTGTCCTGTACCGGGAAAAAGATCTACCGGCTGGACTTCGCCAATGCTCCAACCAAGTGAACGCATATATGCGCAGTCTCTTGCAAGCGTTGCAGGGTTGCAAGAAATATATACTATTTTTTCGATTTTTGTGCTTCTACCGTCCTCGCCGTTCGATGATGCGTTTGTAATCGCATCAAGAAGCTGTTCGGTGCATCCCTTTCTCGGTGGATCGACTATAACGACATCCGGAAGCTCTGCATCAGCTTTATTCAACAGCTCAATCACTCCCTCACCGGAGTCAGCGCACACGAATGTTGCATTCGCAAGTCCACTTGCTTTTGCATTACGCCTTGCGCATTCTACTGCCTCGGGTACAATTTCAACACCTATTATTCTCCGAGTCTTATTTGCCATAGAAAGACCAACTGTGCCAATTCCGCAATAAAGGTCATACAAATGCTCGCTTCCACTAAGAGAGGCGAGATTTGCGGCCTTTCTGCAAAGCAACTCTGCTGCGTCGTGGTTGACTTGATAAAATGCCGCAGGCGAGATTTCAAGTCGCACGCCACAAAAAGTATCAAATATTTCGCTTCTGCCCGACACAGTTCTGTACTTGTCTCCGAGAATTACATTTGTGTTTCTTGTATTGGTGTTAATCGTCACCCCTACAACACACGGAAAAGCTTGCATTATCTCGCTTGCGATTTCCGCCTCTCCCGGAAGCTCGTCTCCGTTTATAACAAAACACACAGAGATTTCAGGATCATCACCACTTGATGTGCGAAGATATAGATGGCGCAAGAGTCCCTCGCCACTCTCCTCACAGTAAACGCTAAGCTGTCTTTTCTCTGCAAGCGCACACACAAATTCAACAATGTCACCAAATATTTCGGGCTGAAGTGCGCATCTCTCAACGCTTGCAATACGATGTGTTCCGCTTGCATAAAAGCCTGCACGGACGTGACCATTCATCAACGCAAACCTATATTGACCTTTGTTTCTGTAAGCAGAAATAACAGCGTTCCCGTTTTCGTCCTTTACATAATCAACAGGCAGAACAACCACATCGCCAAGCCCACATTTTTCAAATTCGCTCTCTACGTTTTGTCTCTTAAGTTCAAGCTCGTGTGTGTATTTTATGTACCTGTAAGCGCAACCCCCACAGGTAGAGGGAGCTGTGCACTTACGGGTATTGTCACGAAGAGGAGACTCTGTAATTACTTTACAAAGTCTGCCGACACAATAAGTTTTTGTGACTTTTATGATTTTTGCTTCAATTTTCTCGCCACTGACGCTACCTGAGACAAAGCAGACAACTCCATCCTCTGTGCGACCGACGCCAAAGCCGAGATTGCTGACAGCCGTAATATCAAGAACAACTATATCATTCTTCTTGGGCAGTACAGCTCTGTTTTTCTTTTTATCAGACATAATACTCCCTACCGTCCTCAAGGCAGAGACAAGCAAGTCTTCCACCACGGGATGCACCACAATCTATTGCTATATATCCGTCACCGTGATATATATCGCCATCGCCCTCAAAATACACATTTGTCGGAAGATGACCACATACAACAGTATAGCCATCAATTTTTCTTGTGCAATCGTCCTCGCAGAACGCTGATTCCTCATACTCGTCAAGCTCAACATCTGCGCTATAATCCTTTATTCCCGAATGAAGCAAGAGGTAATCAGTATCATCAATTGTCATCACCTCGTATGTTGGCAGGTCTGACAAATACTCAATTACTCCCTCGCGCATATCCTTTTCAAGAGAGCGAAAAGCATTGAGTGTAACCGCGCCACCTTTACTCATCCACTCGTTCATTTTTGCAATATACTCCTCATCGGGAGCAGATCCGCTTGCAAGCATATTTTCAAAGCCCTCAAGCATTTGGAGAGCTAATCTGTCGTGCTCACCGGCAATAGCCCAGACATTATCTCTGAAGGAGAGATCGCAAAGGAGTTCTACGGAGTCCTCGCCATAATCAACGATATCACCGAGAACAAACATTACATCATCTTTAGAAAAGTTAATTGTATCAAGAAGCTCAGAGAACTCCTTGAGTGCGCCGTGAAGATTTGAAACAACATAAGTCATAATAACACCTCCAAATATTATAGTACACGCGATGGATCGCAAGGTAATATGTCAATTACAATCTCACCCACAATGTCTGAAACCATCTCTGCCAGACGAGCACAGACTATTGCTTCTGTATGATAATGCCCTGCTTCTACAAGGCAAATTCCACGTCCACCCTCAACAGCAGCGTATCCGAATGCGTGGTGCTTAAACTCGCCGCCAACAAGAGCGTCAGCTCCTGCCGCCACTGCACCTGCAAGCTCATCCGAAGCTGCGCCACCAACAACAGCAACGGTTTTTATCATTCTTGGCTCTGTAAATTCGGTATATCTTACTCTGGGAGCTTCAAGCGCAGCAGAAACAAACAAAGCAAATTCTCTTTCGGTCATCTCTTGTGAAAGCTCACCAACCCTGCCGAGTCCTGCAATTTCAGGATCGTCAAATGGTCTGATGTTCCCGAGTCCAAGCCTTTTTGCAAGAGCATCGTTAACGCCACCCTTTGCTCTATCGAGCCTGATGTGGAACGAAAACGAAGCAACACCGGAATCTAAAAGCTTATTATACCACACCTCGGGTGGTGTGTTCGGAACAGGCTCACCCCAAAACAAAGGATGATGAGTAACAAGCAAATCGTACTTGCCACTTATAGCTTTATTAACTGCTTTTTCATAAGGATCGAGAGCTATAAGAACTCTGTTCACCTCTCTGTCAGGAAACGGCATTGTATGGACTCCATCGCTGTCAATCCCCTCAACATCAAGAGGAGGCAGAAGTCGCTCGAGTTCTTTATATAAATCTTTAATTGTCATTGTAGTCACCTCTTGCAATTTTCATAAGCTCTTCATAAAGAACCTCTGCGTCTTCATCACGAGTGCCTGACGCAGACAAGCCGTCTATTCGTTTTTTGAGCCCTCTTGCGTGAATCTCTGCAAGCAAACCAAGCTCTGAGCATCTTGTTTGCAGGTTTTTCTTTCCGAGCAAGCATTCAATTTTGCTGCCTTCCCTGCTGACGCCGTCATATTCAGCTACAATTATTTGATATATTCGCTCCCCATCACGAACCATACATTCATCAATTATATCAAAGCCGTCACGCCATAGTCCACACCTGAGATCCTGCGGATGTGTCATCGGTTGAAGTATAAGACGAACACCGTGGCGTTTGGGAAGCTCGGAGCCCGACACAATTCTGTAAATCAATTCTCCTCCCATACCAAGTATGTAAATATCTTCAGGAGAATATTCGTCAATTCCATCAAGACCATCTGCAAGACAAGTATCGATCTTATGGCTAAGGCCTTTGAGCGCAATATTCTTTTGTGCAGACACCAAAGGGCCCTTATTAATATCAGACGCAACAGCTCTCGAAGCTATTCCGTTTGAAACAAGATATACAGGAAGATATGCGTGATCTGTGCCGACATCTGCTACAATTGCCCCACTGCGAGCAAATGATGCTGCTGACAGAAGTCGTGGATCGCAAAGTATAGTATCTTTCATTGTTTGCTAATTAATCCTTTATCTATGTATCTGCATAGTATTATGCAAAGCTAAACTTCTAAACATAAGGGCTGTTGCCGAAACGCAACAGCCCCGGGTCTTGCCCTTGATTATTTCTTGCTTGCAAGATAATCATTGATAGCCTTTACGAGTGCATCAGCATCTGTTCCGTGAACAGCGCAAGCCTCCTCGATGGTCTCTCCACGAGCTGTGGGGCATCCAAGGCAATGCATTCCGATAGCAAAGAAAAACTGTGCAAGATCTACATCGTAGTCAAGAACATCGCCAATAATGGACTTCTTTGTTACTGTCATTTTATTAACCTCCATTATATTTTTATCAATGCTATTATACCCTGTTTTTGCTTTTTTGTCAAGATAAAGACAATATTCTTAATCTGTTTTTAATTTATTACAATATTTTCTTATTAATTTTAGAATATATAACTGTATATTTAGCTTCTTCAGGAAAATTTTTTCAACAATTCACAAATACCTATTGACAAATTGCTCTCTCTGTGTTATAATCTGTAAAGTGTTTTGCTTTACACCAATCAAAAGGAGAGTTTATATGTTTCAAAAGAATGTTGAAATAGGTTATCTGCTCGACTTTTATGGTGGACTTCTCAGCGAAAGACGCCGAGCCGTACTTGATATGTATTACAACGAAGATATGTCCCTTTCCGAGATTGCCGAGGCACTCTCTATCACAAGGCAGGGGGCAAGAGATCTTATCAAGAAAGCGGGAGACGAGCTTCTCTTGTTTGAAGAAAAGCTCGGTATGGCAAGAAAATTTCTCAGTCTTTGTGATTGTGCAGATCGTGCTGAGAGTGTCATTTCAGGCATTGAGCACGAGCAATCGCAGAACCTGCTCGATATCGTTAACGAAATCAGGCAGATAATAGAATAACACCCTAAAAACACGGAGGTTTGAATTATGTTTCAAAGTTTAAGCGACAAGCTTTCAGCAGCTTTCAAGCGTTTCCGCAATAAGGGCAAGCTCACCGAAGCAGACGTTCGTGCCGGTATGCGAGAAATCAAGCTCGCACTTCTTGAGGCCGACGTAAACTTCAAAGTCGTGCGTGAATTTATCAAGCAGGTCACAGAAAGAGCCGTCGGAGCCGATGTTCTTGAGTCTCTTGTTCCTGCACAGCAGATAGTCAAAATAGTTAACGAGGAACTGACCACAATTATGGGTGGTTCTCAAGCCAAGCTCACTATTTCCTCTGCCCCACCGACAGTTATTATGATGGTTGGTCTTCAGGGCGCAGGCAAAACCACTCACGCCGCAAAGCTCGCCGCAATGTACAAAAAGCAAGGCAAGCGTCCACTTCTCGTTGCTTGTGACGTTTATCGTCCTGCGGCAATAAAACAGCTTCAGATACTTGGTGAGCAAACCTCAATCCCCGTTTTCACACTGGGAACTGATGTTTCGCCCGTCAAGATTGCCCAGGAAGGCATCAAATATGCAAAAGCAAACTTTTGCGATATGGTCTTTATTGATACAGCCGGTCGACTCCACATTGACGAGGTTCTTATGGAAGAGCTTCGAGCAATCAAAGAAGCAGTATCTCCCACGGAGATTCTTCTTACAGTTGACGCTATGATAGGACAGGACGCTGTAAATGTTGCCGAGCATTTCAACGGTTTGCTTGACGTAACAGGCGTAATCCTTACAAAGCTCGACGGTGACACAAGAGGTGGTGCTGCTCTATCTGTCAGATATGTAACCGGTAAGCCCATCAAATTTATCGGTACGGGCGAAAAGATTGATGCTATCGAGCCATTCCACCCTGACAGAATGGCGAGTCGCATTCTCGGTATGGGAGATATTCTTTCTCTCATTGAAAAGGCAGAGGCTGCTTATGACGAAAGACAGGCAGCTGAGCTTGAGAAAAAGATGCGTGAACAGACATTCACACTTGAAGATTATCTCGAACAGTTTGAACAGCTTCGCAATATGGGCAGTATGGAGCAAATACTCGGTATGATGCCCGGAGTTAATGCATCTGCTCTCAAGGATGCTCAGATTGATGAGCGTGCTATGGACAGAGTGGAAGCTATCATTCGTTCAATGACTCCTCGTGAGCGAGCAAAACCCGATATAATCAACTATTCGAGAAAGCGCAGAATTGCTCTTGGAAGTGGAACTTCAATTGAAGAGGTAAACAAGCTGCTAAAGCAATTTGAGCAAACAAAAAAGCTGATGAAGCAATTCACTTCTCAGTCATCAGGCTCAAAACGCCGTAAAAAAGGAATGAGATTCCCGTTCTGACGGATTTCATAAAATTAAAGAAAAAATAATTTTTATTTATTTAAAGGAGAAACAAAAAATGGTCAAGATCAGACTTCGCAGAGCAGGCGCAAAGAAGCAGCCCTTCTACCGTGTTATCGTTGCTGATGAGCGTAGCCCTCGCAACGGCAGATTCATCGATGAGATTGGTTACTACAACCCCCTCGGAAACTCCGAGATCAAAATCGATGCTACTAAGGCACAGGAGTGGATTGCAAAGGGAGCACAGCCCACTGAGACAGTAAAGGCTCTTCTTAAGAAAGCCGGCATCACTGAGTAATCGAGAGTAAACTATGGATCTCGAGAAGCTTCTTGTTGACATCGTCAGCGCAATCGTTGACACGCCCGATCAGGTTGTTGTCGAGCGCAACGAGACGGGCAACTGCATAGAGTTTACCCTTAGCGTAGCTCCCGATGAAATGGGTATGGTTATCGGTCGTGGCGGTAAGATAGCAAAGGCTATTCGTACCGTCGTAAAGGCTGCCTCTGCCTCCACAGGTAAAAAAGTAACCGTTGATATTCGCTGAGTGGCAATTGCCACCATTGGGGCTGGTGCATAAGCATCAGCCCCGAATTCAAATTTTTCAATTCTCACGGAGGTTATGATGTCTGCAACTCTTGATACTCGCCTTATTGCCGAACGGCTCTATCGTGAAGGAATTTGCACGAGCGCACTCGATGAACGCTCTCTTTTGATTGTCGAGAGATATATGGGTGACAGATATTGTGGTAACGACCTGAAACGACGCTTGTCCAATGTTGAATTGAATTTCGCACAACTTAATAGTCACGCAGATAACGCAAGAACACACTCACTTAGTGCCGTAAAAAGTGTAATTATAATCTTCAGACGGCTTACTGACAATTGGCAAAGGCAAGGGCTTTTGCGTGATTTTGCTTTTTCTTTTTCTGATGAAGAATGTAACTTTATGCGTTCGTCCTTTTTGAGCGCATCTGAGGCAATAAACATCCAGACAAGAACTCTCTCAGAAAACCTTATGTTGCTTGGAGAATGTGCCGCACAAATCCGGGCGTGTTCAGCTTCATCTACGGAAATATATCACGAATCAAGGCTTGCTACCTTTGCAGCAATGCTTGACAGAGATCGGGATAACGCACTTGAATGTCAATCCACTTCGCTACTTGCGCACGCAAGTGCAAAAGAATGCGAAAGAACATCTGCAGATTATCTTGGTATGGCAAGACAATGCACAGCTGCCATTTCTGTAATCAACAAAACATTGATTGAAGTGCTTTCAGCACTGAGAATGGACAATGAGCGAACGGTTGCTGTTAATCTGCTTTCGCCTGTAAGAGCTGCAACAGAGATTGGTAACGCAATTTTAGCTCTTGAAGGTTTAAACTTTGACTTACGCAAATAATTTTATATTAATTCTCCGCATCGCTTGACGATGCGGAATTTTTTTGATAAAATATATGTATAAAGTTTTTTGCGGAGGATTTACACATGTCCAGATATTTACTTGCTCTTGATGCCGGCACAACAAGCTCAAGGGCCATAGTTTTTTCAAGTGATGGAAAAATCGTTTCCATATCACAGTCAGAGTTTCCGCAGATTTTTCCCTCTGAGGGTTATGTCGAGCATAATCCTGATGACATATGGGATACTCAAATTGCTGTTGCCAGAAAAGCTGTCGCTGAGGCAGGGTTGACCTATAAGGATATAAGTGGTATAGGAATCACCAACCAAAGAGAAACTACAATAATCTGGGACAGAGCAACGGGCAGACCTATTTACAACGCAATCGTGTGGCAGTGCCGTCGAACCTCTGACTATTGCGACTCGCTTCGTGCATTTGGTCTAACAGATATCATTCACAGGAAAACAGGCCTTGTTCTTGACCCGTACTTCTCTGCCACAAAAATTAAATGGATTCTTGACAACGTTGAGGGCAGCCGTGCTCGTGCACAGAAGGGTGAGCTTTGCTTTGGAACTGTTGACTCCTGGCTTATCTACAACCTGACAGGAGGGCGTGTTCACGCTACCGATTATTCTAACGCCTCAAGAACTATGCTCTATAACATAAACACTCTTGAATGGGATGATGAACTGCTCGGAATATTTGATATACCAAAAGAACTCTTACCCGAGGTCAAACCATCTTGTGGAATATTCGGCTATACCGACGTCTCTCTCTTTGGTGGCGAGATTCCTGTCGCCGGCGTTGCAGGTGATCAGCAAGCTGCGCTGTTCGGACAGTGCTGTTTTACTCCGGGATCTGCTAAAAATACATACGGTACAGGTGGATTTCTGCTTATGAACACAGGCGAGAGGCCGGTGTATTCCCACAACGGCTTGATCACTACGATAGCCTGGGGAATTGACGGAAAGCTCAATTACGCCCTTGAGGGATCGGTTTTTGTATGTGGGGCTGCTGTACAATGGCTTCGCGATGGACTTGGACTTATAGCAAACGCAGCTCAAACAGAGGTAATTGCTTCAAGTGTAAAGGACAGCGGTGGAGTTTATTTTGTCCCTGCATTCGTCGGACTTGGCGCACCGTATTGGGATCCGTATGCGCGTGGTTCTATTGTAGGTTTGACTCGTGGAACAACTCGTGCGCATATAGTTCGTGCTGTTCTTGACTCTATGGCATATCAAACCTATGACGTTCTCTCGCTTATGCAAGAGGAAGCGGGAATCACCTTTGACTCTCTTAATGTTGATGGTGGTGCATCCGCTAACAACTTGCTGTTGCAAATACAAGCCGACATTCTTGGTGCAAAGATAATCCGTCCTGCTTGCATCGAAACAACTGCGCTTGGTGCTGCTTATCTCGCAGGGCTTGCGACAGGTGCTGTCAGCTCAACCGATGAAATTATCAAAAACAGATACATAGACAAGATAACAGAGCCAAATATGGATGACGGCGAAAGAGAGCGCATTGTCATTGAATGGCGTAGAGCTGTCGATCGCTCACGCTCTTGGATTCAGAATAACTAATAAGAAAGAAAAGTCAGAGGATATATCCTCTGACTTTTCTTTTTATAGATTGTTCATTTCGCATAAAACTCTGCACACGCTTTCTGCGTCAACACCAGCAGTTTCATAAACAGTCTGTCCTTTTCTTGAAACCACAAAATCATCATCGACAGCAACAATTCTGTACTCGATGCCACAAAGCGCGCCAAGCCTTGACATCTCGTCAGCAAGGTTCATTCCAAATCCACCTGCCCGAATTTCCTCTTCAAGAAATACAATATTTCTTACTGAATCAGGCAATGATTCCTTAATAAGTTGCGCAAGCCTGTCATACGGTTTGATAAACTCGCAAAGAATTATTGCAGCTGTGCAGCCATTTTCTTCAAGCAATCCAAGAGCGTCAAGTGCTGTTGTCGCCATTCTGCCGTGAACAATTATTATGTTTTCGGTACTCTCGCCAAGACCAAATGTTCGAATTGATAAGCCTGATTGAGCCTGTGCTGCATAGAATGCAGCAGCAACAAGCTCATCCTCAACTGCATTAGGATACCTGATTGCCACGGGATGATCGGCTTCAAGTGCATAATCAAGTGCTCTATCAAGGCACTCGTATGTGGCAGGTGTGCATATATCAACATTTGGAGTTGATGAGAGGAATGCAACATCAAAAATACCGTGATGAGTTGCACCATCGGAAACATTGAGTCCTGCTCTATCTATTGCAAAAATCACAGGCAAACGCTGAAGAGCTACATCGTGAACAATGCTATCATAAGCTCTCTGCAAAAACGTAGAGTATATTGCGCAAACAGGCTTAAGCTGTCCTGCAGACAAACCTGCCGCAAATGTAACTGCGTGCTCCTCAGCAATTCCCACATCAAAGAACCTGTCAGGCATTGTAACTTCAAATTCCGAAAGACCTGTTCCTCTACCCATAGCAGCGGTAATAGCACATATTCTGCTATCTGCCCCTGCACGAGTGCAGATATGTGAGCCGAACTCACGGGAAAATCCTCCTGCAGGCTCTGCATCCTTGGGAGGAAGCGAATGATACTTGTCGGGTTTCTCCTCAGCGGGTGTATATCCTTTACCCTTTGTTGTCTTAACGTGAACAATAACGCTCTGACGGATCCTGCGAGCCTCAGAAAGTGTGCTTTCAAGAGCATCAATATCGTGTCCGTCAACAGGACCGAGATAGTGAAGACCAAGATCCTCAAAGTAATTTGAACCATAGAGAAGGTTCTTAATGGATTTTTTTGCCTTAACTATCAAAGAAACAAGTGGTTTGCCAACAAGTGGGATTTTTGATATAAATCCTCTTGTCGCCGCCTTTGTTTTAAAATATCCCCTCTTGCTTCTGAGCTTTGCAAGCGTCTTAGCAACCGAACCGATATTCTTTGAAATTGACATTTCATTTTCATTAAGAATGATAACAAGTCCGATGTCCTCGGTGCGATCGCAATTATTAAGTGCTTCGTAAATCATTCCACCCGTAAACGCACCGTCTCCAACAATGGCAACAGTTTTAGAGTCTCCACCTCTAAGGTGTTCAGCCTCGGCAATTCCGAGGGCAGCAGATATGGAAGTTGAGCTATGACCTGCACCAAATGCATCATATTCGCTTTCGTCCATCTTTGTAAAGCCTGAGAGACCACCGGGGGTGCGAAGAGATTCAAACGCTTCCCTTCTTCCTGTCAAAAGCTTATGAACATAGCTTTGGTGTCCAACATCCCAAACAAGCTTATCGTCAGGGGTATCGAAAACTCTGTGCAAAGCTATTGTAAGCTCAACAACGCCAAGATTTGACGCCAAATGGCCACCACAAGCACTTACATTCTCGATAAGGAATTCCCTTATCTCGTCACTGAGTGCCAAAACTTCATCGGGTTCAAGAGCTTTCAAGTCCCGGGGTGAATTGATTTCGGACAACAGTAAGTATTTATTTTCCTGCATATTAAACTCCGATCATCCCTGATGTCTCAGAGACGGTAATTTTATTGTGCGTCAAATCCGAGATCATCAAGAATCTCAATTACAGCGTCTGCCTTATCTGCTGCGACAGTTACTGTCTTTGTTGCAAGATCAACATTTGCTTCAATTCCTGCGTTTTCAAGAGCAGTAGAAATGCGCTTAACGCAATTTGCGCACATCATTGCGGGTACTTTGAGTGTTTTCATAATTATTTCCTCCAAATTAAATTTTCTTTCTTCCAAGTCTCAGCGCATTTGTAACAACAAACAACGAACTGAGGCTCATCGCAAGAGAGCCTATCATAGGTGTAAGAGTTATTCCAAATGGAATAAACAGAGCACCTGCGGCAACAGGGATCGCAAGAACATTATAGCAAAAAGCCCAGAACAAATTTTGCTTTATGTTTCTGATAGTGTATCTTCCAAGTCGAACGGCACTGCAAATATCGGCAGGATCATCCCTCATAAGTACGATTCCTGCAGAATCTATTGCAATATCACTACCGCCACCAACTGCGACACCAACGTTTGCAGACGTAAGCGCAGGTGCGTCATTTATACCATCTCCCACCATCATAACAACGCTTCCGTCTTCCTGAAGACGAGAAACAACATCTGCTTTCTCAGTAGGTAATACGTTTGATATTACCTCTCCAATGCCGGCTTTGTTGGCTATACAGCGAGCCGCAGCCTCGTTGTCACCTGTAAGAAGTACGGTGCGAATACCCATTCTTCCAAGCTCTGCGACAGTTTGCGCAACTCCGTCCTTGATTGTGTCGGATACAGTTGCAAAACCTACAAAACGATTTTCGAGAGCTACAAACAAAAGCGTTTTACCATCAGATGCGCAAGCGTCGGCTTTGGGAGCAAACGCAGAAATATCAATCTCATACTTCTGCATAAGCTTTTCGTTACCAACAATAAGTCTTCCTCTTCCGTCAATCTCCCCACAAAGACCAAATCCGGGGATATTGTCGATAGTCGAAACCTCAAGAGGTGACAAGCCCTTTTCTTTTGCTGCAGAATCAATTGCAGCAGCTATCGGATGATCTGATAGAGCTTCAAGCGAATAGATCAATGTAAGAAGCTCATCCTCATCAACGCCGTCTGCGCAGACAACATCACATAACTTCATCTTGCCCTCGGTTATCGTTCCCGTTTTATCAAATACAGCAACATTTACCGAGTGAAGAATTTCAAGTGCTTCTCCACTTCTAATGAGTATGCCGTGGGATGCTCCAAGTCCTGTGCCAACCATAATCGCAGTTGGAGTTGCAAGCCCCATAGCACAAGGACAAGCAATAACGAGCACGGATGTAAAAATCCTGAGCGCAAATCCAATATCTTTGAGCACAAAAAACCAGATAATGCCAACAATGAGTGAAACGGCTATTACTATCGGCACAAACACTCCTGCAACCTTATCAGCCGTTTTTGAAATCGGAGCTTTTTTGCCCTGAGCATCTTCAACAAACTTAATAATTTGTGCAAGCATAGTTTCACTTCCGACCTTTGTAACCTTTATATACAAAGCACCGTTTTGAAGAATACTACCACCGATAACTGCTGAGCCTTCTTCTTTAGCGACAGGGACGCTCTCGCCTGTAAGCATCGCTTCATTAGCACTTCCAAAGCCTTTTGTAACCACGCCGTCAAGAGGAATCTGTTCTCCTGCTTTAACAAGGAGCGTTTGCCCAACTGTAACAGTTGACGTTGGAACAATAACAACCTCATTTCCATTAAGCAACGCAGCTGTGTCAGGAGATAACTTGATGAGCTTTTTTAATGCCGACTTTGTTTTGGCTTCACTTCTCGATTCAAGATACTTTCCAACCGATACCAAGGCAATAACAACAGCTGACGATTCAAAATACAGCTCGTGAACAAGATGGGCATCACTCGAAATCATAAATGTAAGAACAAGACTATATACAAGCGATGCAACAGAACTAAGTGCAACAAGCGTGTTCATATTCGGGTTGCCGTGTAACAATGAAGAAAATCCACTTGTGTAATAATCTTTGCCGAGTATAAGCACAGGGAGAGCCAGCAAAAACTGCAATAGCGCAAAATTCTGTGGGTTTTGTTCGGGAGAGATTATTGAAGGCAACGGAAAATCTTTTATCATCATATTTCCCATAGCAACAAACAAAAGCAATCCTGCAAAGAAGCAGGAAATTATGAGAGAGATGAGTTTCTTCTTACTCTTCTTCCTCTCCTCATCATCCTCGTCTTCTTTCGTCTTTTGTTTCGGCATATCCGAATGCAAGGTTGCTCCAAAGCCGGCCTTCGCCACCTTCTCACATATCATTGCGCTTGTGGTCAAGCTCTCGTCATATGTGATGGTCAATCTCGCCATAGTTAAATTCACTTGGCTTTCACTCACTCCCGGCAGTTTACGTGTAACACGCTCAACAGCCGACGAACAAGCTGCACAATGCATTCCTGTAATATCGTAAACTTCTGTAATCAATTCTCACCTCAAAAATAGAAATGGTTAAATCGATGCATTTTAAACTCCGTAAATCTCACTGACAAACTTTACTGTATCCAAGGCAGCCGGAGCGTATTTATCAGCATTCATTGTAAGTGCATATTCTTCCGTCAGTACAGCGCCACCAACAACTATTGCCGTAAGTGGATTATCTGCCCTCAAGAACTCAATAGTCTTTCTCATAGATGGAAGAGTTGTTGTCATCAGAGCCGAAAGACCGACAACCTTAGCACCACTCTCCCTGACTGCCTCAACAACTTTCGTCGGAGGTACATTTCTTCCCAGATCAATAACAGTAAAGCCATAGCTTTTGAGAAGCACACCAACAATATTTTTTCCGATATCGTGAATATCTCCCTCAACGGTAGCAAGCACAACACGTCCCTTTTCCTTACCTTCGCCTCCTTCGGCCGCAATCTTTTCAGTAAGCACCGAAAGTGCAGCAATTGCAGCTTCAGCGGATGCAAGAAGACCGGGAAGAAAGATCTTGCCGTTTTCATACTCTTCGCCAACAATTTCGAGAGACGGAATAATATCTTTGTCAATTATCTCAGTTGCAGTGCGTGTCAGCAAATACTCCTTTGCAAATTCAACAGCCTTGCCGGACATTCCACCACAAATGCAACCTCTAAGATCCTTGTCGCTGACTTGTGTATTGGTGGACTGATTTAAATGAGCTGTTATCTGCTCATCCGTTATGTCTGCACCATCCGTGTCGCATCTTGCAGCACTCATCATTGGTTCTGAGCAGGGATTAAGTATTGCGGCATCCAGCCCCGCCGACTTAGCGGCAAGTAAGAAATCTCTATTTATGCTTTCTCTGTTCGGAAGTCCAAACGAGATATTTGACACGCCAAGCGAAGTCGCAAGACCGAGCTTTTCCTTGATTGTGCTGACAGCTGCAAGTGTTTTCTTTGCAGCATCAGGGTCCGCACCAAGCGTAAGCGTGAGTGGATCAACGATTATATCTTCCTTATCAAGACCGTAACGTTGCGCTTCTAAAAGAATTCTCTCAGCGATTTCAAGTCTGCCATCCGGAGTTTCGGGAATGCCCGATTCGTCAAGCGTAAGAGCAACAACAACTCCACCGTACTTTGCTGCAAGTGGCAGAATAGCATCCATTGAAGCCTTGCCACCATTGACAGAATTAATAAGTGCCCGTCCGTTGTATCGTCTGAGTGCAGACTCCATAGCAACAGGGTCGGAGGTGTCAATCTGCAAAGGCAGTGATGTAACATTCTGAAGTCTCTCAACTGTCAGCGTCAGCATCGCCACCTCGTCAATTTCCGGCAATCCGGTGTTGACATCAAGTATATCTGCTCCACAAGCAGCTTGCCTGTGTCCCTCACCTATAAGATAGTCAATATCACCTTCTCGCAGAGCAGCCTTCAGCTTGCTTTTACCGGTCGGGTTAATTCTTTCGCCTATAACAACGAATTTTGAGTCTTCAAAGATACAACATGCCGTAGCTGAACATACAACTCTCTTTGGATAACACTCCCGTTTAGTTATCTCAAGTCCACGGGTAGCTTTATATAGTTTTTCAATAAACTGTGGAGTCGTGCCACAACATCCACCAAGTAAGCTTGCGCCTGCTTTTGCCATTCTAAGCATAGAATCCACATATTCGTCTGCCGTAATATCGTATTCTGCCCTGCCGTCATCTGTGATTTTTGGCAGTCCTGCGTTTGGATTTACGGTAACAGGAAGTGTTGTTGATGAAAGGACGTGTGGCAGAATACTTTCCATTTGAACAGGGCCGAGCGAACAGTTCATTCCAACTGAGTCAGCTCCCATACCCTCAAGAACTCGGCAAAGGACCTCAGGACTTGAACCGGAAAACGTTCTGCCGTCAAGTGAGTAAACATTCGTTACTACAACAGGCAATTCACAATTTTCCTTGACGGCCAAAAGAGCTGCACGAACTTCTGCAATATCACCAAAGGTTTCAAGCAAAACAAGGTCAGCTCTTGAAGCTCCGGCACGTACAGTTCTGGCAAATATGCCAACAGCCTCTTCAAAATCAAGCTCTCTACCGTAACCAACAAGCTTTCCAAGTGGGCCGATATCAAGCGCAATATAAGCATCCTTACCTGATGCCATCACAGCTTTCTCTGCGCAATCTATTGACGCAGAGACAATCTCTTCAACGCTATATTCGCTACCATCAGGATAATGAATAACGTTTGCGCCAAAGGTATTGGTTTTTATTATATCTGCACCGGCGTTCAGATATTGCAAATGCAAGTCAGTTACTGTTTTCGGATGCGTTAAGCTCCACACCTCAGGGCGTGCGCCAACAGGGAGACCCGCTTTTTGAAGCATAGTTCCCGAAGCACCATCAAACAACAATATTTCCTTTCCGAGACGCTGGCGAAAAGAAGTTTTCATAATAATCTCCTAAAATCAGTTACAAAACTCTGCAGATAGCTCAGCAGCTATCGTTGGATTATTCATTGTATATACGTGAATATTGCGCACTCCACTTTCATAAAGTGCAGTTATCTGCTTCTTTGCAAACTCCATTCCTGCACGTCTGAATCCATCAGCGTCCTCGCTGAATAGATCAGCGCAAGCCAAAAGCGCACTCGGAATTGGTGATCCCGACAGGAGTGCTGTTCTCTCAAATTGGCGAACACTTGTAATTGGCATAATGCCTGCAATGATTGGAACATCTATGCCGACTGCACGGCATTTATCGACGAACGAAAGATAAACATTATTATCAAAGAAAAGCTGGGTCGTAAGATACTCGCATCCTGCCTCAACCTTCTTTTTCAAATAATAAATATCTTCTTCTTGCGAAGTAGCCTCCGGATGACAATCCGGATAGCAAGCACCTCCAATACAAAAATCCCCTTTGGATTTTATATGCATAGCAAGCTCATTTGCGTGACTAAATGCCCACGATGATGGATCTCCATCTGCCGGTATATCTCCCCTGAGCGCGAGGATATTGTTAAGTCCACAAACACTCATCGCAGTAAGGCGATTGTTTGTCTCCTCCTCGCTCATTCCAACACAAGTCAGGTGATGGATTACCGGAACCGCAAACTTATTCTGAATATTAGCAGCAATTTCAAGGGTAAATCGCGAGCCGCTTCCACCCGCACCATAAGTAACACTCATAAATGACGGCGACTGCGCAGCAATTTTTTCCGTCGCTTCACGAACTGAGTCGAATTTATCGGTTGTTTTTGGGGGAAAAACCTCAAAGCTCAGCGTTCTTTCGCTGCTTTTAATTATATCAATAACTTTCATTTTTATTCTATTATGCCGAGTCTGAGCTTCAATTCAAGAAGTTTGAGAACGGACTCGTCAATACGTTCCTCGCTTATTCTTTCTTCTTCTATGGCTCTCATTATGGCAGGTATCTGCACCTTATAGGATGTGCAACACAGCAAATCGTTTCCTGAAAGAACTGCCCAAACAGCCGCAGAATCTTCTCCGACAAACTGAGTTATGCCGCCCATATCAAGAGAATCCGTCATTATTACGCCCTCAAAACCAAGGTCTTCCCTGATAATCCTGTGCACTTCCTTTGAAAGTGAAGCCGGATACTCAGAATCCATCGCAGAAACAATATTATGAGCGACCATTACAATAGGTGCTCCTGCTTCTATTCCTGCCTTAAAGGGATGAATATCTGCATCCCAAAACTCCTCTATGGGCCTGTCATCGTGTGCAATCGAGGTGTGAGTATCTACATTGTCACCATAGCCCGGGAAATGCTTTATAGACGAGCATATTCTTGACTCATTCATCGCCTTGATAACTGCTCTGATATAATCGCAGGTTGTCTGCACATCCTGACCAAGAGTTCGGTGATATATGTAATTATCAGGGCTATATGTCATATCGCAAACAGGTGCGAAATTGAGGTTAAGTCCAAGATCTAGCAAAAAGCCGGCTTTTTCTTTTGCATCCAGTACACAAGCTTCAATCCCACCTTCTGCAAAAAGCTCGGACGGATACTTGAATCTTTCAGGACGAAACTGTGGATACATAGAAACTCTTGTAACTCTGCCACCTTCTTCATCGACAGCCATAAACATTGGAATCTTTGCCATCTTCTGATATGAGGCAATTGTGTTTCTTATACTTTCCGGCGTCTCATTCTCAAAATCCTTTGCGTACCAGGTAAATCCACCAAGGGCGTATTCGCATACTGCCTCCTCTATCCCATCTTCAGGATATCTTGCAACAAACATCTGCCCGACCTTTTGTCTGAGCGACATAGTTTTAAGTATTTCCTTTGCTCTTGTTCTCATTTCGGTCACCTCTGAATAATCGCTATATAATAATTAAAATCTCATTCTAAACTCAAACGCAGGTTTTGTATCCCCGCTCTTTCTGCCAACAAACGCTAGCTCACCCGGAGTGGATGAGTCCTTGAAAACATCAAACTCGTCACCTTCTCTGAGTTCGGATACAAACCAGACATCAAGCCTTGAGAGTCTACCCATATTCGCTCTCTCGTCTTCGCTCATAGCATCATAAACAAAATCTCCGTACTTGGTATTGTTTACGTGTCCAACGCCATCTGTCATACTCGGACGCACTCTTCGGCTCTCAACAAAAAGAGGTTCTGCGTTCACCTTCAGTCTGCGCTCAAGTTTCTCAAGAATATAATCCTGTGGTGGAACAGTAATAACCGACAGTTTGTCCTTGTTCAAACAAATTCGTCTGCTCTCACTCTCAAAAAGTGTTGATACTGTTGCACCGATAGCTACGATCTCGCCATTTTCATCTGAAAAGCAAAAATCACGCCTGAATGATGGAATTCTGCCACCCGAATGCCAGGTAGTACCCGTGAGCTTGTCGGTTGGCAAAAGCTGTTTCTTCAGCTCAATTGAACACGAAAGCAAAACCCACGAAATCCCGTGATTTTCCATCAGATATTTTTCGCCCATATCGAGCGCATCAAGGTGTTCCTCGATCATATTCATTATCATTCTCTGATAAGCAGAAGGAGTGAATACTCCTTCTGCGTTATACATGGAAATATCAATATGGATTGGATGTTTAATACTTTTTTCGTTCATTTCTATTTCAGGTCAAAACAGACCGCTAATCCTTCCACTTTCATCGACATCAATCTTTTCAGCGGCAGGCACTTTGGGCAGCCCCGGCATTGTCATAATGTCACCTGTGAGCGCAACAATAAATCCTGCACCTGCAGAAAGTCTGAGTCCTCTTACGGTAACGGTAAAGCCTTCGGGAGCACCAAGCTTTGTCATATCATCCGAGAAGCTATACTGTGTCTTAGCCATACAGATGGGAAGATTTCCAAATCCGGCAGCTGTGAGTCTCTCTGCTTCCTTTTTAGCTTGAGCAGAAAGAACAACTCCGTCTCCACCATAAACTCTTCTTACTATCTTTGTAATCTTATCTTCAATTGTTCCCTCAAGCTCGTAGCTGAATGAGAAATCATTTTCCTGCTCGCACAACTCAACAACGTGCTCTGCAAGGTCAATTCCTCCCTCGCCGCCCTTTGCCCAAACATCGGACATAATGGCATTAACTCCGAGAGATGCACACTTTTCAATTACAAGTGCAATTTCTGCATCAGTATCGGTCGGGAATCTGTTTACAGCCACCACGCAGGGCAGTTTGTAGACATTTCTTATGTTGGATACGTGACGAAGCAGATTAGGGAGCCCTGCTTCAAGTGCTTCAAGATTTTCTTCTACGAGTGCTGTCTTCGGAAGCCCACCGTGCATCTTGAGTGCACGAATTGTTGCAACAACAACAACTGCATCAGGACGAAGTGACGCATATCTGCATTTGATATCAAGGAACTTTTCAGCACCAAGGTCAGCACCAAAGCCAGCCTCAGTAACGCAATACTCGCCAAGTCGCATTGCCATCTTTGTGGCTGTGACTGTATTACATCCGTGAGCAATATTTGCAAAAGGTCCACCGTGAACAAAAGCAGGCGTACCTTCAAGTGTCTGAACAAGATTGGGACTCATAGCATCCTTAAGAAGTGCTGCCATAGCTCCTACTGCCTTAAGATCTCCTGCTGTAACAGGCTTGTCATCGTAAGTATAAGCAACAACAATTCTCGCAAGACGCTCTTTAAGGTCTGTGATGGAATCGGCAAGGCAGAATACAGCCATAATCTCCGATGCAACTGTTATATCATATCCGTCCTCACGAGGCACGCCGTTGACTCTGCCACCCAGTCCGTCCGTTACAAAACGAAGCTGACGGTCATTCATATCAACGCATCTTTTCCAGGTAATTCTTCTGGGATCTATTCCAAGTGCGTTGCCCTGATAAATATGATTGTCAAGCATAGCTGCGAGCAGATTATTTGCAGCACCTATTGCGTGAAAATCGCCTGTAAAATGCAGATTTATATCCTCCATTGGAACTACCTGAGCGTATCCACCACCTGCAGCTCCACCTTTTACGCCAAAAACAGGACCAAGCGAGGGCTCACGAAGTGCAGCTATGGACTTTTTGCCTATTCTGCGCAATCCATCAGCAAGACCGATGGTAGTTGTGGTCTTGCCTTCCCCCGCAGGTGTAGGCGTAATTGCAGTTACCAAAATTAGCTTACCGTTGCGTTCTTCGGTTTCTGACAGAAGATTGCGATTAACCTTTGCCTTATACTTTCCATAAAGCTCAAGGTATCTCTCATCTATACCTGCGATTTCAGCAATTTCGGTAATGGGGCGTAGTTTGGCCTGCTGGGCAATTTCGATATCAGTAAGAAATGCCATTTTTGTTCTCCTTAGTTTTAATTATTCGGAGGCCTCTCCGTTTTTGTTTTTATAATTGCGTATAACGCCAACAATTCCATCTAAAATCGGTTTGCCATTATAGGCTAGCACAACCAGAAGAATTGCGGCTTGTACAATAATCCAACCCTTAAATTCAAGCAGCATCACAACAGCCTGAAGGAGAATCAGTATTGTGTTTATTGTCAGCCGAAGTGGCTGAACATTGAATTTTATATACTTTTGTGCGTTGATAGTTCTGATAAGGAAGACAGCAAAATAGCTCACAAGTGCAGCAACAGCCGCACCCTGTGCTGCAGTTTCATTATCAGAATACTGCATAAACAGTGGGATCAATACAAATGAAAGCACAACATTTATTACGCCTCCAAGCATTGATGTGAGAAAAGCAAGTATACTTTTCTTCTCCACAAGGTAGACGCTTCCCATAAATGTGGTAAATGCAGAAAACACAGTTGCAACAACAAGCAGAGGCATATACTGCCAAGCTCCATAAAAAGCATCGCTCATAAGCAAGATGGTAAACAGCTTGGCAAATGCGATGAGGCCTGATGCCGCCATAAAAATTATTCCCATATAGCTCTTGAAAACGCTTGAGAAGAATTTTCCGCGGTCCTCTTCATTTGAGTCAGTAACAGCAGAAAAATGCCACGCTTCAATAAAAACGGTTGTCATCATAGTGATTACTGTTGGGATTTTGTACGCGGCAACAAATATACCGTTTACATCTCCACCACAAAAATGCGCAACAATAAAGTGATTTGAAACACTTGTAACCCACCAAAATATTGTTGTCGGTATCATCGGTACGCTGTAAGCCAAGAGAGCTTTAAGCCCTGCTTTTGTTACGAATCTAAAATCAAGATCACGATGAAGCTTTGCCGCAACAATAAGAAACACCGTAACAAGAACATTAGCAACAACCACAGACAAAACATATCCAAGCACTCCCATATCAAAAAAGACAAGGAAAATGATGTTGAATAAAATTGTCAGCGCAGTATTGATTATGCCTTGCAAAGCATACATTTTTGTATGACCAAGACCTCTTACGTAATTTGAAATCGCAAATTGAAAATTCGCCGTAATTACAAAAACTACTATCAACCAATTGTAGCCATCGAACATATCAAAAAGCCAAAGTATTGGCGATAGGACAAGAAATACGACGCTTCCTGCAACCAAAATTGCCATCGCTGATGAAAAGATCTCTTTTTTCTTTGATGGTTCGTCGTGTGTGTCAAGAGCAAATCTGAAAATTCCGTCACAAATTCCTATTGCCGCAAGTGGCATTAGAAGATTTGCTGTTTGCGTTATGAGATCTGCTGTTGAGTATTGCGCTTTAGAGAGAAGCTCGGTATAAAGCGGCATAAGCAAATAGACCATCAGCTTGGAAGAGAAAGTTCCCAAGCCAAAGATCAATGTATTTGATATCAGCCGCTTATACTTGTTCATTGTGTTCTACCTCAATAAATAAATAAGTTATAATTACTCCGCGTTTTTCCAGTTATGATATACGTTCATAACGTCATCATCTTCTTCAAGTCTTTCAAGAAGAAGTGTCATAAACTTAATGTCATCTTCGTTGTCGAGTGTTACGGTATTCTGCGCAATCTTAGTTTTTTCTGCAGATTCAATCTTATAGCCTGCAGCTTCAAGTGCCTCGACAACTGCATAAAGATCATCAGGCTCGGTGTAGATCTCAAAGATGTCCTCATCTGCAAGGAAATCTGCTGCGCCTGCCTCAAGGGAAGCTTCCATAAGCGCATCCTCATCAATATCACCATCCTCATTGCTGATGATGATAAGTCCCTTATCGTCAAACATAAAGCTTACGCAACCCGACTGTCCAAGATTGCCGTGGTACTTTGAGAAATAGGAGCGAACGTTACCAACTGTACGGTTACGGTTGTCGGTAGTGGTCTCAACAATAACTGCAACACCGGACGGGCCGTAGCCTTCGTATGTGATAGCCTCATAGGAAGCGTTATCTGCACCCTGCGCCTTCTTTATTGTGCGCTCGATATTATCATTTGGTACATTGTTAGCCTTTGCCTTCTGAATGAGATCACGAAGCCTTGAGTTTGATGCGGGATCAGGTCCACCCTCTTTTACAGCGATTGTGATTTCTTTACCGATCTTGGTAAATATCTTCGCCTTCTGAGCGTCGGTCTTTTCCTTCTTGTGCTTGATGTTACTCCATTTGCTATGTCCTGACATAATAGTATACCTCTTTTATGAATAATTAATAATTTTTATTAGATTTGCTCGGTTTTCTTGAGACAGATAAGCTCAAATGCAACGCCGAGAATTGATTTTGTTGCAGCTGTGAGCGCAACTCTCGTTGATACAACAGTCTCGTCTTCCTCGGCAAGAATTGAACAACCGTGATAGAAGCGGTTAAACGCAGATGCAAGGTCAATGATGTATCTGGTGATGTAGAAAGGCTCGTGATTCTCTATTGCCGACTCTACACGTTCGGGGAACGTCGAAATAATACGAAGAAGCTCGTGCTCCTCCGGTGTAGAAATCTTGTACTCGCCACCGTATTCAACACCGGACGCCTTATTCATTACAGAACACGTTCTTGCGTATGTGTACTGAACATACGGGCCTGTGTTGCCATCATAAGAAAGTGCATCTTCAAGCGTGAAGTTGATATCCTTGATCCTGTTGTTTGACAGATAATAGAATACAATAGCTCCAACTCCGACCTTTTCTGCAATCTCTCTCTTCTTCTCTTCATCCATATCGGGATTCTTTTCGCCTGTTATCTGATAAACCTTATCGATTGCCTGTGCAAGAAGATCCTTGAGAAGAATTACATTACCTGTTCTGGTAGCAAGCTTTGCTCCATTGATGCTGACCGTACCGTAGGGAACGTGAACAAGCTTATCTGCCCAATCAAATCCCATCATTTCCACAACCTTGAACCACTGTGCAAAATGCAGGGATTGTGCAGCAGACGTTACATAAATACACTTATCAAAATCGTATGTGTTCTTTCTGTAAAGCGCAGCCGCAATATCTCTTGTAGCGTAAATTGTCGAACCATCACGCTTGAGAATCAAGCAAGGGGGCATATTGTATTCGGAAAGATCAACAATAGTAGCTCCATCATCAACCTTTGTAATGCCTGCCTCCCTGAGCTTTTCAATAACAGGCGCGCATTTGTCATAATAGAAGCTCTCGCCTGCGTAGCTATCAAACTCAATAGAAAGCTGATCGTATGTCTTCTGATACTCAACAATACTGATTTCAATAAACCACTTCCAAAGCTCCATATTGTCGGGATCGTGCTGTTCAAGCTTCGTAAATTCAGCTCTCGCAGCCTCTTCAAGAGTGGGATCATTTTCTGCTTCTGCGTGGAACTTTACATACAGCTCAACGAGCTTGTCAATTCCACCGTTTTCTATCTCTTCCTTGCTTCCCCAGCGTCTATACGCAACGATCAGCTTGCCGAACTGAGTACCCCAGTCCCCAAGATGGTTGACGCCAACGCAATTGTACCCGGCAAATTGATAAAGCTTTTTGAGAGAATGACCGATAACGGTCGTTCCAAGATGTCCAATGTGGAATGGCTTCGCAACATTGGGAGAGGAATAGTCGAGAACGATTGTTTTTCCGTGTCCACTTTCAGGAGAACCGTATCTCTCACCCTTTGCAAACACCTCATCAAGCACACCCTTTACAAGTGCAGCATCATCAACCTTAAAATTGATGTATCCGTTGAGTGCCTGGGCATTGACAATTCCCTGTCCGTCAAAAGACTCAGAGAGAGCAAGTGCTATCTGAATAGGCGAGCGTCTGAGAAGACGGCTGAGCTTGAAGCACGGAAGTGCGATATCACCCATCGAGGTATCAGGTGGATACTCGAGAAGCTCAAAAATCTCCTGTTCGGTTATCTCTGCACCCGAGAAATTCTCCGAAACAGCTGCTGCGATATTCGTTGAAATAATTTTTTTGAATTTTTGCATTTTGTATACCTACCAAGTTATTTATTCTTCATCGTCTTTATTTCTTCTTGACAGCACCACGAAAACTACTGCAAGAATAACAACAACTGCAGCTATCGTAATCCACAGCCAGGGCTTACTTTGATCACCTGTCAGTGGCGAATTTGATAATTGAAGTATAGTTTTGTTTGCCGAAAGCATCATATCATCCATTTGAAATTTCCTCTCGAGTACTATAAAGTCTTACCTTCATTGATCATATCCACAGCAGCCAATCTCTGTGCCTCTGTGACATTGATGCCACCCAAAATTCGTGCAGTCTCAGCAATTCTGCCGTCATCGTCAAGCTCGCACAGCTCTGTTTCTGCTCTGCCGTCTTTCTCTTTTTTCATAACAAGCACATGTGTATGAGCAAGAGATGCGATCTGAGCTGAATGAGTAACTGAGAGAACCTGAGCCGACTTCGACGCCTGCTTAAGTTTGATACCAATCTTTCTTGAAGTCTTACCCGAAACTCCTGTATCAACCTCGTCAAAGATCAACGTACCCGTTGCATCCGACTCGGCTATCGCACATTTTATAGCAAGCATCAATCTTGAAAGCTCACCACCCGAAGCAGTCTTTTCAAGTGGAAGCATAGGCTCACCCGGATTAGCCGCTATAAGAAAATCGACTACATCGATGCCACTCTCGGTAAAGTCTGCCGCCTGCGTAACTGAAACGGCAAATTTAACCTTTGGCATATCAAGGAAAGCAAGAGTTCTGCAAACCTCGCTCTCAATTCTCTCGCCGGCCTCTTTCCTTTTGCCTGAAAGCTCGCTTGCAAGCACGAAAAGCTCTTCCTTGAGAGCATTTTCTTTTAAAATAAGCTCATCTGTATGCCCATCGCCGTCGCTTGCAATAGCAAGCTCTGCCTCTGCCTTCTTACCAAATTCAAGAATTTCAGCAATCGTAGTGCCGTATTTCTTTTTCAGCTTGCCGATAAGAGCCAATCGCTCCTCAATTGCATCAAGCCTCTTTTCAGGATCTTCGGAAAACTCTGCGCTCTCCAAGATCAAAAGGAGCTCCGATGCAATGTCCTCAAGCTCATAGGTGCAAGAACGAAGTCTTGCAGAAAGCGTAGCAAATTCGGGAACGACATCGCTGACTTTCGATAGTGCATCAGCCGCCCTCTGTGCAAGTGATGACGCAGTAATCCCCTTGTCATTAACGCACAACACGCGAACTGCTGCGTCGGTCTGCTTTTTGATTCGCTCAAGCGATTGAAGCCTTGTTCTTTCATCAACAAGAGCCTCCTCTTCACCGATCTTGAGCTTAGCACTGTTTATCTCACGAACCTGAAACTCAAGCATATCTCTCATTCGTGACAGTTCGGCAGCATTTTTCCTTAGAAGAGTAAGTGCTCGTCTTACCTCACACCACTCTGTATATTTTTCCTTGTAACTTGCAATCAAGTCATCACAGTCGGCGTAACCGTCAAGTAGCATTATTCGCTCGCTCTCCTCAGAAAGTCGCAACGAATCGTGTTGTCCGTGAATTGTTATAAGCATTCTGCCAACTCTGCGCATCATCTGTTGAGTAACACCCTTACCGTCGATTCTGCAAACGGTCTTGCCCTCATCGGTAAGGCTTCTTTCGAGTATTATCTCACCATCGCATATTTCAATTCCAAGCAGGGCAAATGCCTCTGCTTCTTTTGTTGAAATATCCGTAAAAACAGCACTGACGACAGCCTTTCTCTCACCACTACGGATAAGATCCCGACTTATTCGATTGCACACAAGAAAATTGATGCTGTCGGTTATAACAGATTTTCCTGCGCCTGTTTCGCCCGTAAGCACAGTAAGTCCCTCACGAAGCTCAAAATCAAGCGAGCGTACGACAGCCATATTTTCAATATGCAACGATCTTAGCATATTATTTCCTCACAAATTAAACTGCATCAAGCAAGGAGTGCAATCTTTCGCTTATGTCCTTTGCGCTCTCTTCGCTGCGAGTTACAGTTATTATAGTATCATCTCCTGCAACGCACCCCAGAATATCCGGAGACTGAATTGCATCAAGACCCGTTGCAACTGCCTGCGCCATTCCTGTATATGTTTTGGTCACAATGATATTCTGCGCATATTCAATGCTGACAATCGAGTCAACAAGCGCACGGTTAAATTTGAAATTGTTCGCAGGCTCTTTCTTTGCAGGGAGAACATATCTATATGAGCCTCTGCCACTTAACACTTTAGTAAGCTTAAGCTCTCTAATATCTCTTGAAACGGTTGCTTGTGTAACGTTAAACCCCTCCCTGCTGAGCATATGGATGAGTTCTTCCTGTGTCTCGATCTCATAACGTGTAATGAGAGAAATGATCTGTTCTTGACGTTTGCTTTTCATAATCCATACCTTCCGTTAAAAATTATAGAGCTGTCAGCTTTTTATATAAATCAGAATAAAAATTATTTTCCTTAACTCGCACAATACGTGCGACCTTATCAGACCTTGTAACTCTGACTGTATGATATTTACCAAGTCTTATGTTAATTCTTCCGTCTACTGTAATGAAGAGGTTTGGCTCTCTTACGCAGACATTTTTAATTTCAATAACAGAATCGTCGGGAAATACTATCGGCCTTGATGAAAATGCGTGTGGGCAGATCGGAGTAACGCAGAAGCCTTTGACGCCCGGAGCCATAACAGGGCCTCCTGCTGACAGCGAATAAGCCGTTGAGCCTGTCGGAGTCGATACAATCAAGCCGTCTGCTCTGTAATCTCCAACCTTCATTCCATCTGCATAAAGTTCAAGGTCAACAATTCTTGCAATCGAACCATTTGAAACGACTACCTCGTTTAGACCTCGGCTGACATAAAGCGTCTTGTCTTTATTTTTGACCTCAATCGAGAGCATCGATCTTGTATCGATAAAATATTCTCCCCTGAGCACATCCTCAAGCTTGTCAAGCTCATTTACCTCCAATGAGGTCATATAGCCAAGTCTGCCTTTGTTTACTGCAAGGATCGGAATGCACTTATCCGAAACTCGTCGGGCGTTCTCAAGCACCGTTCCGTCGCCACCTATAACAACCACAAGCTCTGCGTTGTCATATAGATGGTCAGCATCGGCAAATCTTATGCCTTCTTTCTCATCTATCACGTTTTTTGCAAAGGACGGAAGCGTGAGCGAAACACCACAAGAGAGCAGTTTTTCGATGATCTGCTTCGCTACCAGCGTCTTATCCGTAACGTGAAAATTTGTGGTAAGCGTAATATTCTTCATAATGCGCCTCCTTTATATACATAACGCTGAAGAATAGCAACTGTCTATTCCTCGCAATTTATTTGCTGTAATCGATTTGTGCAAGCAATTGTTCGGGTGAAAGCTTCTCCTCTTTCTCAAACAATGCAAGATATTCAATATTTCCGTCTCCACCGGGGAATGGTGAGCGTATAACGCCGGACAAGTATAGGTTAACCTCTCTTGCAGCACTCACGACTCGTCTGACTGCATACCTTCTGTGCTCGGGCTTTTTGACAATTCCTCCCTTGCCAATTGCGTCTCTGCCACACTCAAACTGTGGTTTAATCAGTGTGACAAGCTTACCACAGTCTTCAAGAAGAGGGGGAATGTTCGGAATTATGAGAGTCTGAGAAATAAACGAAACATCCATAACCGCAAGAGAAGCAATCTCTCCGATATCTTCAAAAGACAGATATCGTGCGTTCTTTCCCTCAAGCGAGCGAACTCTTATGTCCTCAAGAAGCTCACTTGCAAGCTGTCCGTGCCCTGAGTCAATAGCGTAAACAAATGACGCACCTCGCCGAAGCAAGCAATCTGTAAAACCTCCCGTGGATGCACCAATGTCAATACAAACCATACCGTCAACGCAAAGACTGAACGCATCAAGCGCAGCTTCAAGCTTTAGCCCACCACGCCCAACATAAGGAATCGACTCCTCGTAGTTAACTACGTGTTCTATGCTTTCATCAATAGTCTCACTCGGCTTTTTAATCTTCTTGCCATCGACGCTTACAAGCCCGGCCGCTATTGCACGAGAGGCACTCTCTCTGCTTCTCGAGTAGCCAAATTTAAACAGAAATAAATCAGCTCTCATTAAAAAACCCGCACCAAAAGATAATCTGCAAGCTCAAGAAGAATACCCGAGTCTCCAAAGTTTTTAATTGCTTCCTTAGCTTCCTCAGTAAGACGGCTTGCATATTCTTTTGCATCTTCTATACTCATAAATGTAAGAAATGTGGTTTTATTGTTCTCGGCATCACTACCAATACTTTTGCCAAGAACCTCGCCACTTGATATTCTATCAAGAATATCATCTACTATCTGGAACGCAAGGCCTATGCGCTCGGCGTAAATCCGAGCTGCGACAAATTCTGCGTCGCCCTCGTCAAGTCCTGCAGCAAGGCAACCTAAAGATACAGACGCACCAATCAGCGCACCTGTCTTTTTTGCGTGGAGCTTGAGGAGCGTATCAAAATCCAGTTGCTCGCTCTCACCACGCATATCAATGATCTGTCCACCGATCATTCCTTCGCTTCCTGTGGCCTTTGCCAAGGTAAGCGCAGCTTTTGCGGCAACTGTCGGCGCGACGTGTTTGTTCGAAAGTGCTACCTCAATTGATCGGATGGCAAGTGAATCTCCTGCGAGCAGTGCTGTTGCCTCGCCAAATACCTTATGCGAAGTCGGCATGCCTCGTCTCAAATCATCGTCATCCATACAGGGCAGGTCATCATGAATCAGCGAGAAAGTGTGCATCATTTCAACAGCAAGAGCAAAGGCCAGGGATGCTTCTTCTTTTCCGCCAAATGCTCTGCAAAACTCGTTAACAAGAAACGGACGGATACGCTTGCCACCTGCCATAAGGCTATATATTTCTGCCTCTCTGACCTCATCTGTGTCTCTATCGGCAAATTGTGCATAATAAACCTCAATGGCATTCTCAATGCGCTTCTTATTTTGTTCCAACGCCGTATTAAGCAAATTATTCATCGTCCTCTCCCTTTGGGGATACCATAGTAATTTTGCTTTTGGCCTCGCCAAGCTTCTCGGATGCAATTCTTACAAGCGAAACGCCCTCTTCATAAAGCTTGATTGACTCGTCAAGTGTTGCCTTTCCCGATTCAAGCTTACGAACTATCTCTTCGAGTCTGGAAACAGCCAGCTCAAAATTGAATTCATTCATATTTTCATCCATAATGGTAATTTCCTTATATTGTTTTAATTCTTTTCTATACTGTCAACGGTTGCAGTTATTGCACCATCATTCATTTTGATGCTGATGCGATCACCAACTCTGACATCTTCCACGCTTACTATAACTCCATCATCATTTTGAGCAATCGAATAACCTCTTGAAAGCACCGACAGCGGACTTAATGCGTCAAGTCTTCCAATAAGCACCGAAAGCTCGCCATCACGCAGCCGACAAGTCTCGGCATACAAAAATTTCAACCTCTGTTCGATAACCCCAAGCTCGCTCTCTCGCTCTAGAATAAATCTATCGGGAGATGACAGAACGGCCGAAGACGAGAGGATGGACAGTTTACTCTCAGCGTAGCTTATTCTTTGGCAAAGAATTGAAGCGCATCTGTCAATCAATGAGGAAATGCTTGCAATATATTCCTCGCTGTCGGGAACTGCAAGCTCTGCGGCAGCAGATGGAGTAGGTGCTCTGAGATCGGCCACCAGATCAGAAATTGAGAAATCGGTTTCGTGCCCTACTGCGCTGATGACGGGAATGTCGGAGGCGGCAATAAGTCTTGCAAGCGTCTCATCATTGAATGCGGCCAAGTCCTCGCCACTTCCTCCACCACGACCTATGACTATCACATCAACATTTTTGTTTTTACAAAAATATTTTACGCCTTCGCAAAGACTTGACGGTGCGCCAATTCCCTGAACAAGAGCAGGATAAAGTATAATATTCGCAACAGGCCAGCGTCTTTCAAGAATATTCATAAGGTCACGCACAGCCGCACCTGTCGGCGAGGTGATAATACCGATATTCTTTGGGTACTTTGGGATCGGCTTCTTTCGTTTTTCGTCGCACAAGCCCTCAGCCAATAGCTGAGCTTTAAGTCTCTCATAAGCTGCATACTGTTCACCAAGACCGTCAGGTGACATAAAAGATGCATAAAGCTGATATGCTCCATCTCTTGGGAAGACTGAAACACGCCCCCATATCGTCACGCTCATTCCGTTGTCGGGACGAAAACGCAATCTTGATGCGTTCTGAGCAAACATCACGCATTTGATAGCGCATTTATCATCCTTAAGCGAAAAATAGAGGTGGCCTGATGCGTAGTGATATTTAAAATTTGATATTTCACCTCTCACAGTGGCCGTCTGCAGTGCCTCGTCACCATCAATGAGCGACTTGACGTACTCGTTAAGCTGTGATACGGTCAATGACATTTCGTTAGGATTCATTATTCTGTCCTTCAAGAAAATATCTGCGGCAAAGCAAAGACACGCCGACCGCATTGTCTGCTGAATATTCAGGAGTTGTATAATAAACATCTCCAAGAGAGGAAAGACGAGCCTTGATAATCGAATTGCTCATAACTCCACCTGCCCAGACGATTGGAAGATTTCCGTACTTCTCTCTTGCGTATAGTGCCATTTCGTACAATGTCTTTGCAACAAATTCAAACACATAGGCAGCAATCCCGCTTGAAGACGCCCCACCATCAAGCATTCTTCGTGCGTTGTTCTCAAGTCCTGAGAGATTGCATCTGCCATCCTTTACACTCGTCTTGACTTTCGAAACAGCTTCTTTGTTCTGAATGGCAAGTGCTTCAAGAGCCGGGCCACACGGGAAAGACAGACCAAGCATAACTCCTATTCTGTCAATGGCTTGTCCTGCATTGATGTCTGCCGTTTCACCAACAAGCTGAATATCAAAATTCACTCCCGATGGTCTGACAAGCAAGCATTCAGTTGTTCCGCCTGAGACGTGAAAAGCAATAAATCCACCGTGTTTTTCGCAAACTCCGTCACGCTCTGCGCCCGAAGTTGCATAAGCCGCCATAATATGTCCCTGCTGATGAGAGACACGATACAGGGGTGCATCTGCACCTGTAGCAAGGGCTTCTGCCACAGCCACGCCGGACAGAAAACACGGCATATAAGAGCCCTCTGCATCTCTGGGTGTCGCAGACACAGCGACTGCCGTTATATGTTCACTTGAGGTGCATTCCCTCAATTTTGAAGCGAGAACAGGCAAATGCTTGATATGTGCAAAAACCGCATCAGACTGACGAAGACCACATTCTCCGTTTTTGACGGGAAGAGGAAGCTTGATGTTTGCAATTATTTTTCCCTCAGCATCACAAACTGCGCCTGAGGTTGTGTAATTACTTGTATCGATGCCACAAAAAAGCATCAGCTCTCTCCTCCGGAGTTTTTCTCTTTAAGAACCGAGTTGAGCACTCCGTTTACAAACGGACGAACACGCTCTGCGTCATCATATTTCTTAACAAGCTCGATCGCTTCATTGATGGCTGCTGTATCCGGAACATCATCGCAGAAATACATTTCGTAAATTGCAAGTCTCATAACGGCTCTTGAAACGGGTGAAATTCTCGCCTGAGTCCAGCCGTGTGAATACTTCGCAATAAGTCCGTCAACAAACTCAAGATTTTCTTTTATACCACAGAAAACTCTTGTGATGTACTCATTTGTCTCAAATTCTCTCATCGCACAGGCTCTCTCGAGTATTTCCTCGGGCGCTGTATCCGGATGAAAATCCATCTCAAAAATCAGCGAAAGCGCAGCCTCTCGTGCTTCTCTTCTCGTCATTATAAATCCTCCAAAGTATATATGAAAATTTCATATAGCTATAAATACCCATAATATATATATTATATCGCAAATTTAGAAAAAGTCAACAGTATTGATGAATAATTGCAAAAAATATTCACAATAATATTCACTCTTTATTTGGCAATATTGCTACATTTGCAAATTTTCTGTTTTCTTTTCACCTTTGCTCTTGCTTTTATTGTATTTTAGTGGTATGATAATATAAATTGATTTTTAAGGATTTGAATGTTATGAAAGATTTTTTTAAACGAGTACTGACACGCACCTGTGCATATTTCACTCTCATTGTTTCCATATTTAGCTTAGTTTTGCTGTTTATGTATTCATCGGGAGACACAGCTCTTGCACTCGAGCCACTCCGTGTTGTGCTCTTTATTCCATTTTGCATTTGCTTTGCGCTTGCAAATGTACTCTTTAAAACCGAAAGCATATCCGTCGCTACCAAATGGTTTTTGCACGCACTTTTGACTATATGTGGCGCGTTTTTCTTCTTGCTTCTCCCTGCGAATATGACAGGCTCGCAAAATCTCGTTGGTTTTGTTCTTATCGCATTTGCTTATTTAATATTCGTTGTCTTTTTTGCTCTCTTTAAAAAGAGGCTAAAAACATCGGCAGAGCAAGACCGTATTCTTCGTGAAAAATCAAAGCAATACAAAAGAGAAAAAAGAAAATAAAGCAAAAATCCGTTGTGAAACACAACGGATTTTTTCATTTTTCTTCCTTGGAGCAAACGCTGCAAGCCTTTTCTTTGCCAACTCGGAGCGCATCCTTTACTGTACCGGAATGGATCTCAGTTGGCTCGAGCTTTTTGATACTGCCACAGGCTGAGCTAACGTGATACACGCTTCCACCAACTGTCCAATAGACAACAAGCTTGCCGCTTGCATCGGTTTCGGTTGGATACTTTTCTGTCACGGCGGCCGATAGAGCGGCATAAATTGACTCTACCATTTCCGGCGTCAGAGTCTCGCCATAATAATATGTCTCCTCAACAAAGTTTATGTTGTCCGTACAAGCAATAAGCACAGCAACCGACAGAAGTATTACGGCAAGAACAATAAACGGTCTTGATTGATGGTACATTCGTCACCTCAAAAATCTTTCAAGCATTGCTGTTTTATCGGATGAGTATTCATATGCTCCTCTGTAATCCGAAAGCTCACGGCAACACACCTCAAGATCGGAAAAGAGGAAATAAAGCACGGGAGCGGGCAGGTCGGCGTTATTAGAAAGCAAACGCTTAAGTATAGAATAGGCTTCGGAAAAATGCTTCTTTGCCATCACCTGTCTTGCAAGAAGATGCTCTGCTAAATTCTTCTCTTCACGCCGAGCAAGAGTCATATAAACATCCTTGTCAAGTATCGACTCTGCATCGGTTTCAAGCGAATACAAGAGAACGAAGTATCTGCAGAATGGGTCTGCGAGGGACGATAGCGAAAACCACTCGCTTGGTGTATTGTCGGATGTAAGAGAAGGAGATATACGCTCCATACAAGAGATATAAACATCGCTTTGAGCACGCAGGGTATCTGTCGGGTATATCGTATCGGACGCAACCCTTTTAGCCTCCTCAAAGTATTCAAGTGATGTTCTGAGATTGCCTCTGCCAAACTCATCCACTGCCGCATTATACATACACCGACATAGCAAAAAACTGATTTCATCATCTCTCTCATCAAACTTTTCGCACAAATCCCGACAGATGAGCCAATCCCCCGACTCAAACGCACGCTTTATATCAGGAAGCTTACTGTCTTTTCTGTATCCAAACTCTTCTTTTTCCTCTGCAAGCAGATAGCCCGCAGGAACGCCAAGTCTTGATGCGAGGTACAAAAGCGTCTGAAGAGACGGCAAGGCGCTTCCATTTTCAATACGACTAAGCATATTTCTTGTGATAAGCTCTCCTGCCAGCTCCTTCTGCGTCATCATTTTTGCGCATCGAAGCTCTTTAACTTTTTCACCAATATTCATTTTTGTGTCTCGTGTCTTCCCTTCTCTTTACTTCTTTTTGCTTCTCTTTGCAGGGCGAGACACAAGCATACTGAATATTGATCTTCTCTTACCCGAATTTGCTGCCCGCCTTGTTTTGGGAGCAGATTTGTTTTCTGTCGCAACCGAAGGAGTTGTACCAACACCCACAGAGAACTCTTCACTACCTCTCACAACAGGCTCGTTAGCTGCCGACTCACCTGTGTCGTCACTATCGCTTGAATCCTCTTTTGTTGAATCTGCCTCAGGAACAGCTGAAGACTGTGCATCTTTATCTGTTTCACGAAGCGACGCCAAAAGCGAGTCAGGTGTGTATCCAATCATAGACAAACGTCTTCCGATCTCTGCTTCAAGCGTAGTCTTAACATATGTAATTGCAGCTTTCGATTCCCAAGACTTTCTTGCAATGCTGTCTGCAACCTCTGAGGCAGAATCTCTTGCATCGTCAAGACTCTCAAGCATTCTGTCAAGCTCCTCAACTGTTGCGTTACCTATAATATTGCATATATCATCAACTGCCTCAACTGCGCTCTGTCTTATTGCTTCACGAGCAATTTCAAGCTCCGTTTCAGCTTGGCGACGAATACTGTCAGCTTCATTTCTTGCTGCAACAAGCAAATTATGCGCCGCTATTGTCGCATTTGTAAGCGAACTACCAAGACTCGCGCCAAGCTCATCGTAAAGCGCGGCCTTTCTGCGAAGCTCTTCAAGTTCAGAGGTCGCAATAGCACTTTCCTCATCATTCTTCTCGCTACTCTCAACATCAGCCTCGACTATCGCAAGTCTCGCTTCTGTCTGCGCCAACGTCTCCTTCAGCTCTTCTATAACTCCCTCAAGCTCTTTTATGCAAGAAATCTTCTGTTCAATTTCAGCCAAAAGCTCTGTTTCTCTGTCTTTTGCCTCAGCAAGTTTACCCTCACATTCAATTTGCTTTTCTGCAACTGCGCTTTCGCACCTCGATTCAACCTCTGCAAGCTTTTTTGAATGTGCCTCTTCGTGCTCGGACATCTCAGCCTTCATCTGTTCGATTTTTGCTTGAAGTGCCACTATTTCTGCAATCCTTGCTTCAAGCTCTGTTTTTGTCAACTCAAGGCTTTGTTCAGCCGATTCAAGCTTTTCCTCAAGCGCAGCAATCGCCTCTGCGTGCTGAGTATCCATGCTCACGATATAATCGTTAACATCTTGCTTTCTATATCCTCCGACGGCACTTGAAAACATTGCGCCACCACAGCTACTCTTTTTTGAAGCCATACTATGTCTCCTCGTAAATTCAAGTTACCTCTATTTTATCACATTGTCGAATATAATTCAACAATTTTTGAAAAATTTTTTTGAAGGACGATATTTTTCGTCAAATCCTCTTTACCAAATCTGTTTTATTGTGTATAATATATTAAAACAAATTTGCTTGGAGGCAAAATTATGCAGTTGCTAAAAAAGATGATTCTTGAAAACGCCGAAATCAGACCGGGCGGCGTCCTCATTGTTTCTAATTTCTTAAATCACAGAATGGACATCCCTCTTATTGATGAAATCGGTCGGGAGTTTTATCGTATATTTGAAGAAGCAAAGCCCACATTGATTCTAACTGTTGAGGCTTCAGGAATAGGAATTGCTTGTCTTACGGCAAGATATTTTGGCGTTGACGTTTTATTTGCAAAAAAATCTAATGCAAAGAATCTTGCAGGAGATACATACTCCTCTCTTGTGCGCTCTTTTACAAGAGGTACTGTGTTTGAAGTCCGTGTTGACAAAAACTATATTGCCCCAAGCGATAGAGTTCTCATTATTGATGACTTCCTTGCTGACGGTGAAGCTTTGAGGGGGCTTATTGACATTGTCAATCAGGCCGGTGCAACGGTTGTCGGCGCAGGAATTTGCATTGAGAAGGGCTTTCAGCCGGGTGGAGACAGAATACGCAGCGCAGGTATAAATCTTCATTCCCTCGCAATTGTCGATCTTGACTCCGACGGAAATATCGTATTTACTCAAAAATGACTGCAGAAATTCTGAAGATTGTCGCTTGCCTTACCATGCTTCTTGATCACATAGGATATGTCGAAAACGATTATATTCTTCGTTTTATCGGCAGAATAGCCTTTCCGATCTTTGCATATATGGTCGCAAGTGGATTTCGTAAATCGAGCGATCCGTATCGATATTTGCTTAGAATATTAATTTTTGCATTAATTACTGAACCTTTTTACGATCATTTATTTTACAAGCAATATCCATATTCCAATAGTGGTAACGTACTTTTCACTCTTGCGCTCGCACTGATTTCAATAATCATTTTTGATAAAATGCGTGGACGAGGATTATGGTCGATTATTTCTCTTATCCCACTTGGGCTTTCAGCGTATATAGCCGAAAATATGGGATTTGACTACGGTCTTTGGGGAGTTGTTGTTGTTTTCTTGTTTTATTTGGTCGACGGTTCTTCCTTTGTAAACAAGGTACTTACTGCAACGGTCGGTGTAATCTTCTCATTCAGATTTGTCATTATGTACTTTATTGACAGCGTTTCTTATCAAATAAAACCCACGGATGTTGCTCCTGTTTTTCCGTCAAACTGGTATCTTGCGCAGTCTTTTGCTGCACTTTCTCTTATATTCATTCTGCTATACAATGGAAAAAGAAGCTTCAACATAAAAAACAAGTATTTAAGGCTTGTTTATCAATACGCTTTTTATGCTTTCTATCCTTTGCACCTACTCATCCTCGATCTCATTTATTAATTCCGTTAAACAGACAAAAGACCTGCATTTGCAGGTCTTTTTGTTTACAGCAATACACAGATAAGTCCACTGCTGCCTTCATTGATGATGCGCTCAAGGGTTTCAGACAGCTTTGTTCTGGCGTCATCCGGCATATGCTCAAGCTTTGCGTGCAATCCCTCATTGACAAGTGCGTATAACGACTTACCGAAAATGTTCGACTCCCAGATGCTTGATGGTGACTCTTCAAACTCACGAAGAAGATATCTCACAAGCTCCTCTGATTGCTGTTCTGTGCCGACAACGGGGTTTATTTCCGTCTCTATTCTTGCACGAATCATATGTATTGATTGAGCAGATGCGGATAATTTTACACCGTAGCCTGACGAACGGCGAACTATTTCAGGCTCATCAAGGTGAAGTTCCGATACATCGGGCATTACTATACCGTAGCCTCTTTCCTCAGCGTCAGAGAGCGCGCTCTCTATGCGTCTGTACTTTTTATCTACCTCAGAGAGCCTGCAAAGCAATGGCAGAAGATCCTCCTCGCCTCCTATCTCAAATCCGCTCATTTCACCAAGCGTACGATAGAACAAGCCATCCACAAGCTCAACATCAATCCGAGCTTTACCCGTTCCCATATCTATCTCGGTTACTGTCGAGTTGGCAATAAACTCGTTGTCAGCAAGTGAACTGTAAGCTTCGTATATTTCTCCGGTTTTAATTGCGTTTGCTGCGCATTCTCTGACGGTTGCAGCAATTGATGTACGCAGAGGATGTGACGCAGGAAGCGAAGACGTCCATTCGGGAAGTTTAAGCGTAACCTCAGTAAGTGGAAATTCGCTTACAACCATCTCAAGTATATGCCCTATATCCTCGCCATCAAGCTCAAGACAGGATACAAGTGCAACAGGCACTCCGTATTTTTCTTCAAGCTCGTGTCCAAGCGCAATGGCACTCTCGCTTGACGGTCTTGCTGAGTTTAATATCACCGCAAATGGCTTTCCGAGCTCCTTAAGTTCACGCACAACCCGTTGTTCAGCTTCAACATAAGACTCTCTTGAAATCTCACCAATGCTACCATCCGTTGTAACAACCATACCAACTGTCGAATGCTCGCAAATAACCTTTCGTGTTCCCTCCTCGGCCGCAAGCTCAAACGGTACAGGATCATCACGCCACGGAGTCCTTACCAGACGTGGTTGACCTTCTTCAAGTATGCCCATGGCTTCAGGTACTATATAGCCAACACAATCAATCATTCTAACCTTGAGCTTACTTGCTCCACCCGGGTTTATCTCGACAGCCTCATCGGGAATAAATTTGGGTTCTGTTGTCATAACAGTCTTTCCTGCCGCGCTCTGAGGGATTTCATCCCTCGCTCTGTCTCTGTCATAGCCCTGTGTTATATTGGGCAAAACGAGCGATTCCATAAATCTTTTAATAAAAGTTGATTTTCCCGTCCTGACAGGCCCGACCACTCCTATATAAACATTTCCTGCTGTTCTTTCTGCTATATCCTTGTATATGCTTGTGTCATTCATAGCGTTTCCTCCATCGCAAACTTACTCTTCGCTAATTTGTATGATGAAAAAGCTCCTCTTATGCTAAAAAAGGGGCGAAGATTGTCTCGCCCCTGTTTTTATTTTGATAAAAAATCGATTATCACAAGCTCTCTTGGATTGAAAAACCTTGGAACTATCGCATTGTTCGCAAGTCCACGGCTTACAATAAGTCTGCCGTCGTGTATTCCCGATGTGTATTTTGGGAACAAGCCTTGACTGGGCGCAAAAACTCCTCGCCCAAAAACTCTCCATTGCCCTCCGTGCGCGTGTCCTGAAATCGTCAGGTCGATATCAAGATTCTTTATATATTCGGGATAGTATTCCGGGTGGTGACTTAAGAGCACCTTAAAGCCATCTTCTTTGGCAAAGGTTTCGAGCCACTCAACATCCGGTGGTGGTGTATTTTTAAAATGGTTCTCCCTTAATCCCTTGTCATTAACAATATAACCTGATGTAATGCCACCAATTCTGAGTCCTCCAAACTCAACACTTCTGCTCTCGAGCAACTCAATACCACACTTAATACAATGAGCACGAACATTCTTTACTGCACCGTTTTCGTGATTGCCAAGAGACATAAATGTTGGTGCGATCTTCGAGCATATCTCAAGCAACTCAAAGCTTCTGGGTGCGCTGTCATCGTGAAGATAAACTATATCACCGGGGACAAGAATAAGGTCAATATCTCTCTCCGTGATTCTATCAAGAACCCATTTATAAGGCTTATCGTGTATATCGGCGATAACGGCAGCCGTGAGCTTTCGTTCGAGCTTTGCTTCAATTTTGTATTCAGTAACTGTCATTCTTCGCTACTTAAGGTTGCAATATACTCAATCGCACGAGCGTCAAGAATACCATCAAGGCAGTCTCCATTTTGAATCATACTGCGAGCCAGGGTTGAACTAATATCCTCCATTTCGCCATACGCAGGAAGATACAATGTCTCGCATACAGGATTGCGATTGTGATTAAAAACTGCCATATCCTGCTCATAGCGAAAATCCTCCTCGTTCCTTACTCCCTTGACAATGGCAACAGCACCAAGCGCACGAGCCAAATCAGCGAGATAACCACCTGCTGTCAGGACAGTTGCGCCGGGAAGATCCTCCACGGTAAGCTCAGCGATTTTCTTGCGTTCGGCAAATGAGAAATGACCCGTTTTTTCTGGATTTATCATAATTGCAACAACAACACGGTCAAAGAGATTAAGTGCGCGCCTTACAATATCTTTATGACCGAGAGTCATTGGATCAAAGCTGCCCGGAACAATTGCAATCTTCATTTTCATCCCTCCATTTTCGGCAAAAGCAAGGTTATATAAGCGATGCCGTGCTTTGTGCTCTTTTTGATTGTGAATCTGTCAGAAAGATCATTGTCACCGGCAAATACATCATCCGGTGAGGCTGTCTCACAAACAATTATTGATGTGGGCTTGAGTAAGTTAAAATCAAGCAAGGAGCGAAGCACACCCGGTATTGCGCCGAGAGCGTACGGTGGATCGATAAAGACAAGATCGAACTTCTCGCCCTCAAGTCTGCTTATCAAAGCCTTGGCGTCCGACAAAACTATTCTGCAATTTTCCGACAGTCGACACTTCTCTGCGTTTTGTTTGATTATCTCTATTGCGCCTCTCGAACTATCGCCTATAACGGCAAAATCAGCACCTCTCGACAGTGCCTCAAGTGAGAGCTGGCCTGAGCCACCAAATGGCTCAAATACCCGTCTGCCTTCGATATCAAATTGTATCATTGAAAAGAGTGCCTCTTTTGTTCTCTCGGCAGTTGGCCTTGTTGCCTCGCCTTCAAGTGTTGCAAGTTTGACACCCCTTGCACTGCCTGTGATTATTCTCATCATTCTTCATCCTCCGACCCCTTACCACTATAAAACTCTCTTATGCGATAAGCATCGTTTTTGTTAATTCCTTTAACAGCCAACAGGGCTTGTGTTGATGCAGTTTTAATTGCTCCAATTCCACCGAAAGCATCAAGCAGAGCTTTTGCCTTGGACGGACCTATTCCCTTGATTTTCGTAAGAGATGATGTTTTAACCGTCTTACGCTTTGCACGACTCATTTTTCCGATGGAGAATCTATGCACTTCTTCTTGAATTTTGTATATAAAGATATAAACATCCCGTGCTTTTGCGATATTTACCTCGCAAAACTCGTTTCCGTCATACACAACAAGCGCACGTGTTTTGTGATATTCATCCTTTACCATACCTGCTACGGGTATATATATACCAAGCTCATTCATAACATCGAGAGCAACAGACAGGTGTCCTGTACCACCATCAAGCAGTATCAGATCGGGTGTGACCTCAAAGCTTCTGCGCTTCTCGTCGCTCTTGTGCGTAGACTCTGAGTCAGGTAGCAGATAAGATAGGCGGCGCATAAGTGCTTCACGAAGAGATGCGTAGTCATCCTGAATTACAGTTGATTTTATATTGAATGAACGGTACTCGCTCTTCGCAAAACGCCCACCCTCGCTAACTATCATTCCCGCCGTGATATTGTCATTTCCGATATTTGAAATGTCGTAAGCCTCAATTCTGTACGGCACAACCTCAAGTCCGAGCATCTGCGCAAGTGCTATTGCAGCATCATCGGATTTCTCGTTGTCGCGAATATATTTTAGTGCCGCCTGATGTGCGTTTTCTGCTGCAAGCTCGCACAGCTTTTTGTTGTCTCCTATGCGAGGAAGTGAGATATCGACTTTCTTTTTGTGAAGCTCTCCGAGAAGCTCTGCAAGTGCTGAAAGCTCTGTTTCAGGACAATCAACGCCAACAAGTATTCTGTCGGGAATATCAAGCGAGGATCTGTAATGCTCAAAGAGTAGCGAAACAATCGCAGAGGTGTCTGCAATAACATCACCCTCAAGGTTGAACAAAAGTTTGTCGTTAAGCACGCCATCCCTGATGCGAAGCAAGCACATAACGGTGCACGCTCCTTCTTCAAACACGCCAATTGCATCTCTGTCTGTTCCCGGAGCAGCAACAGCCTTTTGCCTTTCGGATAGCTTGGCAAGCGCATCGGCTGCATCACGGCATTTAGCCGCCGCCTCGTACTGCTCGCTCTCGGCGTATCTGTACATATCTTCTTCGAGTCTACGGCGAACCTTTGCCGTGTTTCCTCTCAAAACCTCAGCGGCAGACTCTACTGCTTCGAGGTATTCATCCCTGTCAACACGTCCTGTACATACGCCAAGACAATGCCCCATTTGATAATTGATACAAGGACGTCCTCGTCCAAAATCACGTGGAAATTTTTTATTGCAGGAATATAGCCCGAAGGTCTTATTCAGAAGTGATATAACTGAAAAAACAGTCTGCGTTCCCGAATAAGGACCGAAGTATCTTCCACCGTCATCAAGTCTCTTCCTTGTCATTATAAGACGAGGAAAAAGACCGTCCGTTATCTTGATGAACGGGTAGGATTTTGCGTCCTTAAGCCTGATATTATATCTCGGGTTATATTGCTTTATCAACGTGTTTTCAAGCGTTAACGCCTCAATCTCGGTGTCACAATATATGCACTCAAACCGTCTCACCGATGCGACCATACGCATAGTTTTTGCGTTCTTTTCGGAATTGCCGAAATACTGCGAAACACGATTTTTAAGATTTCTGGATTTGCCGACGTAGATGACCTTATCCGTACTATCGTGCATAATATACACTCCGGGACTTTCCGGAAGCATCATAGCCTCTCTGTGCAGAGAAGCCAGGCGTTCTTGCGGTGTAAGTCGCTTTGTGCCCTCTTCCATTGTCGGCACTCCTTTCATAAAAATTTCCTGCTTTAACAAACAAGCGGGAGCATATGCATCCCGCTTGTTTGTATCATCATTTCTTTCAATTCGGCAAGCCGTTGTTCAGGAGATCGACCAGTCCGTCGATGGCTGCTTTTTCATCCTCTCCGTCAGCTATAAGGGTTATTGTCATACCCTTTCCTATGCCAAAAGAAAGAACACCCAGCAAACTCTTTGCGCTAACGCGTCGGTCATCCATTACTACCGAAATCAAGCTTTTGTATGCGCTTGCTTTCTGAACAAAAAACGATGCGGGTCTTGCTTGAAGTCCAATACTGTTTGTTATTGTAACATCCTGTTGAATCATTTGCGGCTCCTTATAAAATGGCACTTTTCGTTATAATCCATTATATATTATATCACCGGTTTAAATTAAAATCAATTGTACATTTTAATAAAGTTGACCGCTTTTTTGCTTGTTTTGTTGTTGCTTTATACCACAAATGCGATGCAAATCACTCGCTCATAGCCTCAACAGAAGTAACAACAACTGTCATATCGACGGTTTCAGTGTGAACATCAAAAGTAACGCCGACTCCTATATGCTCACCACCAAGCGTTACGGTTCTTCCGTTCTTCTCTGCAAGCTCACAGCTGACTGTTGCAACTATATCAACAAATGTACTGTCGGGATAGTAAACAGGGGTCATCTTTTCGTCGTTATCTGCAACATAATATACTGACGGCGTGACACTTGTCTGCGTGATCCCTCCAAGTGCATTTCCATTCTTCAAATAGATCTTGTCACCGTTTGAGAGCATATTGTGCGTTGTGTATCTTACATCCGAAATCTTAAGTGTTACGGTGTAGGTGTTTGTTTTTGTTGAGAAGAATGAATTGTCGGTTGTGTATCGTAGTACAACCGATGCTATTATTGCTAAGATCAGTATGATAATAGCGGCATCAAGCACCCCAAATCTAAGCTTGCCGTTCTTCGTGCGTTCTTTTTTCTCGGATGCCATATTACTCACCTCCGTTTGCAGAGTTCTCTGCAGTAATTCCGATGCATTCTCCACTCGACTCAAAGCCCGGAATAACCAAATCGTATTTTGCACCAACTGCTATTCTTCTGCCGTCAGCTGTGTAGCCCACGCCTTCTTTATAATCAGCCTTTACCGTAACTGTAATAATAAGGCATTTAAGATCCGTGTGTTCAACAGCGACAAGAGAGCCCAAACCTTCTTCGCTATCCTTATATTCGTATACAAGATAGGGCTCAACCTCAACATCGGTTGCAATCTCACCAAGAGCATATCCGTCTGCGTCATAAACGCTGTCTCCGACACTTATGGCTGACGCATATTCTGCAGGAACTCCCGAAACCTCAATTGTATAAACCAGCGTAACCTCACGGTCTGCTACAAAGAGCAATCCGCCGGGAGAATATACCGATATTACAAGCCCTGCTGCCAATATAAGCGCAAATATCAGAATTACATCAAGCAGATTAAATCCGATTCTTTTACCCGCAGGGCGCTCCTTTTTTGCGCCAAATACTGGGCGTCTTCTTTCACTATTCTTTGTAGATTCACTCATTACTCTTCTTCCTCCGTTTGGTTAGTTGTCGTACTTTCTTGTGAAACGGATACTGTTATTTCTGCGCAATCGGATGTATTTATCTGTCGTCTCTCTGCGTGTTCAAGCTCGTCTTTTCTGACATTTACTGACGCAACTGCAAGTCCAAGCAACACCCAGAACAAGAAGAACACTCTTCTATTGTACCAAGTATAATCAAACAGACCCGTGAACAACAGCGCAACTGCGCCTGAAACGCAAGCGTTACTGATAAATCTCATCGCCTTTTCGCTGTTATTTGATGCTGAGGAGCTGTAACTCTTCTGCAGTATCAAGAAAAATGCAAGTGCAAAAATGATAAGGCCGACAATTCCAAGCTGAAGCAAAATCTGCAAATACAAGCTGTGGGAATGTGCGACAGATTCTGTTCCGGGGGCTGCAAAGTTGAGATAAGCTGTCGAAAACGCTTCATCTCCTGCGCCGATACCGCCAAAAATACAGCCACCAAGCATATCCCATACGGAATTCCAGACTGCAATTCGGTAATTATTTGCAGAATCAGCAAATGAGAAGAAATTGATTATTCTTGCTCCAAAGGTGTCCGGGAATGCGAGAATGCCGAGCAGAGTTCCTCCTGCCGCAGGTAAAGCCAGCAAAGCGCATTTTGGAGAAATTGAAATAAGGAAAATAAATGCTCCGACAATAAGCCCAAGCCACGCAGAGCGTGAATAGGTAAATACCGTGCAAACCACGATAAACAATGATGATACTGTACCTGCAAACCTTATGCTCCTTGAATTGTGGGGCATCATAAGGTAGAGTGACAACGGGAACATCATTGCAAGATATACACCGAGTACATTGGGATTATCAAACAAGGACACAGCTCGTCCATCAATCGCTCCATAAAGCTGAGTATCAAGCCAACCGGACGGTGAAAGGCCCAAAAGATGCTGACATATACCTATAAAAGCAATAATTGTGGAAGGCGCGGCAAGAACCGCAACGCCGATATTGATCCATCTGCGATATCTAAATAAGCTGTCTATAAGGAAATATATAAGCATAAGCCCCACTAAGATCAATGCACTCTCTTCGGTGTTCGCCACAGACGGAGCAAAGGCCGAGAGAAGCACCGAGCTCATAAAGGCAAGCACAGCAACCTCAGTAATGCCAATATGGAGCACTCTCTTTCCTCTGATATACTTGATCAAATAGCTTGCAGCTGTAATCACGACCATAAAACCAACGGTTATTGACGAATGCTCAAGTATTCCGAGGAAGGGCGACAAACCAATTGAAATGACTACGCCGACTTCCGGAAAAATGAAAATTATCGCTAGAATTGCAACTGCCAAAAAATCTACCAGAAATGTAATTGGGGATACAAAATAAGTCAGAAGCCCACAAACGATTCCGACAACAACTGCCGCACTCTGTCCACCTCTATGTGTTTTCTCTTCCTTGAACGATTCGCTTGATATTCCCAGAATTGAGACGAGCACTGTACTCACCATCACGCTCTCTCCGCAAAGTCTGCGCAAGGACTTGCCTGAGAACAACAAGGGTATTGAAGACAAAAGCACACAAGAGCCACAGACGATATTGGTTGTAAAAGACTCAGAGTTTCCAAGCAGAAATCTTTTGATTAAAGATATCAAAATAACATATGCGCCAAAGGTAAGAAAGAATGAGCCGTACACCCTGATAGGTAGCGAGAGAAGCCAGGAGAAGAACTGTGTGAGCTTGCGTATAACCAGGGATTCTTCAAAATAGAAGGCTACCTTTCGTTTAATTCTTCTAATAAGGCTTCGATTGTTTGTTGCTTTGCGACTCAAAAAACTGATAGTTGCAGAGTTTTCAATAAGTCTCTCCGAAGCGGCGTTTGCCGCAAGAGCCTTAGCAATCAGTCCACGAGAGAAAACCTCTGATATCTTCTGACACAAAGCGAGGATAGAACCGAGTATGATTCCTCCTCTATTCTTTTTTGAGCGTTTCATTCGCTCACCTGCCTTTTCTTTTTAGCGTTGTGTGCGCCGGCGTTTTCGGAACTTCAGGATTCGCTCTCATCAAGCAGATCGGGGCGAAGTTGCATAGTCAACCGTCTTGCTTCCTCTTGACGCCATTTTTCAATATTTGCGTGATGTCCCGACAAAAGTACGTCAGGAACCTTCACGCCGTGAAATTCGTAAGGTCTTGTATATTGCGGATATTCAAGCATTCCGGATGCAATGCTTTCGTTTTCGTAGCAATCCGGAGACGCAAGCACGCCATCTATCATTCTTGAAACACAGTCAACAAGAATGCAGGCAGGCAATTCTCCTCCCGTAAGAACATAATCCCCAATAGATATCTCCTCATCAACTATCTCGTCGATGACTCTTTGATCTATACCCTCGTAATGTCCACAAAGGATAATAAGTCTTTCGTAATCGTTTTTAAGCTCAGCAGCTCTCTTTTGTGTCAACACACGTCCCTTGGGTGACATAAATATAACTCTTGTTTTCATTTCAGGAGCAATTGCACGAACTGCTTCATAGCAATTGTAGACAGGAGGAGCCGCCATAAGCATACCCATTCCACCACCGTACGGCGTATCGTCAACTCGTCTGTTCTTATCCTCGCTCCAATCACGGATATTGTGGGCGTGGACAGAAAGATATCCTGCCTTCTGCGCTCTGCCTATTATACTCTCGCCCAAAACTCCACTTACAAGATCGGGAAAAAGAGTCAGAATGTCAAATCTCATATGTCAAACATCCCCTCAATTGGACGGACGTATATGCCCGTCTCCGTATCAATTCGGATAACAAACTCAGGAACTGCAGGAATCATAGCTTCGCCGTTTTCAGTCCTTACGGTATAAATATCCGATGCGCCTGCGTTAAATACTTCGGAAACCTCGCCGTACTTGATTCCACTGTCAACATCGATAACGGGAAGTCCGATCAGGTCAACTATAAAGTAGTCACCCTCTTCGAGTGGAATATCATCTCTTGATGCGAACACCACTCTCTCCTTAAGTGCTGCCGCAGAGTCTACATCTACTATACCATCAAGCTTTGCAATAACGTGCTTTTTGAATATTGACGCAGACAGTATCTTCTTTTTAATGTAGCTTCCATTGTCTAAAAGATAGATGGCGTCAAGCTCTGCCAGAGTTTCAAGATCATCGCACCACGACTCGATCTTGACCGCACCTGCGACACCGTGTGTATTTACTATCTTTCCACATTCGAGATATTCTCTGTATTCTCTTTTACCCATCACGCTTCTCGCTTTCAATAATAGTTTTTTGACCATAAACTTTACATATATATAAACAAGTATAACACAATTCAAATATTTTTTCAACAATTTCTAACGCTTTTTTTGCCAAAGACGAGAAATTTTAACGATTTAGTATTGAAGATTTCTGTTTTTTGGTGTATAATTATAAAAAATCAAATTTGGAGGATATCAAATGCTTAATTTTCTGACTGCCGGCGACACACCGAACTTTGGTAGCTGGGGCACTGTTTTAATTATAGTCGTAATGCTCGTAGTGCTCTATTTTATGATGATTCGCCCTCAAAAGAAGCAGGAAAAAGAAACAAAGAATATGCTCGACAATCTTGCTATTGGCGACGAAATCGTCACAATAGGTGGTATTATTGGCGTTATCGTTAACATTAGCGGTGATGAGACTATTACCATCATCTCGTCAAGAGAGCACACAAGAATACAGCTTCTCAAGAGCGCAGTATCACGTGTTCAGGTTTCTGCCGCTTCTAACGAGGAAGGCAAAGAGGAACAGCCCACCGAAAAGAAGTGATCTTCTTTCAGTTTCGTTTTGTTTGAGTAATCAATAGGCGTTTTCACGAATAATATATAGCGATATCTATGCTATTATTTGGAGGACGCTATGACCAATAATCGAAAAAAACGACATCGAAAAGCACCGAATGCGACGCAAGAGTCCCATTCCCTTATTTACGGGATCGCAATCACTCTTGCCGTCAGCATCGGTGCGTCTCTTTTTCTGAGCCTAATTTTTTCTCTGTTTGCTAACACGCTTTCAGACCCACTCAATTACCTTGATGGATTTGGTATAGCATCGCTTCTGCTGTCGGGATTCGTGTCAGGATTTATTTGTATGAAATTTTTTGCCGACAGCAAAGCGTTGGCAGCAGTTTTGTTTGCTTGCGCTATTCGTATTGCCCTTTCATTTTGTGCAAAGCTGTTGTTTTCATCTGTCGGCACTTCCCTCTCTCTGCCACCGTTTCTTCTTTTCTCACTTCTCTTTGTCGTTGCATCAATTGGTGGTGCTTTCCTTGGCAAGACTGAAAGAAAGCGAAGAAAGCGCACGCATAGAAGAGCATAAAATAAAAACCACAGGCTATAAGCCCTCGCTTGCAGCCTGTGGTTTTTATTTATTTGTACTCAGACAAGCAGACACGAAGAAGTCCCTCGGCAAATGCTGCAAGGGCGGCTCTTGCGTCTTTATCGCTTGTTTCTGCGCCACCTATACCAATATGTAATGAAAGACGTGAGTGTGACTGACCAACCGAGCTTGGCAATATTCTCAGCGTTGACTTGACACCATCGTATCTTCTGTAAACAGCAAGAGCGAGTGGGAGATTATCTGTTATACCACGTGAGCCAGCAGCACCAACGGTGATTGTGAGTGGACTTGGCATATCCGAATCGTGAAGATCAATAACGCAAACGGTTTCGGGATATTTTTCAAGTAATGCCGCAAGTGCCGTCTCCATTCTGCCGTACGCTCCGATAGTACCCTCGCTATCAAAACTCTTTCTTTCGTGATACACTCCAATCCCCGAGCTTTTCAAAAGCTCCCCAAGAACATCCCCCGCCTCCACGATGCCTATGTTTTCTGAGAACATTTCGCTTGAGTGTGAATGTATTATAATGATTTTGACTCCCTCTTTGCCCTCTATTAATTCTGAGAGCGAATATGAAGAGGTGTCAATGTCTTCGGCAAAAATCCCCGATGAGCTTTCGTCTACCACAAAAACAGCTTTATCTGACAGCTCAGAGCTGCTTGAGGATTCTTCCGGTTGTGTTTGCGGCACACCGCCAACTGCCAAAGTCTCATCATCTGTTTGCGCCTTTGTGCTATCGGATGTATCACCTGACGTATCAGGTTTATCTCCTATTATTAAAACGCCTATTCCAAAGAAAACAGCAACAAAAGCAAGCATTATGCACACGAAGCTGAAAACTCCAACCACACCCTCACGCAAGCGTAGCTTCTTTTTTGGATTCAAAACAGGTAATGCCGTTACATTATCTATTTCTATCGTTTCGTCAATTCCTCTTGCCGACACATCTTCCACACGAGTATCTTCCCGGCAATCGGATGCACTCACTATTGGCTTGTCTTCAAAAGGTACAACGCTCGTAATATCTCTCGATTTTGGTTCTGATCCTTTTTCACTCATTCTGCCGCCTCCCCGACTTTATCATCTTATAATCCTTTACTAATCTATGCTGCAAACAAGCGTTATATTCCGTTTTGAATGTTCTATCAATCGCCTCTGACAGAACTAATGAAGCGACATTTACCAAAGCGTCACATTCAGCAAGGGAAACAAGCAGATCCTTGCCCGAGCCGAGAACCGTTGCAAGCTCCAAGGCAACCCCATCCTCGCTCAATCCGAGCATCCCGAGAGCATCTGACATTATTTCCGAAAGCGCAACAACTGTCGGCACACCAATTGCTATTGTCGGTACACCAAGAGTTTCTTTATTAATACAGCAACACCCCTCACCTGCGCCTGAGCCGGGCATTATTCCACAGTCAGTAAGCTGAACCGTGGTAAACAGCCTATCCGTGTCTCCTGCCGCCAGCGCGTCCACAACAATCACAACCTGAGGCTTTATTTCACTAACAATCGCACGAGCCGAAGCAGATGAGTAAATACCGCTTGAACCGTAAGTTCCGGGCAGAAAAACACAAACACCACCGCTCTCTTTATAAGTAGGTACAATTCTCTCAGCGCATCGAACGCCCAAAGAGTCTGCCGTTACCTCTCTGTTGCCAAGCCCCACAACCAATACAGATGTTATGTTGTCACAATCGCCAAAGGCTCTACTAATAAGCTTCCCAAGATTACATTTGATACATCTGACAAGAGTGGCAAGTGCTCTGCCATCAAGATCTGCTATTCTGGTGGGACAGGTTACTGTGATATAACTACCCACCCGCCGAGACAATCTTTCAGCTGCCGCCTCGTTTTCAATTCGGATCTCTTGTATTTCAAAAACTTCCTCTCCACAGCTTACATACTCGCTATCCATAAAAGCGACCCCCTCGCCTTCATCGACAAACTCAACTGCCAGATCCGAATAATTAATATATTTTTTCCTTCTCTTCTTCAACATCCCCGAAATATCTCCTCTGTTTTTCATTTTTTCTTGCGCTTTACGACAACGCATCTTTATAGTTCGAAAAAATTATACAACTTTTTTCGAACAAAATTGTTTTGTACTCTTGATTTTTTAGTGCATTTATATTATAATATATTTATAAGTGTAAATATTCACCTTTAATGCTTGTGCATAATGCACAGTTTTTTTCTAAAAGATTGTGCAACCAACCAAACATATTTTAACAATTCAAAACAGCATTGAAAAATTGCTTTTTAAGTGATATAATATATTGAATTGTTATCGCAGAGGCGAATATTCGATTTTCTTTACTCAAGGAGGAACCCTCAAATCATGACAAAGCGTATAGTTGCTTTCATTCTTTGCATTGTATGTTGCCTTGGATGCCTTGTTGCTTGCCACGACCCCAAGATCGATGGTGAAATCATCAAAGGTGCAGAGGTTACAATGTACCTCGCTGAGCCCGTTTACGAGCTCGACCCCGCACTGTGCTACAATAATGACTCAGCACTTCAGATCTGCGGACTCATCTACGACACTCTTTTCACCATTGGCGAAAACGGCAAGGTTGAAAAGTCTCTCGTAAGCAAGTATGAGATTCACGAAGATGAAAAGACAAATGAATACTATATGATCATCGAGCTCAAGAAGGGCACAAGCTGGACTGACGGCACTCCCGTTTCCGCAGAGGACGTTGTATTCGCTTGGAAGCGAGTTCTCGACCCCGAGTTCAACAGCGAAGCTGCTTGCTTGCTCTTCGATATCACCAATGCTCGTGAAGCTAAGCAGGGTGACTGCTCAATCGATGACGTTGGCGTATATGCTCACGATACTAACACCGTTCAGGTTAACTTCACAGGTAAGATTGACTATGAAGCTTTCATTCTCAACCTTACAAGCGTTGCGCTTGCTCCTCTCCGTGAGAGCACGGTTGACTATGCTGACTGGTCAAAGAGACCTGCCACCTCCGTTTTCTCCGGTCCATTTATGGTTCGCCGTGTTAACTACGGCCTTACCGATAATGGCGATACCTCTCCCGAAAGCGCAGAGCTTGTTCTTGAGCGCAACCCCTACTTCCGTCGCACAAAGGAAGACAAGTACATAGACAAGACCGTAACACCTTATCGTATTATCGTTGACTATGGTGTATCCAAGGAGCAGCAGCTTGAGATGTTTGCCGCAGGTGAAATCTTCTATGTTGGTGACATCGCTCTCTCCGTTCGTGGAAACTACAAGGATACAGCTACTGTAACCGATCTTCTCTCCACTCATACATATTATCTCAACGAGAACGCTGAGATTGCAAAGGCAGACGGCACAACAGAAAAGCTCTTCGCTAACAAGGATGTTCGTCTTGCGCTCTCAACTGTTATCGACCGTGCAGCAATTGCTGAGGCAGTAGTATTTGCTCGTGCCGCAACAGCTCTTGTTCCCTACGGTATATTTGACACAACAAGCAAGAAGACACTCTTTAGAAATGTTGGTGGTGATATTATCTCCTCCGCTGCGGACAAGGCAGCTGCTGAAGCTCTTATCAAATCCTCCGGCATAACACCCTCTGACTACACATTCGCTATCTCTGTTCGTGCAGAGGACGAGGTTCACGTTGCTATCGCAAACACAGTTTGCGAGGCTTGGAAATCACTTGGATTCAACGTAAGTGTTGAGGCTGTTGAGCTTTCCATCAACGATGAGCTTTATGCAGGCGAGCCGGCCAAGAGCTTCTACGATGACACATTCTCTGAGAGATTTATTGCTAACGACTATGAGGTTGCAGCTATCGACCTTCAGGCGACAACTCCCGACGCGTTCTGCATCCTTGCTCCCTTCAGTCGTAATTTCTCCGGTCAGGGTCAGGATATGAAGATTGCCGCTACAACAGGTGTTTATGAAGATGTTCCTCACAAGACAGGCTATGACAGCGACGCATACAACGATCTTATCGAAAAGGCATTTGCTGAAAAGGCAGACAGCGCAGCTCGTTCAAAGACACTCCACGACGCAGAAGCTGCTCTCCTTGCCGATATGCCCGTTATCCCGATCGTATTCAATCAGAACGCTTACCTCATCTCCAAGGAGCTTTCAAGCTACTCCTCCTCCTATCTTGGCTACCGTGTATTCACAACACTTAAGCAGAAGGATTACGAGAAGTATCTGACAACAGTTGCTCCTGAGGAATAAGCCACAAACCAAATTAAGTAATTATATATTCCCCGACAAAGATTGTCGGGGAATATTTTTTTGCCAAAACTACTCTCAATCGTTGCTTTTTTCTATTTTTTTGTATTTTGGTATAGACAAAAGTAAAATAATATGATAAAATAATATATCTATATAATTATTATTTTTATGTGGAGTTTATGATGAACATATTGACAATCAACTCAGTCGGCTTCTCTTCAAACACCTATATTCTTTCATCGGGTGCAGATGCCGCAGTTGTCGATCCATCTGCTCCAACAGGTCGCATTCTATCTCTATTATCTGAAAATGGACTGCGTTTGCGCTACATTCTCTTGACACACGGACATTTTGATCATTTTCTCTCTATTGATGCGCTTAGGCGTGACACGCACGCAAAGTCATATATTCATATAGATGATGCAGAGGCTCTCTCCGACAGCAATCTCAACGCATCGGCTGTATTTGGGATGGAATTCTTTGCGCTTGATGCTGACTATACTATTTTGGACGGAGATTGTATTGCTCTTGGGCGTGAGAACATTGAGGTCATCTCAACTCCGGGGCACACACCGGGCTCTGTATGTTACTATGCAGACGATATGCTTATCTGTGGTGATACGCTCTTCTCATCAAGCTACGGTAGATACGATCTTCCCGGTGGGGATGGCAAAACACTCTTTTCCTCTCTACGCTCACTTGCACAAAGACGGGACGACCCTATGATTTATCCCGGTCACGGCTCTGCCTGCAAGCTTTCGTCAGCATCCGTAATTCAAGAGATACGATATTCAGGTTATTAATTTTTTATATTATATATTAAAAGGAAAGTAAAAATGGACTACAAGCTTCTATCAGAACTTCTGTTTCCCAATGTAACAACCACGCCCGAGGAGCTTGAGGAGCAGTATCCTCCTCGCAATCTTCCTGAGGGCGCAAAGGTAACAAGATTTGCACCAAGCCCCACAGGCTATGTTCACTTCGGTGGCGTATATCAGACAATGGTAGGTGAGCGTCTTGCTCATCAATCAGGTGGCGTATTCTATCTAAGAATAGAAGACACCGATGCTAAGAGAGAAGTTCCCGGTGCTACACAAAATCTCATTCGCACGCTCTCTGCTTACGGCATTCGCTTTGATGAGGGTGCTTCTATTGGTGATGATGGCGAAATTTGTGACAACGGAATCTACGGCCCTTATAAACAGAGTCTTCGTGCAAATATTTATCACGTATATGCTAAAAAACTCGTTGCCGAGGGTCACGCTTACCCTGTTTTCTCAACAGATGAGCAACTTGCGGCACTTGATGCTATTGACAAAAAAGCTGAGGTCAAGGCTCGTGAATGGACAGCGGAGCTTGAGGCTGAGCTTGCAGAAAAGGTACGCCGTGAGCGTAGCTTTACAATTGAAGATGTTCGTGCTAATCTTGCTGCAGGCAACAAATTCGTACTTCGCATTCTTGCTGACGGCGATCCTGAAAAGAAGACTGTTTTCGTTGATCTTCTTAAGGGCAAGCTTGAAATTCCTGAGAACACAGAGGACTTCGTCCTTCTCAAGAGTGACGGAATACCCACATATCATTTTGCACACGCAGTAGATGACCACCTGATGCGTACAACTCACGTAATCAGAGGCGAGGAATGGCTTCCCAGCGTTGCAAAGCATATTCAGCTTTTCCGTTTCCTTGGATTCAAGCTTCCCAAATATATGCACACAGCGCAGATTATGCGACTTGACGAGTTTGGCAACAAGAAGAAGCTTTCAAAGCGTGATCTTGGTGCAAATATGAGCGATTTCGACCGTATGGGTTATTCGCCTGATTCCGTTGCTGAGTATCTGCTGACAATTCTTAACTCCAATTTCGAGGAGTGGAGAATGCAGAACCCTGCACTTCCCTACACGGATTTCAAATTCTCCCCAAACAAGATGAGCGCATCGGGCTGTCTCTTTGATCCTGACAAGCTCAATGACGTTTCAAAGAATGTTGTTTCGAGAATGAGCGCAACTGATGTATACTCATCTCTGCTTGCTTGGGCTGAAAAGTATGACGAGGAATTTGCTTCTGTTATTTCAGCTGATCCTGACTACACAATTTCCATCCTCTCCATTGGTCGTGGCGGCAAGAAGCCACGTAAGGACTTTGGCGTATGGAGCGAGGTCAAGGCGTTTATCGGATTCTTCTTTGACGAGTATTTCGAGCGCACAGATATTATTTCCGATGTTCACTCAACCGAGGATATAAAGACAGCTCTTTCAGCATTCGTTGACACTTACAGCGAGGAAGATGATGCAAACGCTTGGTTTGAGAAGGTCAAAGCTATTGCCGCTTCTCTCGGTTACGCTACTGATATGAAGGCATATAAGGCTGATCCCTCAGCATTCAAGGGCAGCGTTGCCGACGTAAGCTCGTTTATTCGTGTTGCTGTCACCGGCAGACTTAATTCTCCCGATCTCTACACAGTTATCGGAATTATTGGCTCTAAGCGCACGCTTGACCGAGTAAGAAACTTTATTAATTCTCTTTAATCTGGAGGCATACAAAAATGGAAGAAGAAAAAGTAATAGTGGGTAATTTTATCCACGACATAATTGACGAGGATCTCGCTCTTGATCCCTCACTCCACATACACACTCGTTTTCCTCCCGAACCCAACGGATACCTCCACATCGGCTCTGCTAAGGCTATCCGTATAAACACACAAATAGCAAAGAAATACGGTGGACTTTTCAATCTCCGTTATGATGACACAAACCCTGTAAAAGAAGACAACGAATATGTTGAGGCTATTTACGAGGATCTTTGTTGGCTTGGATGCGAGCCGAATGGTGGAGTTTTCTACGGATCCGACTACTTTGATCAGTGCTATGAATTTGCACTCAAGCTTATCCGTGACGGCAAGGCTTATGTTTGTGATCTCACGGCTGATGAGATGCGTGAGCACCGTGGTTCTCTGACAGTTCCCGGAAAAAACTCTCCGTACCGTGACCGCAGTGTTGAAGAAAACCTTGATCTCTTTGAGAGAATGAAGAACGGTGAGTTCGAGGACGGAACGCACACCCTGCGTGCAAAGATTGATATGGCGTCACCCAATATGAATATGCGTGACCCTGCGATCTATCGCATAGTTCACACCTCGCATCATCGTCAGGGAAACAAGTGGTGCATATATCCTCTGTATGACTTTGCGCATCCTATTCAGGACGCTCTTGAGGGCATCACACACTCGCTGTGCTCCATCGAGTTTGAAAATCACCGTCCTCTCTACGATTGGGTAGTTGAAAACATTGGTTTCTCGCCCAGGCCCAAGCAGAGAGAATTTGCACGTCTCAATGTTACTCACACCGTTATGAGCAAGCGTTATCTGCGCCAGCTTGTTGAGACGGGACTTGTTGATGGTTGGGATGACCCCCGTATGCCCACTCTTTGTGGACTTCGTCGCCGTGGCTACACGCCTTCTGCCATCTTTGATTTTGTTGACAGAGCAGGTGTTGCAAAGGCGTATAGCGTTGTTGATATCGAGCTTCTTGAGCATTGTATCCGTGAAGAGCTTAACGCAACAGCACCGAGACGTATTGCTGTAATGCATCCTATCCGTGTTGTTGTTGATAACTACCCTGAGGGCAAGGTTGAGTATTTTACGCTTCCCAACAATCCTCAGAATCCCGATGCAGGTTCAAGAGAAGTTCCCTTTACAAAGAATCTTGTAATTGATGCTGACGATTTTGCTCCGGTTCCGCCTCCCAAGTTCTTCCGTCTCAAGCCCGAAGGCGAGGTCAGACTTATGGGTGCATACATCGTTAAGTGTGGCGAGATCGAATATAACGAGGACGGTAGTGTTGCTCTCATTCACGTAACTGCTGATCTTGAAGCAGGAAATGGCAATCCCACAGACGGCAGAAAGATAAAGGGCACTATCCATTGGCTCTCCTCTGATTATGCAAAAAAGACAGACATTGTTCTCTACGATCATCTCTTCACGCTTGAAAACGTTGATGACATTCCTGAGGACAAGACCTACAACGATTATCTCAATCCCGATTCAGCAATTCGTCTTGTTGGCTGTATGATCGAGCCTGCTCTTGCAGATGCTGCACCCGGCGAGAGATTTCAGTTTGTACGAAACGGTTATTATGTAAAGGACACCAAGCATGAAAATACTTTCAACCGCATCGTTGGCCTTAAGGACAGCTTCCCTAAAAAGTGAGCTTTTTAACGCCGAGAACATCAAATTTCTTCTTCTCTCGCTTCTCATCTATCTCTTCATAATCTCGCTTGCCGCATTCTTTATGACGGTTTATGACAAGCGAGCAGCTAAGAAGAGGCCTGATCGAAGAGTGCGTGAGAGCACGCTTATTGCTGTCGGAGCTTTAGGTGGTGCTGTGGTGATGTTTTTGACGATGCTCACCGTTCGTCACAAGACCAAACATCTAAAATTTATGCTTGGACTGCCACTCATTATTGTCGCTCATATTGCGCTTATTGTGGGTGTTATTGTATTGTTTTAAGGAGTAGGCAAATGGAACAAAGCAAGCTTGACAGAATCAATTTTCTTGCAAGAAAAGCCAAAAGTGAGGGTTTGAGTGAGGAGGAAGCTGCAGAGCAGGCAGAGCTCAGACGGCAGTATATTGAAGAATTTCGTGCCTCGTTCCGTGCGACTCTCGATCACACAACTATTGTATCTCCTGACGGTTCAAGCGAAAAGCTGTCTGACAGAATACAAAAAAAGAAAAAGTGAGCTTCTGCTTACTACACGAAAGCCTGCGCAAATTTTGCGCAGGCTTTTTTTGCTTTTATTGGCTCTTTGTCTTTACAATCTTCAAGAAATGTGGTATACTATTTATATATGTTTGTTTATTGGAAGTAAAAATGACTAAAGTATTATTTGATTGTATCTGTACCTCTGCAGACGAAACAATGAGTCTTGGCGAAGCTCTCGCTTCTCTTATGGAGAGTGATAGTTCTCTGCCTGAGTTTATTGCACTCAAGGGGGATCTTGGAGCCGGCAAGACGGAGTTTGTTCGCGGATTTGCTCGTATCGCTTCTCCCGGCTCTGCCGTAAAATCACCCACTTATGCGCTCGTAAATGAATATAAAAAGGGCAACAAACCACTTTTCCATTTTGATATATATCGACTTTCAGATGCAGACGATCTGTATTCGACAGGTTATTATGATTACCTTGAGCGTGGCATTTGCCTTGTTGAGTGGTTCGAAAATATTCCTGAATCTCTGCCTGACTCATACATTTTAACAGAGATTGCCAAAACCGATGAAGAGTTCAGCCGTCACATTACAATTACTATCATAAGCGAGGAATAAAAATGAAGATATTCGCCGTTGACAGCACAGCCAAAACGGCATCCGTAGCTCTTTGCGAGGATCGTGTGCTTTTGGCGCAATTCACCCAAAACGGAGGCAACACACATAGCGAGACTCTGCTTCCAATGACAGAGGTGCTATTGCGATCTATGAAAACTGCAGTTGCCGACATTGATCTTTTTGCTGTTTCTGCAGGCCCCGGGTCATTTACCGGTGTAAGAATTGGTGCTGCGACAATAAAAGGTCTTTCTCACTCTTCAAACAAGCCCTGTGTCGGAGTTTCAACACTAAAGGCTCTTGCATACAATCTTCTCTCAAGCGAGAGACGTTATATCTGTCCTGTTATGGACGCAAGAAGAGGGCAGTTTTATACTGCAATATTCCTATCTCAAAACGGTGAGATAACTCGTATAAGTGATGATAGCGCACTCGGCACAGAAGAGTTTGTAGAGTCCGTAAAAGCTCTTGGCGAGAAGGTGTTTCTCTGTGGTGATGCGTATTCCCTTGCCCTGCGTGCGCTGGGCGATGAACTATGCAACGAAACGCCCGAAGCCTTACGCTATCAATCGGCATATTCTGTTGCCTGTGTTGCTCTTGAGGAATATCTTGCCGGACGAGCAGTCACTCCTGACGAGCTTCGCCCCACCTACCTAAGACTCCCACAAGCCGAGCGAGACAGACTCGCCGCTCTTGGAAGCAAATAATGAAAGACGAGGAAAAACTATGTCAAACAAGATCGTAATTGCCTGCGACCACGCAGGATATGAATACAAATGCAAGCTCATAGATGTGCTTGCTCAAAAGGGCTATGATATTATTGATTGTGGCACAGACTCTCCTGAGAGCTGTGACTATCCGGTTCCTGTTCACAGACTTTGCACAAAGATTACAGACGGCGAGACTTCGCGTGGAATTCTTATTTGTGGAACCGGCATCGGCGTTTCCATCGCAGCCAACAAGCACAGAGGAATTCGTGCGGCCGTATGTGGAGATCTCTATTCTGCAGAGATGACAAGACTTCACAATGACGCAAATGTTCTTTGTATGGGTGCTCGTGTAATAGATTTTGATTTAGCCTGCCAGATTACTGAAGTGTTTTTGAACACAGGCGCACTTGATGAGGAGCGTCACCGTCGCCGTGTTGCGATGATCAAGGATATTGAAAACGGAACTTTTGACGAAAACAAGTATAACTAAACGCAAATTCCCGAAAGGAGACGGCGATGAGTGCTACACCAAAAAAGATAGCTGATGCTATAAGAGCTGCGTCCGGACATTTGAAAAATCGCAATACAACTGCTATCATAGTTGCTGCCGGCTCATCTACAAGGATGGGTGGAGCTGTGCCCAAGCAATTTCTCGTTCTCAGTGGTATGCCCGTTGTGGTTCACGCTATGAGAGCTTATGAAGAGAGCGAATACATTGACAATATCATTGTTGTTGCCAGAGAGGAAGATGCCAAAAGTGGCTGCTACGAGAAATTTGCCGAAAAATTTGCTATAACAAAGTTTATTGGTGTGGTTGTAGGCGGAAAAACCCGACAAGAGTCCGTTCTCCGTGGCGTTGAAGCTGTGCCTTCCTCCACACGATATGTAGCTATTGCAGATGGCGCAAGACCCCTGACACTCCCCGGAACTATAAATTCTGTTTGCCTTGCTGCTTATCGTTTTGGAGCTGCTACTGCCGCTATGAAGATAGTTGACACTCTTAAGGCAGAGAAAAAAATGTTTATCTCCACAACAGTTGACAGAGACAGTACTTGGGGCGCAGCTACTCCTCAGGTTTTCAGCCTTGCAATATACCGTGCAGCTGCTTATTATGCACTTGACAATTCCTTTGTTGGAACTGATGATAATTCACTTGTCGAGAATATTGACCGTAATGTAAGAATCGTTGAGTGTCCAAGGGACAATATAAAAATCACCGAACCTATGGATCTCGCTGTTGCCGAGGCGTTGCTTGCATTTCGCAGAGAAGAGATTCCCACAACTGAAGAAGGCGAGGTGTGACGATATGAGGATTGGTCACGGATACGATGTTCACAGAACAGATCCAACAAGAAAGCTGATTATTGGTGGAGTTCTGATTGAGTGCGAATTTGGACTTCTTGGTCATTCTGATGCAGATGTCCTTCTCCACGCAATTTCCGATTCTCTTTTAGGTGCCGCAGCTCTTGGTGATATTGGTAAGCATTTTCCCGACAATGACGAAAAATACAGAGGAGCTGACAGCCTTGTGCTTCTATCTGAAGTTGCTAAGCTCATAAAGAGCGAGGGATACAGCATTATAAATATTGATTCAACGGTGATTGCCCAACGCCCCAAGCTCGCTCCTTATATTCCACTTATGCGAGAGCGTATTGCTTGTGCGCTTGATATACCCACCGAGGATGTCAGCGTAAAAGCAACGACCGAAGAAAAGCTCGGATTTACGGGCGAGGGACTGGGTATTGCAGCTCACGCCGTTTGTCTTATTCAAAAGCATTAAAAAGGGGCTGAATTGATCAGCCCCGGCGTCCACTCTTCAACAACTTATAATCTCACTTCCCTATTCTTTTACTTCGGTGTTGAAGCAAGACGCTTATCTTCACTTTATATAGTATGAAAAAATATCTTTTTTGACCTTGTGAACGGAGTATATAATGATAAAAATTTCCCCTTCTCTTCTTGCAGCTGATTTTTTGAATTTAAAGGACGAAGTAAGTCGAATTGAGTCTGCAGGTGCAGATTATCTGCATCTCGATATTATGGACGGCAGTTTTGTTCCAAATATTTCGTTTGGTCCACTTGTGCTCGAAGCACTCAGGCCTGTAACAAATCTTGTATTTGATGTCCACCTTATGATTGTAAATCCTATCAAATACATACCCGTGTTTGCAAAATGTGGTGCTGACATTATCACATTTCATTATGAAGCGGCTGACGACGTTGGAGCTGTGATTGAGAAAATCAAGTCGACAGGCAAAAAAGCCTCTATCTCCATTTCACCAAAAACGCCGCCCGAGGTTCTCTTCCCCTATCTCCCTTGTCTTGATATGGTTCTTGTTATGACTGTTGAGCCGGGATTTGGTGGGCAATCCCTCATACCCGAAACTCTTGACAAGGTGCGCACTCTCAGAGAACAGATATCTCGCCTCGATCTTTCGTGCGACATTGAGGTTGACGGTGGTATTTCCGAGAAGAATATTTCCCTTGTAACCGAGGCGGGTGCTAATGTTATAGTTGCGGGAACTGCAATTTTCCGTTCTTCAAACCCTGCATCTGTTATTTCTGCAATGCGCAAATAAAATACAAAAGAAAAAGACCGATTTAGGCTCCTTCTCATAAGGATGTTTACCAAATTGTAGGGACCGGCGTCCTCGACGGTCCGCGACACATATTTTTCGGCAGAGATGTTGTTTTCTCTGCCGATTTGTGATATAATGGGACTAACAAAAAGCCTCTCCCTTTGGGAGAGGTGGCGGCGTAGCCGACGGAGAGGGCAAATCGTGGCGAGAATATCCCCTCTCACCCGCTATCGCGGGAGCTCTCCCCAAGGGAGAGCCTTAGGATGCGTGCAACCTAAGGGGTATGGGCTTTGCCCGAAGCCTTTGTAATACAAAGGCGAAACTTGCGATAAAAGAGGTATCAAATGATTTTTCTAACTTCAAATGGTTTATCAAGCAATGAATTAATGGGCAGAGTAAAAACATACATCAAAGCAGGCAAGGCTGCTCTTGTTGTTACTGCTGATAACGAATATAAAGAAAAAAACTATCATGTTGAAAGATTAACAAACGAATTAAGAATGCTCGGGCTGTCTGTTGAATGCTTTGACTTTGACAATCAATTACCAACAGAGCTTATGCAATATGACGTGGTAGAATTAATAGGAGGCAATCCGTACTATCTATTGAACTCAATACGAAAAAATTGTTTTTTTGATGTGTTAAAATACTTCGCACAAAATAGGTATTTGATAGGATGTAGTGCAGGTGCACTGGTTCTTACACCTTCTCTTGATTTGATAGATCTTTACTCTCCCGAGATGAACATTGTAGGACTAAAAGATTTATCTGCGTGCAATTTTACAGATATTTGCATACTTCCGCATTACAGTAAATTCTTAATGAAATACACAGGTTTTGAGGAAAAATGTGCTCAATATGAACATACACTTAATCGTGAAGTAATTCGATTAAATGACGGACAAGGTGTGATTATAAACGAAAGTAACATAGATATTATAAAATAACGTAAGCCCCGACAGACATAAAAAATCTGTCGGGGTTAATCTTTGTCTTTTGCAATGCAATTATAGCTTAACGGACCGTCGAGGACGTCGGTCCCTACAAGTAGAAATCAAACTTCCTTATGAGAAGGAGCCCTTCTCGGTCTTTTTCTTTTTATGATAATCAATACTCAAGCTTCTTTGCGATATAAGCCTCAAGCTCGGCAATCGGAATTCTTACCTGCTCCATTGTGTCACGGTCACGAACTGTAACGCATCCGTCGTTCTCGGACTCGAAATCGTATGTGATACAAAGAGGTGTGCCGATCTCGTCCTGACGGCGATATCTCTTACCTATTGAGCCTGTCTCATCGAAGTCAACCATAAACTTCTTGGAAAGCTGTGTATAGATCTCGTCAGCCTTATCGGAGAGCTTCTTTGAGAGAGGAAGAATTGCAGCCTTAATAGGTGCAAGTGCAGGATGGAGGTGGAGTACGACACGAACATCGTTCTTAGCCTCATCAATAACTTCCTCATCATAAGCATCAACAAGGAATGCAAGTGCCACACGGTCTGCGCCAAGTGAAGGCTCGATTACATAGGGGATATACTTCTCGTTGGTCTCAGGATCGAAATACATCATATCCTTGCCCGAATGAGTTGCGTGCTGACCGAGGTCATAATCTGTACGGTCTGCGATACCCCAAAGCTCGCCCCATCCAAACGGGAAGAGGAACTCAAAGTCTGTGGTAGCCTTAGAATAGAAGCAAAGCTCCTCAGGGCTATGGTCACGGAGACGAAGGTTTTCGTCCTTCATACCGAGATTGAGGAGGAACTTGTGGCAATAATCCTTCCAGAAAGCAAACCACTCAAGGTCTGTACCGGGCTTGCAGAAGAACTCAAGCTCCATCTGCTCGAACTCACGGGTACGGAAAACAAAGTTGCCGGGTGTAATCTCATTACGGAAGGACTTACCGATCTGGCAGATACCAAAGGGGAGCTTCTTTCTTGTTGAACGCTGTGTTGAGGGGAAGTTTACAAAGATACCCTGCGCAGTTTCGGGACGGAGGTAAAGCTCTGTCGAGGAATCTTCGGTTACGCCCTGATAAGTCTTAAACATAAGATTGAACTTCTTGATGTCTGTAAACTCTGCGCTTCCACACTGAGGGCAAACAATTCCCTTTTCTCTGATATAAGCTGCCATTTCTTCAAATGTCCAGCCTGCAGGATTATCATCAAGTCCGTGCTCAAATGCATAATCCTCAATGAGCTTATCAGCTCTGTGGCGCATCTTACAGCCCTTGCAGTCCATAAGAGGATCTGAGAAGCCTCCAACGTGACCTGAAGCTACCCAGGTCTGAGGATTCATAATGATTGCGCAATCAAGACCAACATTGTACTTGCATTCCTGAACGAATTTCTTCCACCAAGCACGCTTTACATTGTTCTTGAATTCAACGCCAAGAGGGCCGTAGTCCCAAGAGTTTGCAAGGCCACCGTAAATTTCGGAGCCGGGAAAGATGAAGCCGCGGTTCTTACAGAGAGCCACGATTTTTTCCATTGTTTTTGCTTTGTTGTCCATTTTTTATTCCTTCTTTAATTATAAATTCTTCTGTATTCTGCAAAAGCGTTGACGGTAGCTGTCTCATCTATAACAAACAACGTTTTATTGTTAACGCTTGCGTTCTTTGTTTTGATGGCGATATCGTGACCGTTTGTCGCCAATTTGAAAATCATATCAATATTATTTGAAAAATCCGTTACAGTAAAGTCGGTTTCTACTGCGTCAATCACCTGAGCAAATACCTTTGGTGCTTTATTGAAGTTTGTGATACTAATAAATGTTGCGACAAATCTTTTTGCAAACGTGAGCAACGTGTTCGCGCGAGAGCCTGTGGAGGGTGGGTAATTGTCAAACATCAATAGGTCAAGTGCGGCGTCGCCGTTAAGCACCTGATTACCCGCCTTAAGATCGATATCTATTCCACCCGAAACATCGGTATATTTCATATTGCACGGCACATTGTACATAATTCCACCGAGTGTATCGATGATAGCGGGAAATGCTTCCATATTGACTACTGCGTAGTTGTCTATGGGTATTCCCGTGATGGCGTTAATTTTTTCAATAAAGGTTTCAAGTCCGAAAAGTCCATAGACCTCCGAAAGCTTGTAATACCTATTGCTCACCTCAACATAAGCGTCGGACGGAAAGACAGAATATGTATATTCGCCTCTCTCCTTGTCAACTCTTATAAGCAGGATTGCGTCAGCCTCGATAACCCTGTACTTAACAGAATAGAAGCCGCCGTCAAAAACAAGACCTCCATCGTCCGAGGGCAAGCCGTCCTTGTTCCAAAACTGCTTATCGGACATTACTCCACCCGGCTTTGGCGTAATATCGGTTGGTACAGAACTCGGCTGTACTTTCTCTTTTTCAATTCCGTAGAGAAGCTTGAGCATCTCGGGGTCATAATCAACAAATTCGGACGGTCTGTAATCAGTACCAATAAGAATCATATTAAATGACTCTCCACCATCTCCGTAGATTGTCCCCACGCCTCCAGGGCCATCGTTTCCAACATCGCTATCCGTGGTTGTATCATCTCCACCGGGCTGTTCGATGCTAGCTCCAAGTCCCATAAGGTTGTCAAGTACAAGTCCGACTATCATATAGGCAATAATTCCAAAAATTACAAGTGCAATTATAAATGTCAGGAAAAAGTTTTTTGTTGCAGAAAACATAGCGTCCTCCTTTCCTGTCTATTATACGCTATATTATATAACAGAATTATTCTTTTGACAAGTGTTATTTGTAACAATTTTTTGTATTACTCCACTCTCTCGCCGAGTATCTTTACATAATGTGCGTAAAACTCTTCGTATCTTCCTGCGTCCAGTGCCTCTCTGATCTTTTCGGTAAGATCGTTATAGAAGTAGAGGTTATGAAGAACTGCAAGTCTCATTCCGAGATTTTCCTTTGCCTTAAGCAGATGACGGATATACGCACGGCTGTGATGACGGCAAGCGGGACAGTTGCAATCGGGGTCGATTGGTCTGTCATCGTATGCAAATCTCTCGTTTAGAATATTCATCTTGCCATTCCAGGTAAAGAGATTGCCGTGACGAGCGTTGCGGCTCGGCATTACGCAGTCGAAGAAATCTATGCCACGTCGGATACCCTCAAGAAGATTGAGAGGAGTGCCAACGCCCATAAGATATCTGGGCTTATCCACGGGCATATAAGGCTCAACTGCATCAATAATGCGATACATATCCTCAGTAGCCTCACCAACAGCAAGACCACCTATTGCGTATCCATCGAGGTCAAGCTTTGCAATCTCCTGCATATTTGCTATACGGAGATCCTCGTATGTGCCACCCTGGTTTATACCAAAGAGCAGCTGGTTTTTGTTGATCGTCTCGGGGAGCGAATTGAGTCTTGCCATCTCAGCCTTGCAACGAATAAGCCAACGAACTGTTCTTTCAGCAGACTGCTTGACATATTCATAGGGAGCGGGGTTTTCAACGCACTCATCAAACGCCATAGCGATGGTTGATGCAAGATGTGACTGAATCTGCATACTCTCCTCAGGGCCCATAAAAATACGCTTTCCATCTATATGGGAGGCGAATTTTACGCCCTCCTCTGTAATCTTTCGGAGCTGAGAGAGCGAGAAGACCTGAAATCCACCACTATCTGTTAGGATCGGTCCTTGCCAATTCATAAACTTATGAAGACCACCAAGCTCATAAATCAGCTTATCTCCCGGACGGATGTGGAGATGGTAGGTGTTCGAAAGCTCTACCTGACATTTTACCTCTTCAAGATCTATTGCAGATATACCTCCCTTTACTGCGGCGCAAGTGCCGACATTCATAAATACGGGGGTCTGTATATCTCCGTGTACTGTATGGAATACTCCGCGTCTTGCGCGGCCCTCTGTCTTTAATAATGTAAACATATTATTCTCTCTTAAACAAATGATTTATTGTGCTCTGCTTTATCTCTATGGCGATTGGTCTGCCGTGAGGGCAGCAGATGATTTCAGGGTTATTGTTCAGCTCATTTACAAGCCATTCGGCATAGTCGGGTGGGTAAACTCTTCCCGCCTTGATAGCTGCCTTACAGGAAGCCTGATATAGTGCCTTTTCAAATACTATATCAGCAGTAAGCTCGACTGAGCCGGTATTATTTTTTGAAACATCAGCGAATGCTTCAAACATAGCACCGACGGCAGAAACTGATATTCCTGTCGGTATCTCATTTACATACACCGTGTTTCTTGCCGTAGTAAATCCAAAGCCTACGGCCTCTATTCTATCCCGATATTCTTCAATATGAGCAACCTCGTCACTCATAAGCATTATTTCAATCGGTACTGCCATAAGCTGTGTGTCACGCACGATGGACTTCGACGCAGCCTTTAGCTTTTCAAATATCAGCCTTTCGTGTGCGGCGTGCTTGTCTATCAATAGCATGACATCTCGTTTTTCAACTATGATATATGAATTGAAGACCTCGCCGACTATTCTGTACAGTCCTGAATAATCAACACCCAAAGCTACATTCTTCACAGTCTCTTCATTTGGCTTGTCCGCTGTCTCCGTCTCTGAGTCAGACTCATAGCTGAATCTTATTGGAGAGCGCAAGGTGTAGCCTCCCTGCGGTGTACTTTGAGGCCTAACAACAGCACTAATCGCTTCACTCTCACGAGGAGACGTGCCGACTGCCTTGAACTGTGACGATGACGGAGTCGTGATTGGCTTTTCTTCGACCGATCCTTGAGGTGCAACCGTTGTGATATCAAGCTGTGTCGAGAGAGGCTCGGGGTCAACAACCCTGTCGTTGACAGGCACGAAAGCACGGCTTAGTGGTGTCGGAACGCTTGAGACGTTCATTCTGTATGAGCTTTGCATAACTGAAAGCTCGGGGCGTGTGTTGTTTTCGGAGAGTGCTGTTCTGACTGCGTGATAAATGGCATCGAACACAGGGCGTTCATTTGAGAACTTCACCTCAAGCTTACTTGGGTGAACATTTACATCGACCACATTAGGCGCAATATCAATATAAATCACGCAACCCGGGAATTTGTCAGGTGGAATGTAGGAGGTGTAAGCCTGCTCAATTGCTGCCATTCCCGTTTTTGTTTTGATATATCTTCCGTTGATAAAGAAGTTTTGATAATTTCGGTTGCCTCTCGGCATTTCGGGAGAGGTGATATATCCCGAAACCTTGACTCCGTCCCTCTCTGCTTCCACCTCAATAACGGACTTGACAAAGTCCTTTCCGTAGACGCATCTGAGAGCAGAATGCCTGTTTCCGTCTCCCGTTGTCTCAAGCTTGACGCTTCCGTCGGAAATCAGCTTGAAAGCTACCTCAGGGTGAGACAGTGCGATCTTTTCAAGCATTGAGGAAACAGCCGTTGCTTCGGTCTGATCTCGCTTCAAAAACTTGAGTCTTGCAGGAACATTTGCAAAAAGGTTTTCAACAATTATTGTTGTCCCGTCAGATGCTCCTCTTTCGCTGACCGCACTTACTCTGCCTGAGTTTACCTCTATGAAAGCACCCATAGGGTTCGCTTTCGTTTTAGATATAATTCGTACATCGGAAACGGCGCATATTGCTGCAAGTGCTTCGCCACGGAAGCCCAGCGTTACTATTTTATCAAGATCGTCCGCTTCCTTTATCTTGCTTGTTGCGTGACGGCGAACAGCCACGGGAAGATCCTCAGGCTCCATACCACAGCCGTTGTCAGTTACTCGCATAAAAAGCACTCCGCCTCTTTGTATCTCGACGGTAACTCTGTCGGCACCTGCATCTATTGAATTTTCAACAAGCTCCTTAATTACCGAAGCAGGTCTGTCAACAACCTCGCCTGCGGCAATCAGATTGGCTACCTCAAAGCTGAGTACATTTATCTTGCCCATACACGCAACTCCTTTCGTTAAGTTTTTAGCTTTTATTTCAAGCGTTTTTGTAGTTCATTGAGAAGAGCCATAGCTTCAAATGGGGACATATTGTTGAGATCAGCTGCCCTGATATCATCAATCACTCTCTCCTCAATGCAATCGTCAAGGGTGATATCCTCATCCTCTGCGATTACGACATCTTCGTCTCTCATTGCTTTTGATTTTGCTTCTATCTCAGCAAGAATTCTCTTTGCTCTTGCAATTACCTCTCCGGGTACTCCTGCAAGCTTTGCTACCTCAATACCATAGCTATCGTCGGTAGAGCCCGGTACGATCTTTCTGAGGAACACTATTCCGTCACCACGCTTGCGTGCAGCGATATTATAGTTAACAATACCATCAAGCTCGTCTGCAAGTGAAGTTAGCTCGTGATAATGTGTTGCAAAGAGTGTTTTAGCACCGACCTTGCGGCTCTGTGTGTATTCAAGTATTGCTCGTGCGATACTCATACCGTCAAAGGTAGACGTTCCACGTCCGACCTCATCATAGATAATGAGGCTGTTTTTGGTAGCAGAACGCAAAATTGTTGCTACCTCCGTCATCTCAAGCATAAAGGTTGATTGACCCGATGCGAGATCATCGGATGCGCCGACACGTGTGAACACACGGTCGACAATGCAAATGTCAGCACTTGCCGCCGGTACAAATGAGCCTATCTGCGCCATAATTGATATAAGAGCAACCTGGCGCATATATGTAGATTTACCTGCCATATTTGGTCCTGTGATAATCATAATACGGTTGTTCTTCATATCAAGATGAGTATCGTTCGGAACGAAATAAGCATCCTTAACGAACAGCTCAACCACAGGATGTCTTCCGTCTCTTATGTCGATCATTCTCGAATCATTTATGGACGGGCAGGTGTAATTGTTCTTTGCCGCTACACTTGCAAGTGAGCAATAAACATCAAGCTTAGCAAGCATTTCTGCTGCATTCTGTATTCTTGCAGAGGCCGTAGCAGTAAATGCACGAAGCTTTGAAAACAGGTCATACTCAAGTGCTTTGAGTCTGTCTTCAGCTCCGAGCACCATAGCCTCAGTTTCCTTAAGCTCTTGTGTGATATATCTCTCACCACCTGCAAGGGTTTGCTTTCTTATATATGTGTCGGGGACTTGCGACATAAAGGATTTCGACACTTCGATATAATAGCCAAACACCTTGTTATAGCCGACCTTGAGGGTTTTGATTCCTGTTCTCTCCCTCTCGTCCTGCGCTATCTTCTCGATCCAATCCTTGCCACCTCTGAGTATCTCACGCAGCTTGTCTACGTCCTCGTTATAGCCGTCGGCGATCATACCACCCTCCCTAATTGTAACGGGAGGCTCTTCAGCAACTGCCACTGACAAGACCTCGCAGACGTCTTCGAGTGTATCGAGGTTGTTACGAAGGGCTACAAGCTCAACGCCTGTGCATTTTTCAAGCATTGACTTTATCGTCGGCAATACTGCAAGTGTATTTGCGATTGCACGAAGATCACGAGCGTTTGCACTACCGAAAGAAACTTTAGCAATAAGTCTCTCAAGGTCAAGCACTCCTGAGAGCAAATCTGAGAGGTCCTCTCTGAGCATATAGTCCTCAAACAGCTCATTTACTGCATTTTGTCTGCGTGTGATACTCGAAACATTGAGCAGAGGGTGCTCTATCCAATGCCTGAGCATTCTCGCTCCCGCCGCACTCTTGGTCTTATCAAGCACCCACAAAAGCGAGCCTTTCTTTTCCTTGGTGCGCATTGTTTCTGTCAGCTCAAGATTTCTTCTTGTCGAATAATCAAGCTGCATATACTGGCCATTCTCGTATATACTCAGATCCTTAATATATGACATATCGGATTTTTGAGTTTCAGCGATATATGCGACAATAGCTCCTATGGCAGAGATCATTTCTTTTTTCTCTCTGTCAGAAGATGTAAGAAGGCCTTCAAACTGTCTCTCGGCAAGAGAGAGTGCTCTCTCGAACTCAAAATACTCTGTTCTGCCGTCTTCAAGCATAGCTGAAAGTCTGGCAGTAATAAATTCTGAAAGCATTGGCTGTGTCTTCGCAGGGAAGCTCAACAGCACCTCGCTTGGTGAGTATGTTGCAAGCTCGTTTTCAATATCAGCTACGCAAGACTTGCCAACAAAGCTTGTAGCATAAACCTTACCTGTCGAGATATCGGCAAAGCAAACGCCGGCTCCACTATCGCTTATAGCGACAGCGGCAAGATAGTTATTTGCTGTTTCGGTCAGCATCTTCGCCTCAAGAATAGTGCCTCTTGTGAGAATCCTTGTAACCTCTCGCTTAACAAGCCCCTTGGCAGACGCAGGGTCTTCCGTCTGCTCGCAGATAGCTACTTTATATCCCTTTGCGATAAGCTTTGCAATATAGGTTTCTGCGCTATGGAACGGAACACCACACATCGGTGCACGCTCAGCCTCGCCCCAATCTCTACCCGTCAAGGTGAGTTCCAGCTCTCTTGACGCCACAAGTGCGTCATCAAAGAACATCTCGTAAAAATCTCCGAGACGGTAGAAAAGCAGATGGTCCTTATGCTGATTTTTTATTTCAAAGTATTGCTGCATCATTGGTGTCATAATGCAACACCTCGCATTCTAAAGATTTATCAGTGACAGCCCGAGCAGGTGGAGCAATCGTGTGTGCAAGCGGAGGGATCTTCGCCTGTTACCTGCTGCATCATAACGTTATTGATCTGTGTAAGCAGATTTCTTACCTTTTCCTGAGCCTCATTGAAAGCAATAAATGTTGGCTCTGCAATTATCTCTGCATAGAGTGTGCCAAGGCGACCCTGGATGGACTCTACAAGAAATGCGTTGGGATTGGGCTTTACGCTCTCCTCTTCAAGAACTCTCTGCTGTACGGAGTATTCCTGAATGAGTGCCTGAAGCTTTGAGTCTGCAACATAAGCTGCCTCTGCAGCATCGTATGCCTGCATAAGATCGCTTGCTTTTACTTCACGGCCAAGAGCCGCTGCGAGTTCTAAAATCTGTTCTTTTTCCATTTTTATTTATACCTTTCAAATTAAATTTTTTATTTTACAACCTCGCCATAAAGGGCAAAGGCGTGCGTTTCTGTGATTTTGACAAATGCATAGTCGCCCTCTTGTACATCGGCCGACTCAAAGATGACGATTTTATTTCCCTCTGTGCGTCCTTCAAGCTTAGATGGATCGTTCTTACTTACGCCGCAACAAATTACACGCAAGTATTTACCAAGATAGGTTTTGTTGACCTCATCGGCAATTTGTGTCTGCAGCTCAAGCAGGCGATTCATCCTCTCTCCCTTGATCCCCTCAGGCACTTGCTCTTCGATTATCGCGGCGGGTGTACCTTTTCTTGGAGAATAAATGAACGAGAAGACCATATCATATCTTACACGGCTAAGAAGGTCAAGTGTTGCCTGAAAATCCTCCTCGCTCTCACCGGGGAAGCCTACAATAATATCAGTTGAAAGAACTGCATCGGGCATTTTTTCCTTGATATAGTCGACAGTTTCAAGATATTTCTCTGCACTATATCCTCTGTTCATAGCACCGAGCACTCTCGTTGATCCTGATTGTAACGGCAGGTGGAACTGACGTGCAATTTTGTCAGATGACGCCATAACATCAATAAGCTTCTTTGTTGCGTCCTTAGGGTGACTTGTCATAAAATGAAGCTTAAAGTCTCCATCAAGTGAAGCAAGACGAGCGAGCAGATCGGCAAAATCGCACTCAAAGTCACAGCCCCTTCCATATGAGTTGACGTTCTGTCCGAGGAGTGTAATTTCCTTACAGCCCATTGAAATAAGCTCTCTTACCTCAGATTCAACAGCATCGGGATGTCTGCTTCTCTCCCTGCCTCTTACATACGGAACTATACAGTATGAGCAGAAATTGTTACAGCCGTACATAATGCTGACCCATCCACGATATCCATCAGCTCTTTTGGTTGGAATATCTTCAACCACGGGTGGTTTTTCTGTGCAGGGAACAAATCTTCTGCGACCACCACTTAGTCTTGAGTACAAAAGCTCAGGGAGCATATAAAGATCGGTAGTACCGAATGTAAAATCAACATAAGGATACTTATGCTTTATCTCGTCTGCTCTATGGACCTGGGACGGCATACAGCCACAAACTGCTACAATAAGCTCGGGGTTGCGAGCCTTACAATGCTTATACTGCCCGATTATCGAAAGTGCCTTTTTCTCGGCGTGCTCACGCACTGCGCAGGTGTTGACAACTATCAAAGAGGCGTCGTCAGGATTGTCATTTGGAATATATCCCATTTCCTCTGCCATACCTGAGATTTTTTCACTATCTGCAACATTCTGTTGACAGCCAAAGGTCAGCACAAAATATTTTTTACCGCTCCCCTCAATGAGTGCTCTGACAAGGCTTGCGAAGTGCGATCTGTCAGTAGGTGTGGGGGTGCGTTCTGTTTTGCATTTATTCATATCGGTATCATCTTTCGCATTTTCAAAGTCAAAAACATATTATATATAATATAAAGATAATTCTCAATATTATATCACTTTATTATACTACAAAAGAACATCCGTGTCAAGACCAAAATCGACACGGATGTTCTTTTATCATTTATTTGCTATTTTGTATTCTTTTGCTGTAAGAGAAAATTTTCCTTCAAGACCGTCTGTAAGCAAGACTTCATTTTCACTTATCAAAATCGCCTCAAAATCAAGCAAGCCACTTCTGTAAAGCTCAATAGCCTCGTCAGCTCCAAGCACAAAAAGCGCAGTCGAAAGTGCATCTGCAAGCGTTCCGTCATTTGAGATGACAACCACGCTACACAGTCCACTGTCGGACGGATAGCCGTTTTTTGGATCAATTATATGATGATAGCGTTTGCCGTCAATCGTGTAATATCTCTCATAATCACCCGAAACGGAGACAAATGCATCGCAAACGCCTATCGTACCAATAAGCTCTTTGTCTTGCCTTGGATCGCGAATGCCTATATTAAATTCTCTACTGCCGCCACGCTCACCAAAAACTGCGATATTTCCGCCAACTGAGATTATTCCCCACTCCACGCCCGCTTCTCTCAGAAATGAAATTACAGCCTCTGCTGCCGCTCCCTTGGCTATGCCTCCTACGTCAAGCCTTTGGCCTTCGGCCTTCTCAAGAGTATTTTCGCCGTCATTAAGCGTGAGACGTGACGAGTCAACAAGCGACAGTGCACCCTCAAGCTCTTCTTGTGTGGGTAATCGATTCTCTTTTTCTGCCCTCTCCCAAAGATCTAGCACAGGTTTTATAGTTATATCAAATGCGCCGTCACTCTCCTCGAAAACACACTTCGCCTTTGAGACAAGAGTCTTCATCCCTATTGTTATTGGACGCTTTTCGTCCGAAGAGTTTATAGCAGAAATTTCCGAATCCTCTCTGTGACAATCAAACAGCTCCGAATAAGTTTCAAATATCTGTCGGCACAAGCGAAACAGGTTATCCGGGTCGGTTGAAGAGGCTGGCAGCTTAATTTCGATAACTGTGTTCATCGAAACAAATGTGTCACTCACAACTTTATTGTTGTTATCGCACGATGACAGAGAGAGTATGAGAAGCAGTAGCGTTAGAACAAGGCAAAGCGTTCTTTTAAGCATCTTTCTCTCTCCTTGATAGATATTTTTCGGAAATGGCGCGACAGGTTGGCGAAATGAGATTTAAAAGTATACCAACAATCCAGGCAAAAGCAGTACCAAACAAAAGCAATACGGGCAAATAACGCCAAATACCGGAAAGTGAAAACAATAGTGAAGAGGCCAATATTTGTCCAACGCCGTGTGCCGCCGCAGAGAGCACCGAAGCACCAACAAAGCTCATTTTTAACCTCGAAAAAGCCGAAAGCAAAAGCAAAACGAGAAACGCACAGACAGATCCTGCGAGGGACAGCACAAACGAATTAAATGAACCGAACAAAAGAAAATTCAAAATCACCCTGATAAGAACCACAGCTGCAGCAGAGGCTTTTGAAATATAAACAAACGCAAGCAGAGTTGCAATATTTGCCAAGCCGAGCTTTACACCGGGAAGTGGAATTACAAATCCTAATGGTATGACGCTTTCAAGATAGGAAAGTGCGAGCGCAAAAGCCGAAAATGCGGCAGTAAGCGTCAGTTTTTTTATGTGGAGAGCGTTATCCTGCAATCGCATCATTCTCTCCTCCACCAAGAATTTTTATTACTATACCTGACGGCACGCAGACTATGCTTTCACCTTTTTTTGATATTCTCCCAAAGCTTTTACAGTCTCCTCCGGGGCAATCGCTTTCGCTGACGCAAACAAAGCCATCAACAACCTCGACAGTCAGATGATAATCACCTGACTCAAAGCTATAAGTTGCATCCACAGAAAGTGGATATTTTTCTTCAATCTCGCCGTTTTGTGATGTTACAAAAAAATACTCACCCTTTGGAAAAGTCAAGAAAATTGATAGCAAGAAAAGTCCAACAGCTAAACTCAACACAGCCACTGTGACAAGAACATCAAAAACGCATATAGCCGTCTTGCCTTTTTTATCTACGAAAACCATTTAGTCAATCTCTTGATGCCTCAATACAGGCATCGATGACGAGTGCAACTGCGAGAGCAATTACCTCATCAGCACCAGGTGCGATGTCAATTTCATAAGTGTCACCCCAGGTAAACCACTCCTTTGAAACCGAGAAAACCACAAACGAGCCGTCTCTCGCTTCATATTCGTGAGAAAAGAAGTCACCACTGACCTCCCAACCAAGACCGTTTATGCTATACTTCTGAGTAAAGAAGCTGAACTCTTTGACTATCTCGGCAATCTCGTTGCTACCACGGCTGAGCTTGTATGTAGGCAGAAATCTGAACATCTCCTGATCAATCGTCGCAAGCTCCCTGCCCTGCAGATCGTAGATGTGAAAATGCTTGCCGAAGGTAAAAATCTCGCCCTCGACATAGTATTTTTCGTTTTCGTCTCTGTCATAGACAGAAAACTTATCTCCCCAGGTGAAAATATGTTGTTTTACATAGAGTTTCATTTTGTGCTCTCCATTATAAGTTTTGTTCAATATATCGCAGTGCTTGCTCAAAGAACACGGGCGTTACCTTTGGATAAGTCAGCTCGAGTGGAAGACAATCAAAAAGTGCGACCTCACTCATTTCGCTTTCCGGGAGTGTGCCCATTTCTTTGACAATTGCAAGAAAAACGACACCGTTTGCAAATCCCTCGTTGTCATATCCATAATAATCGCACACTCGGTAAAGGTCGGCAGAGACAATCCCACTCTCCTCATAAAGTTCACGGCGTGCAGCTTCAACAGGCGACTCGCCGTCCTCAATATGACCTCCCTGAGTTTCCCAGGTATCTCTCTCGTTGTGGCGTGAGAGAACGAATTTGCCGTTATATATACTGCATATTGCAACAAATATATATCCGTCAAGCGAGCCACTTGGGTGTATGATGCACTCAAGTCTTTTTAGCTTATCATTCATCACAAAAAATCAATGATACGAGTTTTTGCCCGATGGGCGAGATGATAGCGCAGAGAGATGCGAGATAATATAATCATTGGCAAGGCTCAAAATCCTTTTTGTGTTATCGTGGATAATGAGTGACATAGCTTTCTCGTATGAGCAGAGCTGTGCTGACAAAAGCTCGCTTTCTTGTGGGGTGAACTCCTGGTCCTTATATTCGCCAACGAAGAAAACAACCTGCTTTTGAACATCGGCTGAGGGAATGTAATACTCACTTATCTCCCTAAAGTCACCAATAAGAAAAGCGTTTACCCCCACCTCTTCTTTGATTTCACGAAGAGCTGTCTCACGCTCACTCTCCCCTTCCTCGACGTGTCCCTTGGGGAACGAAAAGAAGCCTGCTTTTTGCTGTATCAAAAGATATTGAATTTCGCCATCTATGATAGTGAATAATATCGCTCCGCAAGATTTCTCGAATGTCATAATGTACCTCTCAATACTGAATTGTATTTATTATATCACAAAACATTTCCTTTTTCAATAACTCAACTCCAAGTTATCAAAAAAGAGGCTTGATACAACCGTTTTTCTTGCACAAACAGCCAAATAAGAACAAAAAAACGCAAGAAGTCTTGCAGTATTGCAAGTTTTGTGCTATAATGTTTAGCAAAAAGAATTGTAATCAGAGTAATTATATAATAATCAACAAAGGAGAAAAAATGGCTTCTTGGGTTATACATTTAATGATAGCAGACTCAGTTCTCGAGTTGCTTCCAAATTTGGATAGACACGGCTTTTGTGTGGGTAATATTGCGCCTGATTGCAATTTAGAAAATGAAGATTGGACGAGCTTTACACCCCCCAGAGAGGTTACGCATTGGATGAGCGGAGAGCGAAAGGTGGCCTCCGATTGTGATGCTTTCTGCGAGAATTACATTCTCGGTAGAAAAGACGAAATTAAAACATTAGAAGAATATTCATTTCTGCTGGGTTACTACTGCCATTTGATTACCGATGCTGCTTTCCAGGAAATGATCCGAGATGATGAGCGTGTTAAAGCAACTTGGGTGCGTATTAAGGAAGTTGAAGAACTGAGTGTTGCGACAGCCGGAATGGCTGAAACTTGGGATTCGGTAAAAAAGCTCATTCCAAAAAAAGAACGAATGCGTGAGATATACTCAATTGAAGCTGAGTATTTGAGAGATCACCCAAACTCAGGTTATCTCACGGAAATCCTTCCGCTAAAGTCTTTCCCCGATTATATTGACTATCTACCCCACGATTGTATTGTTAGGAAAATTGCCGTGATGGGCTATTTTCCCAAACTCGATAATTCGATTACCCAATACATCTCAATATCAAAGGAAGAATACACAGCCTTTGTAGAAAAAACCATAAACCTGACTATAAACAAAATCATTGAAAAGAATTTATATGGAGACGTGCTGATATGAAAATAGTCATTGGAGCCGGGAAAACTGCTTATGACGGTTGGATAAGCACCCAGGAAAGCGAACTGAATTTGTTAAACCGCGCTGATTTTGAACGTATGTTTTCCGATGAAAGACCGTCTGCATTTCTCGCTGAGCACGTTTGGGAGCATATGACATTTGAAGAGGGCTGTTTAGCTGCCAAAAACTGTTTTGATTTCCTTATTGATGGAGGATATATCAGAGTTGCCGTTCCGGATATAAACTTTAAAAATCAATGGTATCAAAATTTAGTAAAGGTAGGGGGAAACGGAGATCCTAATCATCCTGCATACACTCACAAAATTGTTTATGACTATAAAACCTTATGCGCTGTATTTGAGCAAGCCGGGTTTGTGGTTGACCTGCTCGAATACTGCGATGAAAATGGAGAATTTCATTACAATTATTGGAATGAGCTTGATGGAAAAATCGGTCGTTCCTTACGTTTTGATACACGAAACAAAAATGGCAAGCTACAAATGGTGTCAATCATTATCGATGCAAAAAAGCCGTCGTCCATCTAATTCTTATTAATGTCAGAATCAAATTCTTCGCCCAAAGGACTTTAACAATGGAAAGAACAGAAAACACAGCTATCACACAAATATGTGGCACAAGATTTGCCGTTTTTTCAGATATTCATTCAAATTTCGAGGCCCTGAGGGCTTGCTATGCTGATGCTCTTGCCTTGGGCGTTGACGCATTCATACTTCTTGGCGACTATGTCTCAGACCTCGGCGAGCCTGTGAGAACTATGGATCTTGTGTATGAGATAATCTCTCGCCATCCTTGCGTTTGTCTGCGTGGAAATCGTGAGCGTTATATGCTTGAGCACGACCGTGGGATCTCCCACTTTGAAAAAGGCTCAAGCAGCGGTTCTCTTTTGTTTACATACAAAAACCTGACGAGGTTTGATCTTGACTTTTTCGAAAGCCTTAAGATATCTGACACAATAAAGATAAACGGCGTTTTAGCAGATATTGCCCACTCTACTATGGACAATGACAGGTACTATTTTGACAACAAGGACGGCAGAGCCGGAGAAATCTTTGAGCAGATGAAGTGCAATTATTTTCTTACGGCTCACACTCACAAGCAATACATAATTAAAGAAAACGGAAAAACAATAATTAACCCAGGCTCTCTTGGTATCCCACAGGGTGGTGACAGACAGGCAAAATACGCATTGCTTGAAACTAAAAATAGTGAGATTTGTGCTACTCTTCGCAGTGTAAATTACGATATTGCAAAGGTTATCCATTCGCAGTTTGCAAGTGGGCTTGTAGACTTTGGCAAGTACTGGGCTACGGGAGTTCTTTATGACATTATCACAGGTCAGGAATGCATATACAGGTTACTTCTTGAAGTCGAAAAAGCAGGAAGTGTGAGTGATGAGGAGGTGTGGCGTGCCACAGCTCAGCGATTCCAAATGAAATTTACTGAAAAAGAAATTTTGGATTTTTATCGGGAGTACAGATAAAGTTTGAAGATCCGGAGGGAAAAATGAGCAAAGATATGTGCGTAAGTTGCGATGACGGAATTCTCAACATCCGTGTTGGCGCAATCATTATGAGAGATGGAAAAATACTGATGGTTGGCAACGATAGAAATGACTATCTGTATTCCGTTGGAGGAAGAATAAAATTCGGTGAAACTGCAGAGGAAGCCATTGTACGTGAAGTTCTTGAGGAGACAGGAGCAGTGATGGAAATCGACCGTCTTGGGTTTGTTCACGAAAACTATTTCTACACAGACTCGCCCTCGACTCCCCGAAAGCTGATTTATGAGATTTCATTTTACTTCTATATGAAAGCTCCCGATGATTTTTCTCCAATAAGCGAGAGCTTTACCGAATCGGGAATCAAAGAGTATTTGCGTTGGGTATCACTTGACGAGGAAACAAAAATGTATCCCGAGTTTTTCAGAACGGAACTGAAAAATCCCACAGATACAGTAAAACATTTTGTAAATGACGAGAGATAAGATGAGTATTATTAAAAACGAAATACCGATTTTGGAATTTGATAGCGAGCAGACGGCTGTTATCAACCCGGGGCGCAAGGATTTAGGCTTGAAGTTGCCTGAAAAATGCGTTTTTGCCTTTCTTGGCGAATATATTGATGAATATGCAAGCAAGAGCGAAACAATTAAAGTCTCTGAATTTCAGAGTATGACCAAAATATACCCTATATATGTGACAAAATACAAGGGCGAGGAGATAACTCTTTGCCAAGCTCCCGTAGGCTCGGCGGCATCGGCGCAGATACTTGATTGGCTCATCGGATACGGTGTGCGCAAAATCATCTCAGCAGGCTCTTGTGGTTCGCTTGAGGATTTTTCGGAGAGCACTTTTCTTGTACCCTGTAAGGCTCTGCGTGACGAGGGTGCTTCATATCATTATGCTCCACCTTCTCGTTTTATGGAAATAAACGAAAAGGCTCGCTACGCTATCAAAGAAACCATAGCCGAGCACGGAATGAAATACGGAGAGGTCATCACCTGGTCAACTGACGGATTCTTCCGTGAAACTAAAGAAAAGGTCGCATATCGCAAAAGCGAGGGCTGCTCGGTTGTAGAAATGGAGTGCTCTGCACTTGCGGCCGTCGCTTCATTCAGAGGCGCGACATTCGGAATGATTCTCTACACTGCCGATAGCCTTGCCGACGTGGATAAATACGATGCACGAAACTGGGGTGGCAACGCATACGAATATGCACTGACTCTCTGTCTTGATGCGGTACTTAAGCTGTAGTTTTCAAAGGGAATAATATGGGTAATGTTATATTAGTTTGTGGTCTAAATGGTGCCGGTAAAAGCACGCTGGCAAAAGCACTTGCCGAAAGAATAAATTGTAGCTTTATTGATATTGAAGATATATACTTTTCTCGTCAAGACAACCCTGATTATCCGTATGAAAAATCCCGTTCATATGAAGAGGTTGTATCATTACTTACAAAGCTTGTAAAGACTGAAAATGACTTTGTTCTGGCATCGGTAACAGGCAGCTTTGGAGATGAGTTTGTTTCTCATCTGAAATGTATAATCACCATTGAAGTCCCAAAGGAGATACGATTAAAGCGAGTATATAGTAGGTCATACATACTTTTCGGTGAAAAAAGTTGTAAAGGCGGTGATTATTACGAGCAAATCAAGTCCTTCCATAATTTTTGTGCTTCAAGGGATGAAAATTTAGTTAATGATTGGCTATCAACTATATGCTGCCCCATATTCAGAGTAGATGGAACATTGCCAATAAGTGAAAATGTTAATCTAATTGAAAAAACGATAAAAAACAGATCAATTGTATAAAGAGATTTTTTCTAATACTTAGAGGAAAAACAATGTCAGACATTCTTTTCAAAACCGACGATTACATCTTTTCGTACCGTGTCGGCGGTGTACTTATACATAACGGAAAGGTGCTTATGCAAAATGCTGAGGGGGACGACGGCTACGCCTTTATCGGTGGTCACGTTGCCTTTGGGGAAACGACCGATGAAACCCTTGTGCGAGAGTTCAAGGAAGAAATCGGCGCAGATATAAAAATCGAAAGATTGCTCATGGTAAATGAAAACTTCTTCCCTTGGGGCAATCATCCTTGTCAACAGATCAATTTGTATTATCTGATTTCCTTGAAGGACGAAACGCAAATTCCTCTTGATAGAAATTTCAAGGCGCTTGACGATTTGGGTAATGAACGAATTGAGTTGAATATGTGTTGGATACCGCTTGAAGATATCCCTAACAAGAGCATATATCCCCCACAAGCAAAGGAGTACATTATGAATCTGCCCGATGAGATCGTGTACTTTGTCTATAAGGAGTAATTTTGTGCTTTGAGGAGATCAATATGGTACAAATTAATGAAACTCTCCGCCTCCGACGTTTTGACGGAAATTATGATTTTGCTTTTGAATGGTATCAAGACCCCGAAACAGTTCTTCTTGTTGATGCTAAGGCTGAACCATATTCCTACGAAACCTTGACGAATATGTACAACTACCTAAATGGCAAAGGTGAACTGTATTTTATCGAAGTCAATGAGAACGGCAAATGGAAGCCTATTGGTGACGTTACCTTTTGGCAAGAGGATATGCCTATTGTCATCGGTGAGCGTGAATACCGTGGCAAAGGTATCGGCAAAAAGGTTGTATCTGCCCTCGTTGAGCGTGGCAGAATGATGGGATACGATAAACTGTACGTTGGCGAAATCTACGATTTCAACATCGGTTCACAAAAGTGCTTTGAGGGCGTAGGCTTCCGAAGCTACGAAAAAACCGAGAAAGGTTCTCGGTATGTTTTGGAATTAAACAAGTAAAGATAATTCAGGAAGGCAGCAGGAGACAATACGATGTCAAGAATGGAAGAAGTTGAGCTTACAAATATGTTTATTAGCTGCAGCAACAATTTATCAGGAGATTAATTATGGAAGAATTATATTTAATACGCCCGAACTGTGAGTACGCAGATCAACTTATAGAATACCGGCAAGAATTTCTTGATGCAGGTGACTCTATGGACGGTTGTGGTCCTTTGCGTAGGCTTGATAATCCTATTGAATACATACAAACTTGCCGTGACTACGAAAATCCCGAAACTGTGCCATCTCATCTGGTAACATCCACTCAGTTTTTATGCATAAGAAAATGTGACAACCGACTTGTTGGTATGACTCAGATTAGGCATTATTTCAACGATTATCTTGAAAAATATGCAGGTCATATAGGCTACTCAGTCAGACCCACAGAACGCCGCAAAGGCTTTGCTAAAGAGATGCTGAGGCTCTCTCTTCCTTTTTGCCGTGAAATAGGTATGTCCCGTGTCCTTGTTTGTTGTATTGATGGAAACACAGGTAGCGAAAAAACAATACTTGCAAACGGTGGCGTTTACGAATATACGGTTCACGAGCCGGACAACAACATTGATCTAAAAAGATTTTGGATAACTCTTTGATGGAGGTCACAATGCTTCATACTTACAATCAAGACTTTTGGAGTGCGATAGATGCTCTTGTAACGTCAAGCAATATAATAATTGACAGACCTTGTCACAGTACGCACCCAAGGTTTCCAAATATTATTTATCCGGTTGATTATGGTTATCTCGATAATACAAAATCTATGGATGGGTGTGGGATTGATATTTGGCGAGGAACGCTTGAAGATTGCACAGTCAGGGCTATCATTTGTACAGTTGACCTTAAAAAACGAGATTCGGAAATCAAGCTGCTTATTGGATGCACAGAGGACGAAATATGCTCTGTTTACAATTTTCACAACAACACAGAATATATGAAAGGGCTTCTTATTTACAGGTAAGAGATCGAGGTTTGAAAATGGATGTTATCAGGCATTATGATTTATTGATCGACGAGGGCAACGATCCATTTAGGGATCCTCCAGAGCTTTCTTCGTATATGGACAAATGGGACGGAGAGAGCTTCATAAGCTTGCTAAATCTCTCCAAAGACTTGCGAGTTCTTGAAGTTGGAGTTGGAACGGGACGGCTTGCTGAGAGGGTTCTGCCAAAATGCAGAGAGTTTGTTGGAATAGACATTTCACCAAAGACAATAGTAAGAGCTAAAGAAAATCTATCAGAGTATACCAATTGCAGCCTCATCTGCTGCGACTTGCTTGAATACACGCCTGACAGTACATTTGACATTGTTTACTCCTCGCTGACTCTTATGCATTTTAATGACAAGGGAGCTTTTATACACAAGGTTTACTCGCTATTAAATGACGGTGGCGCATTCATTCTCTCAATTGACAAGAATAAAGATGAATTTTTAGATATTGGGACACGCAGATTGCGCATATATCCCGATGATCCCAATGCCATTAAGACAATAATCGAAAAAATAGGGATGCAATTAATAACATTCGAAGAAACTGAGTTTGCTTATATTTTCAAAGCTCAGAAATAATAAATAAAGAAAAGAACAACCCGACAGGTTTCACCTATCGGGTTGTTCTTTATTTTGCCTGCGCATTGAAAACCGAATAAACGAGAATTAGAAGAAACTCAAGAAATTGAACATAAGAACTACATAAGTAGTTCAAGCCCTCGGTCTATTAGTATCGGTCAGCTGAACACATTACTGTGCTTACACCTCCGACCTATCAAACTTGTAGTCTACAAGTGACCTTACTCTTAACGATGGGATATCTAATCTTGAAGCATGTTTCACGCTTAGATGCCTTCAGCGTTTATCAAAACCGCACGCAGCTACCCAGCTGTGCCCTTGGCAGAACAACTGGTGCACCGGAGGTGCGTCCGACCCGGTCCTCTCGTACTAA
>JAZPXL010000019.1:0-65352 GCA_045543615.1 Eubacteriales bacterium
GAGGTGCACCGTGAGAAGAAAAATGATTTTTGTGACGGTGGCTTTGCTTGTGGGCTTTGCGGTGGCTCTGCCACTGTGCATCCACACACAAAACGCCGTCATCGAAGCTGTTACAATCACGCTTGGCGTTGCGCTTTATCATTTTGTGATGAGACTTTGCGTTGGAACTTTGATAAATCTGATTATGAAAAACAAGGCAAATCCACAAAATGCGTGGTTTAGGGAAAAAGGCTTTGAGAGAGGGATTTATAAGCTTTTGCGTGTGCGACGGTGGCGCAAATATGTTCCAACATACAGCCCCGAAACATTTGACACAAGAGTGAAAACCACAGAGGAAATTGTCGGCGCAAGCTGTCAGGCAGAGGTTGTCCACGAAATTATTATGGTACTGAGCCTGTTGCCAATTGCGTTTATTTCGGTTTTGGGTGGTGCTTGGGCTATGATCATAACATCAGTCTTGTCGATGCTATTCGACTCGGTGTTCGTGATACTCCAACGCTATAACCGACCAAAGCTATTGAGAGTGATGGGCAGGTTTGAGAGATTGACAACAAAAAGAGAACAGAATGAGGAGTAAAAAACGAACCTTTGCTTCCATATTATAATATATACAGAAAAATCATCCGAAGAGCCGTCTTCGGATGATTTTTTTATTATGCTTTTTTCTTCCTCATTATATATCTTGTGCGAAGAGTCTGTGCAACAGAAAAGCCGAAACGCTTGTAAAGCGCGAGGGCACGGGTGTTTTCCTTGAAAACATAGAGCATAATGTCGCCGTCAGCTTCATCCGTCAGCTTGGATAGCACCTCACTGCCGATCCCAAGCCCACGAAAGCCGTCAAGAATATAAAAGTCGTCAAGCTCCCACTCGCCGTCCTCATTTTTGAAAAAATGGTAATACCCAACGGTGCGACCATCCACACAGATTCTTGTATAATCCCCGATAGAATCGGAGATTTTTCGCCGTACCCACGAAAGAACACGAGAGGTGTCGACACTTTCCGTGTCCTCGTACTGAAAAATCAAACGCCTGCACTCGTTAAATATAGTCTCACAGTCCGCCTCTGTCGCACTTTTGTATTCAATATCCACAACGCCACCTCCCACAAAGATAAACAAACACAAATAATTATATCACGCATAAGAAGAATTTGCAAGTGCGCAGAGGAGAGAAAAGAGAGGTGTTTTGTGTGGACAAAAGCGCATTTTTGTGATATAATGATAAGCGAAGTTGACACGGCAAAAAAGTGCCACAGAGTAAAAGCCAGTATGAGAGGGCGGAGAAGAGATAGTTATGGGAATATTTTATCTTGTTTTCTTTTTGGTTATAGCAGTATTCGTTTTTGTTATTGTAAGGGGAATTTCCGAATGGGTAAATAACAATAATTCGCCAAGGCTTTCCGTTGATGCAAGGATAGTGGAAAAACGTGTAGCAACGCACCACCACCACGGCAACGGCCACCATCACCATACACACTCCTACCATATAACCTTTGAGGTGCAGAGTGGCGACAGAATGGAGATGAGAGTTCCGAGGGAAGAGTTTGCTCTTCTCGTTGAGGGTGACGAGGGAACGCTCTCATTCCAGGGAACACGCTTCCTCGGATTTGATAGGAAGAGATGAGTGGGCAATAATTTTCTGATTTGATTGTGGGACGAAATAGAAATGATGTCATACAAAATTGCAATTTGCGACGATAGTCAGCGTGATGCTGAATATGTAATGAGTCTGCTTTTGAAATGGGCAGAAACAAACCAAATATCAATACAAACAGCGTGCTTTCCGTCAGCTGAGAGCTTTTTGTTCCACTATGCCGAGGACAAGAGCTTTGATATCCTGCTTCTTGATATTGAAATGGGAGCTATGGATGGCGTTACTATGGCAAGAGAGATACGCAAGGATAACCAAAATGTGCAGATAGTATTTATTACGGGATATTCGGATTACATTTCCGAGGGCTATGAGGTTGCAGCTTTGCACTATCTTATGAAGCCCATAGACGAGCAGAAGCTTTACGCTGTTCTGAACCGTGCTTGCGAGAAGCTGTCACAGAATGAGCGTTGCTTGAATCTTACCTTGTCGGGAGAAATGGTGCGAATACCGCTTCACGAGATAAGATATCTTGATGTTCACCAGAACTATGTCACAGTTCACGCACGAGGAGATTATATAGTAAAACGCACGCTCGGAGAGTTTGAAAAAATGCTTGACAGCCGTTTTTTAAGAGTTGGGCGAGCTATGATAGTTAATCTTACTTACATAAGCCGAGTGACGAAAAGCGATGTTTATCTCGCAGACGGAACAATTCTTCCTCTGCCAAGAGGAGCGTATGAGTCGCTGAATCGAGCTATTATTTCAAATACATAAGGAGGGGCTATGTCACTATTTTCCAAGCACATAGACAGACGCATAGCGGCATACCAACGGGAGCTTATAGAGACGCATTATCAAGAGGTTGAGACTATGTACAAGCAGATCAGAGGTTGGCGTCACGATTACCGAAATCATATACAGATGATGAAGGTTTTGGCAGCAAATGGCGATATGGAAGGAATAAAGCAATACCTTGACGAGCTTGACACGGATCTTAACACAGTTGATACGGTAGTAAAGACAGGCAACGCTATGGCTGATGCTATACTCAATAGCAAAATATCTCTCGCAAGGTCAAAGGGGATAGAGGTCAAGGTTGATGCGCACATTCCCGTAAAGCTAAGAATGAGCGAGCTTGATCTTTGCGTAATTATAGGCAACCTGTTTGATAACGCCATAGACGCAAGTATGGCACTACCCGAAGGGCAAAGACTTATCCGTGTATATATGGATATGAAAAACACACAGCTGTATATCTCGTTTACAAATTTCACAGCGACAAAGAAGCTATCCAGAGTCGGAAAGCGATTTTCTACAACAAAGGGAGATGGACACGGGTTTGGGCTTCTGAGGATAGACAATATAATTGAGAGACTCGACGGATATCTTTCTCGCAATAGCGAGGACGGAGCGTTTACTACGGAAATATTGATTCCACAGCTGTAAAAATGCAATTCGTCACCGATAATTGACGATTCGTCCCCGTTTTTACACGGGGACTGTTTTTTGTGATATGATATTCCCAGAAGGGAAGGTGATTATTGTGGCCAGAGAAAAAACACAAAGAATTAAAAAAGAAAAACCCAAGTTCAATACTGTCCAAAATATTAGCTGGATGGTAAAAATCGCTTGGGAAAACAGAAAGAGAGTGCTGTTGTTTTGCGTATTGAGTGCATTTTTTGAGATTTTGCTCAATTTGACACAGCTTTATATCGCTCCTGAGGTTCTTTCGAGAGTGGAGGAAAAAGCTCCGATGTGGTTGCTGCTTTGCACCATAGGAGTGTTTACAATGGCGTTGTTCTTAATCAACGGAATTAAGCAGTATGTAAGTGAAAACACTCTGTTTGCTCGTGTTGACGTGAGAAGTGCTATTATTGGCAAGGTTGCACAGAAGTGTAATATGACTTCGTACCCGAACACACTTGATGCTGACTTTATAAAAATGAGGGAAAAAGCTCATTTTGCGTGTGAGGGAAACAGCCAGGCAACAGAGCATATCTGGGAGACTCTGACGATGTTGCTTAAAAATGTCGGAGGGCTTGTTGTTTATCTGACTATCCTATCCCGAATTGATACGCCGTTGCTACTTGTTGTTGTGGCTACTTGCGTTGTGGGATTTTTTGTGTCGAGATATACAAACAATTGGCGTTATGCGCACAGAGACGAAGAGGAGCAGTATTACCAAAAGAAATACTATCTTCGCAGCAAAGCAGAGTCCGTAGAGCTTGCTAAAGATATCAGGATTTTTGGCTTGCAAAATTGGCTTGACGAGTTGCTTATAAAGGTTCATAACGTTTATTTGGATTTCAGCCTTCGTTGCGAGCGCATAGAATTGCTTGCAGATATTACCGAGGTGATTCTTACGGTAGCTCGTAATGGTATAGCCTATGTTTATCTTATAAATATGGCTTTGAATGAAGGACTCAGCGTTTCGGAGTTTTTGCTCTACTTTACGGCTGTAACTACGTTTACTTCGTGGGTTATGGGCATTCTGCAGGAGATGAGCACATTACATAAAGAGAGCCTTGATATCTCACGCCTCCGTGAGTTTTTGGATTATAGAGAGCCGTTCAAATTTGAAAACGGCGAGGATGTTGTTTTGGCAGAAGAATACGAGCTAAAGCTCCTGAATGTTTCTTTCCGTTATCCGGGTGCCAAGGAGGATACTATTCACGGCTTGAACCTTACGGTTCACCCGGGAGAAAAATTGGCTATTGTTGGTCTCAATGGCGCAGGAAAAACAACATTGGTGAAGCTCATTTGTGGTCTTTTGGATCCTACGGAGGGAGTTGTAATGCTGAACGGTAAGGATATCAGAGACTTCAATCGCCGTAGCTTCTATGAATTGTTCAGTGCTGTGTTCCAGGAATTTTCCGTGCTTGATGTAACCGTTGCTGAGGAAATTGCACAGAAAACTGTTGACATCGACTATGAAAGAATTGCGACCTGCGTGGAGAAAGCGGGACTTACGGCTACTATCGAAAAGCTCCCCAATGGGCTTGAAACACACGTCGGACGTGAGGTCTATTTGGATGGCGTGCTGTTCTCAGGTGGAGAAATGCAACGTCTTATGTTGGCAAGAGCGCTATATAAAGACGGGCCTATTCTGCTGCTTGACGAGCCGACAGCGGCACTTGACCCTATTGCAGAGAATGATATATATATGAAATATAGCGAAATGACAAGTGGGAAAACATCGCTGTTTATTTCGCATCGCCTGGCTTCCACAAGATTCTGCGACCGCATTATTTTTGTTGCTGACGGAGGAATCAAGGAGGAGGGAACGCACGAAAGCCTTCTGGCACTTGGAGGCGATTATGCAAATCTATTTGAAGTGCAAAGCCGTTATTATCAAGAGGGAAAGGAGTTCTGAAAATGAAAGAAAAAGTAAATATTCGTCGTGCATTTGCTTCGCATATGCGTGGAATCAAGGAGCTGCATAAGGTATCGCCAAGATTCTTCCCGATTTTGACCTTGCATTGTATTGTCAGCGCAATTGCTCCGTACATAACTGTTTTTTTCTCTGCTCAAATACTCAGAGAGCTTGCAACTCAGCGCAGAGCTGACGTGCTTTGGAAATGGGTGATTGCATCCGTGTTGTGTGTTGGCGTTGTCTCGGTTTTAAAGGCTGTGCTTCAAAGACGTAACGAAACTCTGCTTAACGATTTGTATGGTAGAAAAGAAATCTTGTTTATCCACAAAATGTTTTCTCTGGATTTTTCGGAGCTTGATAAGCAGGAAAACCACGATCTCAGAGCCCAGATTCAGCAAAACGAAAATTGGTCATCCTGGGGACTTATGAGAATCCAAGATGTATATGAGAATTTTGTAACAAGCGTGATAGGCATTTTAAGTGGTATTGTTCTGACAGTAAGCTTGTTTACATCACCGGTTCCAAGTGATGGCGGCTGGCTTGTTGCCTTAAACAATCCCGTTTTTATACTTGCGCTGGCAACTATTATGGTTGGTGTTAGTATTCTTGCAGGAAAATTCAGTGCAGCGTCAACGAAATGCTGGAGTGATTTTGCCGAGGAAGCTACTTTCGGAAACCGTTTGTTCGGACATTTTGGCTTTGTCGGAATGGACAGAGAACGAAGTGTTGATATCAGAATGAATAAACAGCAAGAGCTTATAGGAGCCTATTGGGATAAAAACTCTTCTTTTGGAGTACACGGTCCACTTGGTAAATCTGCGCTTGGAAAAATGGGTATATACTCAAGCCTTGGCGTGTGTATTGCTACGCTTATTACAGGCTCAATATATGTCTTTACTTGCCTTAAAGCGTGGGGTGGCGCATTTGATGTAGGAAGCATTACGCAGTATGTAGGTGCAGCTACGGCAATGGTTGCTAATGTTTTCTCATTAACAAGCCTTGTGGGTGTTCTTGAAACAAACACGGAATATCTTGACAAAACATTTGAATATCTCGATATTCCAAACACTATGTATCAGGGAAGCCTTACCGTTGAGAAGCGAAGCGACCGTGAATATGAGGTTGAGTTTAGGAACGTGTCATTTAAATACCCGGGAAGCCAAGTTTATGCGCTTAGGGGAGTTAATATAAAATTTAAGGTCGGAAAGAGACTTGCAGTTGTCGGTATGAACGGCTCAGGTAAAACAACATTTATAAAGCTGTTGTGTAGATTATATGATCCGACTGAGGGCGAGATCCTGCTCAACGGTATTGATATACGGAAATACAATTATCGTGAATATATGAACATTTTCTCTGTGGTCTTTCAGGATTTCAAGCTTATCTCACAGTCGCTTGGAAGTAATGTTGCGGGAAGTGTAGAATATGACGCAGAGAGGGTGAGAAAAGCTCTCATAGACGCAGGCTTTGGTGAGCGACTTACGGCTATGCCAAACGGACTTGATACAAAGCTGTATAAGGAGTATGCAGAGGACGGAGTTGAGATATCTGGAGGCGAGGCACAGAAAATTGCTATCGCACGTGCACTGTATAAGGACGCTCCATTCATTATACTTGACGAGCCGACAGCTGCGCTTGATCCTATCGCAGAGGCTGAAATATACAGCAAGTTCAATGAGATAGCAGGGGACAAGACGGCAATTTATATTTCACACCGTCTTTCGTCTTGTAAATTCTGTGACGAGATAGCAGTTTTCGATAATGGAGCTGTTGTGCAAATGGGAACGCACGACGCACTTGTCGCTGACGAAAACGGAAAGTATTATGAGCTGTGGCACGCTCAGGCACAGTATTACGCTGAATAACCTACTCCCCCGTGGTTTGTGTTTTGCACGCCACATGGCGTTTTCATTTTTGAAGAGTGTGGCACAAGAAAAAAATGGCAAAAGAACAATGGTGAGGGAAGAAAAGAAAAATCGCAAAGGATGCAAAGAAATACAGCAAAGGAAGAGAACAGGAGGTGTAGAGGGCGACGAGGGAACGCTCTCATTCCAGGGAACACGCTTCCTCGGATTTGATAGGAAGAGATGAGTGGGTCTTTGGTGCCTCTATAGGTGAGTATGAATGGAAATATGGGATTTATACAACGACAAACGTGAGATAACAGGGAAAACACATATTCGTGGTGAAGAAGTGCCGGACGGCTTTTATCATATTGTCGTTAATGTGTGGATAAAAAATTCAAGGGGAGAGTATCTGATATCACGTCGGAGCGCAGATCGTCCTGCGTTCCCTTTGAAGTGGGAATGCGTGGGTGGATCGGCTCTGGCAGGCGAGGACAGCTTGACGGCAGCGATCAGAGAAACTGACGAAGAGGTGGGAATTGATCTCTCCGGCGTCCACGGCGAGCTTAGATATTCTGTTGTCGGCAGAATTGCGAGAGGTGAGAGACTTCCGGATATTTTAGATGCGTGGGTTTTTGAATATGATGGCGAGGCCTCTCTTGATAAGGCAAAGACGGCAGAGGTTGCCCAGACCAAGTGGATGCGTGTGGACGAAATCAAAGCTTTGCTTGATGACGGCGAGCTTGTGTACACTCTTGCATATTTCTTTGAAGAAATCGTTTAGCTTATGTTATGACAAACACACCATAGACAAGAAAATTTGACACCTTGTGAGTGGATTTTGCGAATTTGTTGAGAGTTGAAAAAATTTTTTTAAATTTTGAAAAAAAGAGTGCAAAATTGCCAAAATATTAAATTAAATTATAAAATATTTGTTGACAACTATAAGTCATTATGTTAAAATTAATATATAATTCACAATTGAATTAAATTACAATTAATTGAAAGGAAACAAACACAATGAAAAAGACTTTGTCAGTAATTCTCACACTTGCAATGGTCATCTCTATGTTCGCTGCTCTCAGCCTTAGCACATCCGCTGCTGATGTTGAGTGCGCAACCTGGGCTGACGTAGTTGCAGCTTTCACAGCTGACGCTACTGCAAGCGTAAAGCTCACAGGCGATGTTACCTGTGACGCAGCTATCGAAACAATGTCCGGAACATTTGACGGCAACGGCTACACCGTTACTGTTGCTGCCGATGCACAGATGTTCGCAAAGGTAACAGGTACTGCTACCATCAAGAATTTCCAGACTGCAGCAGCTGCTGCAAACACCAAGTCCCCCGTCATTGAGCTTATCGCCGGTGACGCAACAGTTGTTATCGAAAACGTTATCAACAACGTTGCAGTTGCTGAGTCCACAGCTCAGACAGGTGGTATCGTTGCTAAGACAACCGGTTCTGTTATGCTCACAATGACAGCAGTTGTTAACAACGCAGATCTCCAGACAGTAAACCAGGTCAGCGGTATCGTTGGTAACGCAGACGGCAAGCTCAATATCACCTTTACCGATGTTGTAAACAACGGTAAGATCACAGGCAACAAGGACTATGCAGGCGGTATCATCTGCTCCAATGGCACAGTTGTAGGAACAATGACTCGCGTTATCAACAACGGCGAGGTTGTAGTTCTTCCCACAAGTGCTAAGGGTAGTAACGCAGCCGGCTTTGTTGGTACAGCAAAGGCACACGCAGACATCGTGTTCACAGATTGCGTAAACACAGGTAATGTTACACTTACATCCACAAACTCCAACAACGCTAAGTACGGTGTTGCAGGCTTTGCAGTAAGATGTGATAACACAGGTGCAGGCGGTGCTAAGTTCGTATTCAACAACTGCATCAACACAGGTGTTGTTTCCGTTGGCGATGCAGTTGGCCTCTCCGCAGACGCTATCGCAGCTCCCAACGCTGCAACAGTAACAGCAACAGGTTGCTCCTATGTTGAAGGCACAACAACCATCACAGAGGGTGTTGCTCAGGTTTCTGCTGACGACGCTAAGACAGCAATTGCAGCTATCGAGGCAAAGATGGATACTCCCAGATTTGGCAAGACCGTTTCCGACCCTGCAGGCAAGAGCAGATTTAACGTTGCAGCAGCAGCGGCTGATATCTACGGTATCGTAAAGGGCGAGAGAATCGACGTTTCCTCCTTCATCAGACTCAACGACGGCAAGACCGTTTATGATGACAAGAACGGTGGCTTCCTTAACAAGAACCACCAGAGCAAAGAAACATTTGCAGTTAAGACAGCAAGCGGCGACAAGAACTACTACGCACTCGCAGTTCTTGAGTTTGACGAGTACATCTCCGTTGACGGCTTCACAGTATACGGAGCAGGCTATAAGTCCTCTGTTCTTGATGACGCTGCTGACATCCTTGTTTCGGCTGACGGTGTAAACTGGGTAGTTGCATACGAGGGCACAGATCTCGTTAAGGATCAGAAGTGGATCGGTTGTGACTACACCGCTCCCAATGATGGCGCAGCTGACAACTATCACACAGCACACATCACCGCTGATTTCGCAGACTCCTATGACAACATCAAGTATGTTGCATACGGTCAGGTAACTCCTCGTACAAACAACCCCACATACTACATCCGATTCGTTGAGTTCGAGGTTTACGGCTCTATCGGTGAGACAGAGGTTGTAGCTCCTCCCGCAGGCGATGACACAACAAGCCCCGACACAGGCGACAACACAATCTTCGTAGCACTCGCACTCGTTGCAGTAGCTTGTGTTGGTACAGTTGTTATCACTCGCAAGAGAGAACAGAACTAATAAAACAAATCCGTTTAAAATAAACATATTTGCGGCGACCTCTTTCGAGGTCGTCGCATTCTTTTTGCATTGTGGAATAAAGCTTGTGCAAGCAAAAATATAAAAAGTCAGCAGAATTTTGCAAAGAAATTGTCATATGTAAAAAAATGTATGAATATGTTTAAAAAAATCAACAATTTCCCCAAAATAATTAATAAATTATTAAAAATATTGTTGACATTATTAAATTTATATGTTAAAATAAGTTACCTAATCAAATATGGATTACAAATTATTTTGAAAGGAACCAAACACAATGAAAAAGACTTTGTCAGTAATTCTCACACTTGCAATGGTCATCTCTATGTTTGCTGCTCTCGGCCTTAGCACATCTGCTGCTGATGTTGAGTGTGCAACTTGGGCTGACGTAGTTGCTGCCTACACAGCTGACGCTACTGCAAGCGTAAAGCTCACAGGTGACGTTACCTGTGACACAGCTATCGCAACAATGTCCGGCACATTTGATGGCAACGGCTACACCGTTACTATCGCTCCCGGCGCACAGATGTTCACAAAGGTAACAGGCGATGTTACCATCAAGAACTTCCAGACCGCAGCAGCTGCTGCTAACGACAAAGCTCCCATCATCGCCGCAACAAACGCTTACGGTGAGGGCACAGCTAACATCGTTATCGAAAACGTTATCAACAACGTTGACGTTGAGACCACACTCCTCGCCGGCGGCATAATCGGCGGCGTAAATGGCACAACAAACCTCACAATGAAGTCTGTTGTGAACAACGGCGACATCAAGTCCTCCAACCAGTGCGGTGGTATCATCGGTAACGGCGAGAACACTCTCGTTATCGATTTCACAGACGTTGTAAACAACGGTGCTATTACAGGCACAAAGAACTACGCAGCAGGTATTCTCAATACCAACGGCGCAGTTAGCGGCACAATGACCCGTGTTATCAACAACGGTGCTATTACTGCTGAGAATGACGCAGACGCAAGTGACGTTGGCGGCATTATGGGTACAGTAAAGGGCAAGGCTATTGTTACACTTACAGAGTGTGTAAACACAGGTGCTGTAACTCTCAAGAGTGGTAAGTCCGGCGCGCACTACGGTGCAGCTGCATTTGCTATCAGAACAGACAACTCAAACAGCGTATTCACACTTGTTAACTGCGTAAACACTGGTGCTATCACAGCTACTGAGAACACAAACGCAGACGCTATCATCAACCCCAAGAAGAGCGGTAGCGCAACAGCTACAGGTTGCTCCTATGTTGACGGCGCAACATACCTCACAGAGGGCGTAGCAAAGGTTACAGCTGATGAGGCTAATACAGCAATTGCTGCTATCGAGGCAAAGATGGATACCCCCAGATTTGGCAAGACCGTTTCCGACCCTGCAGGTAAGAGCAGATTTAACGTTGCAGCAGCAGCGGCTGATATCTACGGTATCGTTAAGGGCGAGAGAATCGACGTTTCCTCCTTCATCAGACTCAACGACGGCAAGACCGTTTATGATGACAAGAACGGTGGCTTCCTTAACAAGAACCACAAGAGCACCGAAACATTTGCAGTTAAGACAGCAAGCGGTGACAAGAACTACTACGCACTCGCAGTTCTTGAGTTTGACGAGTACATCTCCGTTGACGGCTTCACAGCATACGCAGCAGGCTACAAGCAGAGCGTTCTTGATAACGATGCTGACATCCTTGTTTCCGCTGACGGTGAAAACTGGACAGTTGTATATGAGGGTAAGGATCTCGTTAAGGATCAGAAGTGGATCGGTTGTGACTATACCGCTCCCAATGATGGCTCTGCTGACAACTATCACACAGCACACATCACAGCTGACTTCGATAAGATCGACAACATAAAGTATGTTGCATATGGTCAGGTAACACCTCGTACAAACAACCCCGGATACTACATCCGATTCGTTGAGTTCGAAGTATACGGCTCTATCGGCGAAGTTGCAGCTCCTCCCGCAGGCGGTGACACAACCAACCCCGACACAGGCGACAACACAATCTTCGTAGCAATCGCACTCGTTGCAGTAGCTTGTGTTGGTACAGTTGTTATCACTCGCAAGAGAGAACAGAACTAATTTAAAACACCTGTTTTAAATTAATATATTTGCGGCGGTCTCAATAGAGGCCGCCGCATTTCTTTTCTCTTTTGTGGGAGCAAGAGAAAAGCCAACCGTCAGGCATCGCCTGACGGTTGGCTTTTTTATTTATGCTTTGAGATTAGTTCATAAACTCCTCAAACTTAGCTGTAACCTTGTTTTTGAGCAGCTTAGGAAGGCTGATCTTATAAACTGTACTTGCTGTCTTCCAGTTGGTGTTTTCAACGCAGGACTTAGTCCAGAGGTCACTCATATTTGCAAGAGTGGGGTTGAAGAGACGACCAAAGTCGAATACGATACCTGAACGGATGATGTCGTACATCTGGGACTCAACGCTTGTTGCAGAATATTTGAGCTTGAGAGTTGTCTCAAAGAGTGCGGGAGTTGTTGTACGGTACGCCTCGCTTGCCCAGCATTCAAGAACTGCTGCTGAACGGTCGAGATCCTTGGACTTTGCGTAGATTGCGTAGAAGGAAACGGGGTTGCCAACTGCTGTGATGTGGCGTTCCTGGTCGGCGTTGTACTTGGGAGCGGGAACGATACCGAACTCAAAGTCAACTTCATTTGATACGAGATCATCAGCTACGTCCTTGTGACGAGTGAGAACCATAAATGCGTGGTCATTGAGGAAGGGCTCTGCGTAGTTGTCATCGTTTACGTAATTGTCCTGTGTTGCAAGCCAATCGCCGATGGAGTCGGAGACTGAGATTGCCTTCTCAGAGAAGAAGTCATCGGAGATCTTAAGAAGATTGTCGGGGTCTTTCTCTACCTGCTTAAGTCCTACGCCGAAGTAGATAGCATCAAGATGCCAATAGAGAGTAGTGAAGCCGTAAGCATCGGCTGCGTTCTTGGAGTTGCTGGTATCGAGGTCCTGATAGAGATCCTTTGTCAGCGATTGCATATTTTCAATAGTCCATTCATTGTCGAGAACCATCTGTGCAGGGCTTGCAAGCTTGTGGTCATTCATTATTCTCTTGTTAAAGAAGATGCAATACATCTGATGAATGGAGTTGATGGAAACGTCACCTGTAACGAAGAACATTGAGTCACCGATGGTAGCTGTCTCGGTCATAACCGTTGGCCACCAGGGCATATCGAAATCGAGGTATTCGAGGGTATTGAGGTCTGCGCAGTAGCCGTAGGAGGCTGTGAGAGCTATTGTACGGGAGTGGGCAGTGAGCAGATCCCAGGTGGAGTCACCGGAATCGTAGCTTGCCTTAACGGTCTGTGCGTACTTTGCACCAAGTCCGTCATTGTACTGACCCTTTGTCATATCCCAAGCAAGCTTAACCTTGAGCTTTTCTTCAACGTGAAGATTACGGGTGTAGATAGCATCGTTTATAAGCTCGCCTGTGGGCAGTTCGATTTCAAACTCAGGCTTCTCAACGTCCTCCCAAGCGAGAACGGTGATTACCTCGCCCTTGTAGTCAAGCTCGGGGAGAGTGCTCTTTAAGTAGCCGTTGGCATCATAAAGATCATTTGAATCATCGCCTTCAATAACTGCAGCTGTGGTTGTGTCATCAACAATACCACTGTTGTCAACGCATCCGACTGCCAGAAGCAAAAGGGAGAGCGTCGCCATTACAAAGGCTGTGATCCTTGCAATTGCTTTCATATTAATATTAACCTCCAAAAATTTAGTCAAACAAGACAGAGCGAACACGCTATTACTTATTTGCTTATACAATAATGATACCACAGAGAGCATATTTTGTCAAGGAATATTTTAATTTAAATTAATGTATTAAATATATAAAAGTAGCACAGACAGGAATCTTGTCCGTGCTACTAAAATTATTCGTCCGTCCCCGTGTCGATATTTTCCTCGCTTGGCGGCAGAGTGTCAACGCTGTCCTCGGGGGAGAGAGGGGAGGTGGTTTCCTCGATAGCAGAGTCGCTCGATGCGTCGGTTGTTGTGTCGGGGGAGGTGGTTTCCTCGTCATAAGACGGGATGAGATTAAATAGATTTAATGTAGAGTTATATCTGTCCTCGTCCTCCTTGCATCCAACAACGATGGAGATAAACTCCCTGCCGTTTACGGAAAATGCTGCAATAAGGCACTTACCTGCCAGGTCAGTTGAGCCGGTCTTCATACCTATGCACTCGGGGGTATAGTGCTCGTTTTCGCTTTGGATAAGGAAATTTGAGTTTTTCCAATCATAAACAAAGCCGAGACGGGATACTATGCGAATAGACGGCGTGCTCATTACGGTGCGAAGAGTGGGGAGCGAGAGGGCGTGCTTTGAGATGATAGCAAGGTCTGCGACTGTTGTGTAATGCTCCTCGCCGTCCCAACCGTCAGGATTTTCAAAATGGGTTGCGGTGCATCCAAGCTCTTGTACGAGCTCGTTCATAAGATTTACGAAATATTTGACAGCCTCATCGTCACTCATAGAGGCGTTGCCGCTGTCGTACCTTGCGACGTTGACGGCTATGGTGTATGCGGCATCGTTGCCCGATGGGAGCATAAGTCCGTAGAGCAGCTCCTCCAGCGTGAAGCGATCAGAACGGACGAGCCACGCAAGGCTTGAGCCTTCGTTGACAAATGAAAGCTCGCTTCCGACCGTGAGGGTAGCGTTTTCGGGCATATATTTCAGCGCAACTGCCGATGTGACGAGCTTTGTCAGGCTTGCAGGGTGTAGCTTTTTTTCGCTGTACTTTTCAAAGAGAAGAGAGAGATCATCTGCACGGTAGAGGGCTGCGTACTCTGCGCTGATATCGACAAGCTCAAAGGTGGTCTTCCTGCAGTAGAGGCAAGTTCCGTCAACTATATTGTGTGACGCAAGAGGAAGAGGGGATTGGCTGACTAATACTTTAGAGCAGACGGAGCAGACGCTGCCGTCAGTTTTGCCACGGTCTGCGCAGGTAGATGGATAGCCCGGTACTGTCTTTGGCGTGTGTGGAAGAGTGGGAGAGATGGCCTTTTCAATATGTCCACAAGAGCAAAGACGAACAAGCTCACCCGTCTGCCAACAGAGAGCGGGGCGTGTCTGCACCCACTCGCCAAAGCTATGTACGTGAACGGGTGCCGTTGTTATGTCTTCGGTTGTAACCTCTTCGGTTGTCACGTCTTCAGTTGTAACCTCTTCGGTTGTGACATCCTCAGTTGTAACCTCTTCGGTTGTCACGTCTTCAGTTGTGACCTCTTCGGTTGTGCCGCCTTGGATGGTTATATCCCCTGCGCTGTCTTCGGGCGTTGTCGTTTCATCGCACTGGGGTGTGGTTGTGTCAGGTGTAAGAGTGGTATTTGGTGGCGTGTAGGTTGTCCCATCACTGCTACCGACAAGCGTCAGTGATATTGATGTTAAGCCCAGGGCGATCACAAGCAGGGTCAGAGCAAGCGACACCATCGCCAAAGGCCTGTTGTTTAATGATTTCATTATAATCTCCATATAAAAGAGTCTATCGTTATTTTACCATAAAAGAAAGCGCAATACAAGCTTTTTTGTTTTTTTCTTTTATTTGGATGCTCTGTGGGGTAATATAATAGAGCAGAGATAAGTGCAGAGTTAATTATTTAGCATAATTATGCATAAAAGTTAAACTTGTTTGAACAATGTCGCAAACTGTTGACTTATGTCGATTAATGGTATATAATAATACAATAGGATAATTATCGAACATCATCTTTTGCAGAGATTGTGCAAAAGGGGTTGCGACAGAAAGACTGAGGAGTATCGTTTTGTTTTTTGCAGATATATTTTTTCTTTATTGTTTTTTGCCAATATGCCTAGGCTTTTATATGTTGTCGAAAAACATCAAGTATAAAAATGTCATTCTGATTATTTTCTCGCTTTTGTTCTATGCGTTTGGAGAGCCGGTGCTGGTGCTTCTCCTTGTCGCATCGGCGTTTGTCAACTTCGTTTTGTCAAGGCTTATTGAGAAAAATCGTGGAGGGGCGGGCGCAAAGGTTTGCGTTGCCATTGCACTTATTTTCGATATCGGAATGCTTGCTGTATTTAAGTACACGAATTTCATTGTCGATAATATTAATCTTCTGTCGGGACTCTCGATCCCGCACACCTCGCTCTCTCTGCCACTTGGTATAAGCTTTTATACATTCCAGATTATTTCCTATGTAATAGATGTTTATTGGGAGAAGGTTGACGCACAGAAGAAATTTTATAAGCTCCTTCTCTATATCTCCCTCTTCCCACAGCTTGTCGCAGGCCCGATAGTCAGATATCAGACCATAGCAGAGGAGATCGACAACAGACACACAAGCGCGCAGGACTTTACTGAGGGTGCTGTTAGGCTTATCATTGGACTTTCAAAGAAGGTGCTTCTTGCAAATAGCTTAAACCTCATTGTCGGAGAGTTTCTTTCAACGTCAAAGCTTGACGGCGCAACGGTGCTTGGCACTTGGGTGGGCGTTATAGCTTATTCGATGTATGTTTATTTCGACTTCTCGGGATATTCCGATATGGCAATAGGTATGGGAAGAATGCTCGGCTTCCATTTTGACGAGAACTTCCGTTATCCATTTATGTGTCGTTCAATCAGCGAATTTTGGCAGAGATGGCATATTTCGCTCGGTAGCTTCTTCCGTGATTATCTGCTTCCCGTTCCGATCTTCGGCAAGCGCAGACAGGTCTTCTCGCTCTTCCTTGTGTGGTTTACCACAGGTCTTTGGCACGGAGCGAGCTGGAACTACGTTATCTGGGGACTTTATTTCGGACTCTTTATCTTCATCGAGTCGAAGATAGGCAAGAAAAAGCTCAAGCGTGTACCCGATTTGCTGATGCATATTTACAACAAGCTTGTAATAATAATAGGCTTTGGAATATTCAGATTTGAGGATTTCGGAGAGCTTGGAACGTTCTTCCTCAACCTTGTAGGTGCGTCAGGCAACGGCTTTACAAACACGCTTACAAACGACACGGTACTGCAGTATATAGCGATATTTGCACTCTGCGTAATCGCTTGCTTCCCCATAGTACCGTTTATCAAGAAGAAGATCGAGACGCTTGGAGGACAGGCACAGAGTGCGCTTATGGTGGGCTCTACGGTGTACAGCCTTGGACTGCTCTTCCTAAATACAGCAGTTTTGGTAGCAACGGCATCCTCCAACAACCCCTTCCTTTATTGGCGTTTCTGACGGATCGAGGTATTTTAAATGAACAAGAAAATCACAGCATTGATATGTGCGATAGTAATATCGGCGGTCTTTGTGTTTATGTTCTGCTTCACCGTTCTCTTCCCGAGAACAACGATTTCGGACAACAGCATACTCAAAGAAGCACCCGTATATTCATTTGATTCGCTTATGAGTGGTAAGTATTTCAGCGAGCTTACTGCTTGGTTTACCGATACTGTCTGTATGAGGGACAGATTTGTAGACATAAATTCAATATTCAGAAGTCTTTTCGGAATTACACCCGATGAGCAGATATTTATTCAGGGCGACCAGACCTTCCCACCCGATGGAGATGTGACTGATGAGCCTATCTGGAATCCCGGTATACTCGATGACGAGACAACGGCAGAGGACATCGTACCCGACGACACAACTGCTCCCTCACCTGACGATGACGATGTGACGGGTGGAAGCGATGACACGGCAGTGGAGGATACCACACCCACCGATCCGACAGGACCCGATGACACAACAAAAACACCCGAGGATGAGACAACAGTTCCCACACCTCCCGAGACTACAAAGATACCCGAGATTACACAAGCACCCGTTCCCGAGGAGATAGTTAATAACCTTGTCATCCTCAATAAGCGTGCGCTTGAGATATATTTCGGCAACCCTGCAGGCGCAAGAAAGTTTGCAAATGCAGTAAACGCCTTTGCTGATAAGGTCGGAGACGGCGTCCGTGTTTACTCGATGGTAATTCCCAAGGCCTGCGCATTCTATCTGCAGGACTCAAAGCATTATTCGCAGTATACGGGCAAGACGCTTGAGGACCTTGAGATCTTCAGAGACACCTATGATTCGAATGTATATGAAGTACCGATTTACGATGTAATGGCGGCTCATAAGAACGAAAATATTTATTTCCGTACAGACCATCATTGGACGGCTCTCGGTGCTTATTATGCAGCAGAGAAGTTTGCAGAGATTGCAGGAGTTGAATTTGCAGACCTCTCGACATACCAGAAGAATGTGCGAGAGGGTTTTGTAGGCTCGCTTTATAAGTACACCAACAACAGCGCAACTCTGCTCAATAACCCCGATGCACTTGAAACCTATATCCCGAAGACAACCTACAAGGTAACGTATTATAACCAGAAGCTTGAGAACGGCTCTGTAAAGAAGACATTGTTCTGGGGCGTGCCCGATGAGTACAGAAGCAGCTGGTATATGACATTCCTTGGTGGCGATAATTATGCTGTGCATATTGAGTCAAACGGATGCAATAACGGACGAAAGCTGCTTATCGTAAAGGATAGCTACGGCAATCCCCTTGCGTCATACTTCCTCAACTCCTTTGAGGAGATCTATGTAGTCGATGCAAGATATTTCAGCCTCAGCCTCTCGGGTCTCGTTGAGAGCCGTGGCATCACAGACGTGCTCTTTGCTGAAAGCCAGCACTCTGCTGTCAGCGAATACAGCAACAATATAATAGCACTTACAAAATGAAATACAACAAGCTTATCTGGTTCGGTATCCTCGCCGTACTGACGGTGGTGGCAGTGGTAATGGCACTGTTCAGTATCAAGGGCGAGGGCGGTGAGACGACAACAGAAGCTATTACAGAGGATAGCACAGCACAGACAACCACGCTTGAGACAACCACACCCGAGGACAGCGAGACCGGGGAGAGCAGTACGGCTGATGTAACAACGAAAGTCCCCGAAACAACGCTTGCTCCCGATACAACAACCGAAGACACAACGGTTAAACCTGAAACAACGGTTAAACCTGAAACAACGGTTGTACCCGAAACAACGGTTGCACCTGAGACAACAGTAGCACCCGAGACAACAGTAGCACCCGAGACAACGGTTGCACCCGAGACAACGGTTGCACCCGAAACAACAGTTGCGCCCGAAACAACGGTTGCACCCGAGACAACAGTAGTACCCGAAACAACAGTAGCACCCGAAACAACGGTTGCGCCACCCGCAGTAGAAGAGCCATTTCTGACCGACAATTATATAATAATTGACGGAAATCGTGGTATGGAGGTCTTCTGGGGCAACGATGGTTCTGTTTGTGCAGAGCGAGTCAACACCTTCAAAAACGCTCTTTCGCCCGATGTGAGAGTTTATGCGCTCGCAATTCCGACGGCTGCGGGAGTGTATGCGCCCGAAAAATATATAAATTCCCGTCTGCGCACAGACGAGTGCTTCCGGACTCTCAGGGACAATCTCGTGGGCGTCAGCTATGTTGATGCGCTCAGTATACTTCGTGAGCACAAGGACGAGCCTATATATTTCCGTACTGATCACCATTGGGCAGGGCTTGGAGGATACTATGCCGCTATGAAGCTTTGCGAGGCGGCAGGCTTGCCGTTTACAACACTTGAAGACGGCTTTGACGAGAGAGTTGTAGGAAATTTCGTTGGCTCGATATACACCTATGCAAAATATGACGTACTGAAGAACAATCCCGATACACTTATTTGTTATGTACCAAGACAGAGCTATGAGTGTGAGTATTACACAATGGCAGACTACAAATATGTATTTAAGGGTGAGCTTTTCAATTACACAAGCCTCTCATATCTCTGCTATATGTACGGAGACGCATATACAGCTCATATAAAGACGGGTGTAGAGAACGGCAGAAGACTTGTGGTCTTCAAGGAATCGTTTGGCAATACACTTGCACCCTTCCTCATAAGCTCATTTGAGGAGGTCTATGTTATAGATATGAGATATTTTGAGCTTAATGCTCTTGACTTTATTAAAGAAAAGGGAATAACTGACGTGTGCTTTGCGATGAGTGGCTATACAGTCGGTGGCGCAAACAGCAAATATATTCTGTCTTTGATGGACTGATACAATTTTTTGGTTTTCGGTAAGGAGAAAAAATGAAGGAATTACAGTATCCGTTTGATCCGTCCTTTCTGCTTTCAAAGCGCAAGCGTTTGCGCCGTGAGCTTCTCGCCGACGGTAGCACAAGGATCAAAAAGAAGATAGCCGTTCTCGGTGGCTCGACCACCTCCGATATAGTTAAGATGCTCGACCTCTTTCTGCTCGATTTTGGCATTGAGTGCGAGTTTTGGGAGTCGGAGTATAACAGATGGTGGCAGGACGCAGTATTTTCAAATCCCGAGCTTGAAGAATTTGCGCCCGATATTATCTATATCCACACCTCGTGGAGAAATATTGAGCAGTTTCTGCCCACAGTGGAGAGCCGTGGCTCTGTGGATGCGCTTCTTTCGGAGTGCGAAGGATATTTTGAGAAGGCGTGGAATGCACTCACCTCTCGCTTTTCCTGTCCGATAATACAGAACAATTTCGAGCTTCCACCATATCGCCTGCTTGGCAACAGAGATTGTTATGACGAGTGCGGAAGCGTAAATTTCATAAATACAATGAACGCTCGCTTTGGCGCACACGCAAGGGAGAGACAGAATATCTTTATTCACGACCTCGCCTACGATGCCGCCGCATACGGTCTTGACCGTTACCACGATATGAGCGTATGGTATATGTATAAATACGCAATGGCACTTGAAGCCGTACCGTATGTTGCACATTCCGTAAGCCTTATAATCAAGTCGATATTTGGCAAGAACAAGAAGGCTTTTGCGCTTGACCTTGATAACACACTCTGGGGTGGAGTTGTCGGTGACGATGGGGTTGAGGGCATACAGATCGGACGAGAGACGGCAGAATCGGAATGCTTTGAGGAGTTTCAGAAGTATATAAAGAAGCATATAAGCCTTGGCATAATGCTTACGGTGGCATCAAAGAATGACCACGAAAACGCCGTGGCAGGACTTCTTCATCCCGAGGGAGTGCTGAGGCCCGATGACTTTATAATGATAAAGGCAAATTGGGATCCAAAGGACAGAAATATTGCGGCAACTGCATATACTATGAACCTCGGAGCTGATTCATTTGTCTTTGTTGATGACAATCCGACGGAGAGAGCACTTGTAGAGAGATCCATCCGTGGAATAGCCGTTCCTGAGCTTGGCGCACCCGATAGCTATATCAGGATAATTGACAGAAACGGATTTTTCGAGGTAACATCATTCTCGGCGGACGATGCGAAGAGAAACGAAATGTATAAGGCAAATGCACAGAGAGAGATGATGCAGAGCGAATTTGCCGACTACGGCGAATACTTGCTAAGTCTTTCGATGGTGGGCGAGATACAACCGTTCTCCGAGATATATATTCCGAGAATAACACAGCTTACAAACAAATCAAACCAATTCAACCTCACAACAAAGAGATATACGCAGTCAGAAATTGAATCTGCGGCAGAGGACGAAAATACCATAACACTTTACGGTAAGCTCACCGACAGCTTTGGGGACAATGGAGTTGTTTCTGTTGTTATAGCGACGGTTGACGGCGAGAGAGCCGATGTTGAGCTTTGGCTTATGAGCTGCAGGGTGCTTAAAAAGGATATGGAGTACGCAATGCTTGACACTCTTGTGGAAAGATGCAGAGAGAGGGGCGTGCGCACGCTTGTAGGTCACTATTACCCAACTGCAAAAAATGGTATGGTAAGAGAGCTTTTTGGTGATTTTGGATTTACCAAAACGGCAGAGGACGAGGACGGCAACACCGAGTGGGAGCTGTGCCTTGACGGCTACGAAAAGAAAAACAGATATATAAGAGTTCTTGACCAAGCTTTATAAATGGAGGAAAAAATGAGCGAGAAGGATATAATTTTAGCACTGAATGAGATATTCCGTGACGTATTTGATGACGAGGATATCGAGGTCACAAGAGAGATGACAGCCGACGATGTTGAGGATTGGGACAGCCTTGAGCACATAACGCTCATAGGAGCCGTCGAGCGCAAGTTCAAGATCCGTTTCACAATGAAGGAAGTCTCTTCAATGAAAAACGTAGGAGAAATGATAGACATCATCTCCGAGAGAGCGAAATAATAAAAATGGTGCGCAACCAAAGGTTGTGCACCATTTTTGTTTGTTTTGTTAGTCAAAAATCATCCGAGGAGTTCTTTTGTGCTGATGAAGTCGAGGAGTGTCAGGGCTGCTTGGGCGTGGGCGTCCTTTGTGGGATGACCGTTGCCGCCGCCCGTATTTCTGCCAAGCGAGCACATATAAAGTCCTGCGCTCTCGCCGCCTTCGGCGGCAAAAACGTCTGCGACGTACGAGGCTTCTCTCTCGTCCATCATCATATTGTGCGTCCATACTATCCTGACGTCCTGACCGTAGCTTGTGCGTACAAGCTCTATGAGAGCCTTTACGCCTGCCTTAAACTCGTCCTCGCCCGAGCCCTTGATATGGTCGTTTGTACCGAGATTGATTACCACAAGGTCGGGGACTCTCGAAAATGAATAAGTTTTGGTCTTGTCTCTGAAATACGAAAGCTTATCATAAAATGCCGATTCGGTGAAATCTGTAAATCCCTTTGCGATGCCGATTCCACTGCAACCAACGACGGAGAGGTCAGCACCAAGAGCCTCTGCAGTTATATAGGGGAACGCAACCGTTCCGTCCTCATAAAGAGCAGTACCTGCGTTTGAGGTTGCCGAGGTGCAGAGGTTGCCGTGACCACAAACTATGCTGTCACCTATAAACTCGATATAAGTGCCTGAGTCCTTGACAGCGTCCTCAAAATAGCCAAAGAAATTAAGCGTGGTGAGCACCGAGAGCGAAAAACGAGCCTCGGTCTGCTTTAGAATACGTATTTTGTGAGTGCCGCCACTCTCAAAGCTTGCAACAACAAGCTCGCTTGTCTTGCCACCGGGAGCAAAGAGACGCTCGGGCGTGCGTTTGCCGTCAACAAAAACTGTGAAATATGTGTCAGCAGTTGCACTGACGCCGAGCTTAAGCTCGCCCTCAATATAAATGCACATCTCAATTCCTGACGCCGTAAAGTCACAGGCAAGACCGTCACCACTTGCGCTGACTCTGCCATAGAGCTTCAGATGCTCGGTGCTCTCGGCAAGAGAGTATGTAGAGAGCGTGGGCGTGGGAGGGGGAGTGGTCGATTCGGGAGCAGAAGAAATCGGAGCTTCGGTTGTGTCATCCGTGTTTGGATTGGTATTTCCATTACAGGATGCGAGAGAGAGAAGCATTGTCATAGTAAGAATAATAGAGATGAGTTTTGATATTTTCATTTCAGCTTGTCCTGTTTTTATTGCAGAGCGGCACCGATAACAGTGCCGAACTGCGACATTTCGGGGATGATGAAGTTAACATCAAACACGGGAGCGAGCGCGAGAAGAGTTGAGCGCACCACACCAAAGGTTGTGAGGTTGCCCGTCAGCACTATGTTTTTGATGGAGAACGAGCGCGCGGCAAAGATTGCCATCATAGCAACTGTCTCAGTTACCATATTGAATATGCCGAGTGCAATATCCTCCTTGGTTGCAAGGTCGGAGAGGTTGCCGAAATTGGACGCCGTGAGGTTTTCGTTGACGCCTGCAAATACACCTGCACTTGAGATATCCTTGATCCTGAGGTCAATAAGGCTTATGTCACCACCCTCAGCGAGAGATTCGAGGTTTTCAACGCTTCCGATGCCAAGCATCTTGCGAGCAAGACCGATTATTGTGCCGCCACCAACGCCTGTGCCGCCGAGATAATCGGTCAGCGCACCACTTTCTGTGCGACGGGCGTGAATGATCGCCGTACCCGTTCCCATACTTACAACGATAGCGTCATCAAGCCCCGACAGATAAAGGCCACCGATGCCTGTGCTTGCAAACTCGGAGACGGGAAGACAAGCTCTTGAATAAATCTCGCCGTTGACAGCTGCACTTCCTGCACCCGTCATCATAATTCGGTCGATCTCATCCAAAGACAGATGATTTTCAAGCGTGAATTTGCCAAATGCTCCGTATATGGATGTCACGGGGTCGGTTGCCTGAACGAACATAGGCGAGAGCAGCTTGCCACCGGGAGCAAAGCCAACTATCTTTGTAGTGCTTCCACCAACGTCAATTCCGACCACGGTTTTTTTATTATCAGGTTTGATTATGTATTCAGCCATAATACCCTCCTTGGTTGCGATTAGTCGAAAAGAATAATTATTTACATTATATTATATCATCTACTTGCAAAAAAATCAAGTCGGTGGTATAATATTTATGAAAATACAAAAAACGGAGATAAAAAATGGAATTTAAGAATCCCGATACCTCGATTTTAAACGAAAAAGACCTCTATATATTTGATATGGACGGCACTATTTATCTTGGATACAACGTCTTCCCCTTTGCTATTCGCTTTATTAACAATCTTCGTGCAGCAGGAAAGCGTGTACTTTTCTTTACTAACAACGCCTCCCACACCTCCGATTTCTATGTAAATAAGCTCTCCCGCCTCGGCTTTTCGCCTACAAGAGAGGAGATTATGACATCGGGAGATGTTACAATTGAGTTCCTTCTCCGTCACAGAGAGGGCAAGAGCGTTTACCTTGTCGGTACTGATGAGCTTGTTGAAAACTTCCGTGCCGCAGGCATCAGGATGCTTACGGGAGAAGAGGAGAGCGCAGACATCGTTGTCACGAGCTTTGACACCTCTATGACATACAAGAAGATGGACAACGCCTGCCGTTTTGTCAGAAATGGTGCTGAATATCTCTCAACCCATCCCGATTTCAATTGCCCCACCGAGACGGGATTTATCCCCGACAGTGGAGCTATTGCGGCATTTGTTACAGCATCAACAGGCAAGACACCGACATATTTCGGTAAGCCCTACCGTGAGACTGTCGAGATGATAAGCGAGGCTACGGGAATTTCCACAGACCGTATGTGCATCTTTGGCGACAGACTTTACACCGATATCGCACTCGGAAAGAAGCACGGCGTTACGGCTGTCCTCGTGTATTCAGGCGAGACAACACCTGCCGACGTTGAGGCGGCAGGTGTATCGGAGCGTCCCGACTTTGCGTTCCCCTCACTTGATGAGGTTGACGCAGTTATGTTTGGATAAAAACAAAAGGACGAAGAACCCGGGTTCTTCGTCCTTTTGTTTTATTCAATGCCCTCCATAAGCTTTGAGAACAAGTCTACAAAGGAACGCAGGGACTCTGCCATAATATCACCTGAAAGTGCGATGATTACAAGGGAGAGGATGCCTGTAGCTGCGCCGATGATTCCGAAGATGAGAGCGAGCTTGTTCTGCGTGCAAGCACCTGTGTTCTTTCTGTCGAAAACGGAGAGAACGATTGCCGCAACGCCCATCATAATTCCGTATGGCGAAAACGATGATGCTATCGACACAATACCTGTTATCATTGAGATTATAGCAAGGAATTTTGATTTCCTCGGCATCTCGGGGGTTGGCGTCTCAATATTGTTTTCGTTCTCAGGGGGTGTGAATTGTTCGTTCATAATATACCTCTATGACGGAGAATTATTTGTCAGCAGGGCTGAAGCTGATGATAAACTCGTGTGTCTGGCTCTCGCCTGCCTCCATAAATTTCAGCTCGCCCGCAGCCTCAGCATCCTTGCCAAGCATAACCATAGCGGCAGGCTCAAGTCCCATAATATAGTCACCGGCAGCGAGGTTCTTCCATTGGAATACCTTGTCGATGACGGGAGAACGAAAGGCAACACTCATCTTTGTGTCGATCTCAGGGTTGTTTACGCCGTAATGACGATAGCCATTTGCATCGGCAGGGAGATAGTGATAATAATTGCGCTGACGGTAGCCGGGCTCGGGGGGAGTCATCGTTCTCCATTCGTCAATGAGAGAGGCGGCAAAATCGTCTGCAGGACGAATATGCTCTGCATCAATGAGAAGCTCGGTTGATTCGGAGATGAGAGGATAGCCGAGGTTGAAGTGGTAGAGCAGATAGAGAGGAGCACGGGTAAAGCCGTTGTTTGTGATCTCATCCCTCATTGTAAGGGTGTTTTTGTTTCTTGAAATGATAACGGTACGGCGAAGAGTGTATCTTACACCGAAGAGTCTGCCGTGGAAGATGTCACCGACGATCTCGGCGTAAGGTTCGCCGTCATCGTCAAACTTTGTAGAGATGCAAACGTTTTCAGCAGGTGTGTGGTTATGTCTGCCGTGAAGTCCCTCAAGGGAGTCCGGCAGAGCAGAGCCGATCCATTCAAGACCACAGGTCGCAAGGAAGCCACCTGAGAAGGAGCGAAGCCAACGAGGGCCGATGTCGTTGTAATATGCAGGGTGAATAATACCACCGGGTGCGTGATATGCCATTTCCTTGCCGTTATATCTTACTGAGAAGATATCAAGTCCACGGTCGGGCAGGAGTGTAACGGTGAGAGCATCGCCGTTGTGAATTTCGATAGCCTCAGTACCGTCAGCCTTGCCGCCCATCAGCTTGAAGCGACGAATGGAAAAAAGCTGTGAGATATTGCCGATGTAATTTTTTTCAACATTATAAGAGCGTGACATTTTGCTTCTCCTTTGTTATGTGTATGCTAAAAAATGTTTTTGCTTTTTAGTTTTAATTCAGACGTTGCCGTTTGCAATATGTCTTGCAACGCAAACACCACTTGCAGAGGCCTGGGAGAGCGAGTGAGTTGTTCCACCACAGTCACCAATGACAAACAGACCCTTGTGGCGAGTGGAGAGACGATCGTCCGTCTCAACCTCCATATTGTAGAACTTGACCTCAACGCCGTAGAGCAAGGTATCGTCATTTGCAGTACCGGGAGCTATCTTGTCAAGAGCGTAGATCATCTCAATGATGCCGTCAAGAATGCGCTTGGGGATAACAAGGCTCAGGTCCCCGGGTGTTGCCGCAAGCGTGGGACGAACAAAGCTCTCTTCAATTCGTCTGCTGTTGCTTCGCTGACCACGGATGAGATCACCAAATCTCTGTACCATAACGCCACCACCAAGCATATTGGACAGGCGTGCAATGCTCTCGCCGTATCCGTTGCTGTCACGGAATGGCTCGGAGAAATGCTTTGCAACGAGAAGGGCGAAGTTTGTGTTGCCCGTGTGCTTTTTGGGGTCTTCGTAGCTGTGACCGTTTACGGTAACGATTCCGTTTGTGTTCTCGTTAACAACAGCACCCTTGGGATTCATACAGAAGGTGCGCACGAGATCCTGGAATTTCTCTGTACGGTAGACTATCTTCGACTCATAAAGCTCATCTGTCAGGTGCGCAAAGATTTCATAGGGTATCTCAACTCTGACACCGATGTCAACTCTGTTCGACATAGTGGGAATGTCAAGGTCAGCACAGACCTTCTCCATCCACTTGCTTCCCGAGCGACCTGCAGAGATAATACAAATGGGAGCTTCAAAGGTTTCCTTGTCGCTGTTTACACGGTAGCCACCATCAATTATTTCAACAGTTCTTGCAGGAGTACGGAAGAAGAAATCAACAGCACCTGAGAGCTTGTTGTAGAGATTTTCAAGAACTATGTAGTTGATATCAGTTCCGAGATGGCGAACGGATGCGTCAAGAAGATGCAGACCGTTGCGCAGACAGAGGGTTTTGATACCTGTATTTGCAGTAGAGTAGAGCTTTGTGCCCTCGCCACCGTAGGAGAGGTTGATGCCGTCGACATATTCCATAAGCCTGATAGCCTCTTCAGTTCCGATATGCTCGTGAAGAGTTCCACCAAATTCGGTAGTAATATTATATTTTCCGTCCGAGAATGCACCTGCACCACCAAAGCCGTTCATAATGGCACAGCTCTTGCAACCGATACAGGACTTTATCTTAACGCCGTCAATGGGGCATTTTCTCTCGGAGAGGGGTGCGCCTGTTTCAAGGACGGCAACCTTGAGGTCGGGGCGAAGAAGATTCAGCTCGTATGCGCTGAAGATGCCACCGGGCCCGGCTCCGATAATAATAACATCATACTGTTTCATTATTTTTTCTCCATTCGATTATTTGTCGCATATTGATACAATTATATGATACCACACAAAACGGGGAAAATCAATCTTTTTTTGAAATTTCATTGACTATGGACGATAATTGTTATATAATAAATATAGAAACACTACATATTACGCTCTGCACACACCTGTGGGCAGGGACTATGGAGGTAAAAAATGAAAAATTACAGTTTTGACGTTAAGACAGCAACCGACGCTTGCGTGGAGTGGATCAGAGATTGGTTCGAGGAAAACGGCAAGGGCTGCAACGCAGTTGTGGGAGTGTCGGGTGGTAAGGACTCGTCCATCGTTGCGGCACTCTGCGTAAAGGCTCTTGGAGCTGACAGAGTTGTCGGCGTGCTTATGCCCCAGGGCGAGCAGTTTGACATTTCCTGCTCTTATATGCTTGTTGAGCACCTCGGTATCAAGCATTATCTTGTAAATATCGGCGAGACGGCAGAGGCACTGAAGAGTGCTGTGGCAGGTGCGCTTGGTAATGAGCTTTCATCGCAGTCGCTCCAGAATATGCCACCTCGCATTCGTATGACAACACTCTATGCACTCTCCCAATCGGTAAACGGAAGAGTTGCAAATACCTGCAATCTCTCTGAGGACTATGTTGGCTATTCAACAAGATATGGAGATTCGGTAGGTGATTTTTCGCCCATATCCCGTTTTACTGTAACGGAGCTTAAGGAGATTGGCAGATACCTCGGTCTTCCTGCAGAGCTTGTGGACAAGGTTCCGATTGACGGACTTTGCGGCAGAACTGATGAGGACAACCTCGGCTTTAGCTATGCAGAGCTTGACAGATATATCAGAGAGGGCATTGAGCCCGAGAGCGCAAAGAAGGCACTCATTGACCGTAAGCATAAGGCAAACCTCTTTAAGATGAGACTTATGGACTCTTTTGAGTTTGATCCCTTTGCCGAGTGAGGACGGAGAGTTGAGCGAAAAACAACACACTCTCTCTGTTGAGGCACTTGCATATCTTGGTGACTCTGTCTTTGAGCTTTGCGTCCGTGAGAGACTTGTCAGAAGTGGTCTTTGCAGCTCCGACAGACTCAACCGTGCAGCTCTCGATTATGTAAAGGCTACTGCACAGAGCGAGGCCGTGGAGCGTGTGCTTCCCCATCTGAGCGTTGAGGAAACTGCAACGTACAAGAGGGGCAGAAACGCAGGACACGGAAAAAACACACCTAAGAGTGCGAGTATGGCAGAGTATCGCAGAGCCACGGGCTTTGAGGTGCTGCTCGGATGGCTTTATATGGACGGCAAGAAGGATAGAATAGACGAGATTCTTGACATCGGCTACCCCGAGCTTCCAAAATTAAAATAAAAGAAAAATATATTGGAGACGAAAAATGGCAGCAAAGAAACCTATTATTGAAATTACGGTAAAGGACTACGGCACAATGAAGGCCGAGCTTTACCCCGACATAGCACCCCTTACAGTTAAAAACTTCCTCTCACTTATCGAGAAGAATTTCTTTGACGGACTGATTTTCCACAGAGTCATAAAGGGCTTTATGATCCAGGGTGGTGGCTATGACACACAGTTTGAGCATAAGGAAGCGTCCGCTATCAAGGGCGAGTTTATCGCTAACGGCTTTATGCAGAACACGCTGAAGCACACAAAGGGCGTGCTTTCTATGGCAAGAACCTCCGACCCCGACTCTGCGTCCTCGCAGTTCTTCATTATGCACGCAGACTCCCCCCATCTTGACGCACAGTATGCAGGCTTTGGACTTGTAATTGAGGGGCTTGACGTTATTGATAAGATCGCATCGGTCAGAACCGGCAGATTCGGTTACTTCGGTGACGTTCCCCGTACACCTGTTATAATCGAAAGCATCAGGGTTGTTGAAGAATAAATCAAAGGCAGACGGAATATCCGTCTGCCTTTTTTTAAAAAAACGTGGAACTTTTTCCTCTCTCGATCGTCTATTATAGTAGAGACACAAAAACGGTAGTATACCGTAAAGACAAAAGGAGGAGAAAAAATGAAAAAGACAAGGATAAGAGTCAGAGCAATTGTGCGCTTGTGCGCATCTGCACTCGTGCTTTTGACGCTGCTTTTGACAGTTGGATGCGATATGAGCGAGCTGTTTGGCGAGGGAAGAGTGACAACCGATCCCGTGTATGTTAAAATTCCCAACGAAAACATTCAGAATCTGACAAATACAGAGGGCTTTGTCTCGTCAAGAGAGTCGGGCAGAGTCAGCAAGGCTTACAGAGAAGCAAGTGCTGCGCTTGCGCTATCTATGCTCAGAGAGGGTGCTTTGAGTGAGGACGACATCCTGCTGTCCCCACTTTCAATCACAACAGCTCTGCTTATGGCGGCAAACGGAGCTGAGGGCGATACGAGGGCGCAGTTTGAGGAGCTTTTCGGGATGAGTATCGAAAAGATGAACGAAGAGCTGTTCAAATATTACGGCACGCTTACCTCAAACAAGGACGCAAAATTCAATTTCGCAAACTCGATGTGGGTAACAAATCGCCCTGATTTTAATATTAACGAAAACTTCCTTCACGAAATAGAGAACACATTTGAGGCTGACGTATTTTCAGCACCCTTCACCGATCCCGAAACCGTAAAATCAATAAACGGCTGGGTGTGGGAGAACACCGACAAGATGATTCCCGAAATTCTGGGAGAAGATGACGTCTCCTATGATACCGTTATGGTTCTGCTCAACGCTCTCTCATTTGACGCTCTTTGGTCGGATCCTGTGCCCGACGAGGCTTGCTTTGATGGAAGATTCAACGGCAAGGGCGGCGAGAGCACCGTAAAATATATGAACGCCTCGGCAAGAGCATATATTGAGGGCGAGCACGAGATAGGTATAGTCAAGGAGTACCGTGGAGGTGGCTACGCATTTGTAGCTCTGCTTCCAAAAGAGGGCGATATTTCGTCCTACCTGACAAGTCTTGACGGCGAGAGATTTGTCTCGCTCTATGACAAAAGAGAGTATACGACGGCAGGTGGGCCTGTGGTAAACGTCAGCGCAAAGCTGCCGCATTTTAAAACTGACACCTCGCTCTCACTCAGAGAGCTGCTCTGCTCACTTGGAATAGTCTCTGCATTTGACGATAAAAAAGCAGACTTCTCATCCTTTGGCAAAATGGACGGTGGCGAGAATATATTTATTTCAAATGTACTTCACAAAACATTCCTTGAGCTTGACAATTCGGGAACGAGAGCTGCAGCAGTTACAGCCGTTATTATGGATGCTGAAAGCTCAGAGCCAATTAGTGTAAAAAACTACCGTGTTGAATTTGACCGTCCGTTCGTCTACGCCATAGTGGATACAAAAGAAGGACTTCCCATTTTCCTTGGCGTTTGTAACAATATCGAGGGCTGACCGAGAGGGATAAAAATAAAACAAGAAAAAGAATAAAGCTGACCGTCTGTGTGGAATATTTCGCACAGACGGTCATATTTTGTATTGATAGAAAATTGAAGTGAGGTGTATTATGCAAAAAAAGAAGATTGTGTTTTTGTTACTTTGTCTGTGCCTTGCAATCGCGAGCGTGGCTTTTCCCGTTTTTGTTTCTGCGGCAGAGGAGAGTGAGCAGAGCTTGCTCTCACCGGGACTATGCGTGATAGCGAGACAGAACGAGCTTGTGATGTCGACAACGCCCGGTGGTGGTGCGCTGTTTTCGGCAGAGGATTTTGAGAGACTTGTGGGAGTGGACGTTGACTATGTAACTGTTGCTCGCAGAGCAGACTTGAGCACGGGTCAGCTTACGATAGGCTCGCTTGTGCTTCCCGAAGGGCAGAAGATAAGCCGTGCAAATCTTTCCCGTCTCTCACTTGTGCCGATGGCGGAGAGGGAGAGTGACGTGCTTGATTTTTCATTTACTGTAAATGGCTCTCCATATGAATATCTCTGCAAAGTACATATTCTTGACGAGGGCGAGAGCAATTCTGCACCAACTCTCTCCCCCTCATCCGTCAGCGCATCGTCCGTCCGTATGCCGTCCTCGTCCACCTACGGTGGCGTGCTTGCAGGAAGCGATGGCGACGGTGACGGACTTGTGTTTGAAATATCAAAGTATCCATCACACGGTAGCGTTCAGCTTTTAGACCGAGAGAGAGGAGTTTATGTTTACAAGGCTGAGAGTGGCTACACAGGCAGGGACAGCTTTTCCTATCAGCTTCGTGATGAATACGGCAACTACGCCGAGGGCGAGGGACGGGTGTCGCTGAAGATCACAAGATATGCCTCATCGGGCTTTGCAGATACTGACGGAGTTGACGAAACGGCTGCAAGAATTGTAAGCGAGCACGGAATTATGAGTGGCACTCGTGTGGGCGAGAGCCTTTGCTTCTATCCCGAAGCTAAGCTCTCGAGAGAGGAGTTTGTGCTCTGTGCTATGATGTGCCTCGGTGTAGACGGGCGTGATGCTAACGAAGAGGCACTCTCTGTATTTGCCGACAGGGATAAAATATCAAAAGACGCCGCTCCATACGTTGCCGTGGCTTACGAGAGAGGAATGGTGGGTGGACTTATTGTTGACGGCGAGCTGGTGTTTGCGCCAAAGGATGAAATAAGTATTGCCGAGGCAGCAATATTTACGGCAGCGATGATGGGAATTGACGATGAGACAGCAATAAAAACCTCGGCAGGCATCGGTATTTCATCTCTCGGACGGAGTGAGATCGCCACTCTTGGAGCATCGGGTATTCCCATTTGCATAGATGATATGGACACACTTCTTGCAAGTGAAGCACTCACAAGAGGAGACGGTGCGCATCTCTTTGCGGCGATGCTTGCAAACGGAGGGAAAGAATGAATAACCAACCTTTTCCAAGAGAACCGAGCTTTGACTTTGTGCCGTATGATCGCAGTCGTGCAATAGAATACGCAAGGAGGTGGGCTCTTTCACGCAATCCACTGTTTGAGGACTTCACGGGAATTGGTGGGGATTGCACAAATTTCGTTTCCCAATGCCTGCTTGCAGGACTTTGCGTGGAAAATCTTACGCCCATATACGGCTGGTACTATCGCTCACCAACTGACAGAGCACCTGCGTTCAGTGGTGTGGAATATTTTTATAGTTTTATGACAGGCGCACCCGAATTTCGCAGTGAAAACGGAGGCGAGGGGCCGTTTGCCACACTCATAGACTTGAGCAGAGCCTTGGTCGGTGATGTAGTTCAGCTTGCAGACGAGGCTGCTGACTTTTATCATACGCTCATAATTTCAGCTATACAGAACGGCGAGATATATGTCTGCGCACATTCGGATGATGCGCTCGACCGCCCACTCTCAAGCTATAACAATACGTCCCTGCGGGTACTGCACATAAACGGTGCACTCCGCCGCGAGAGATACGAATGCTTTGACCGAATCATAAACGGTGGCGAGTAGAGAAGAGGAGTAAAAAAGGCTTATGGCAGACGCCATAAGCCTTTTTGTTTAAGCTTTCAGAGCATTATCCTCTATTTTAAGAGACCTTTCGATGCGGGAGAGCACGAACCGATAGCTTATATATAGTGCTATCGTTGTGACGATCCACGAAAGAGGATAGGATGCGTAGAGAATTTCAGGAGTTCTGTATGTTTCAAAGACGGCAAAGATCCAGACAACACGAAGTGCGCAAGAGCCGACGAGGCTTATTATCATAGATGTCATAGATGCGCCGACTCCACGGAGCATACCCGACATAACATCCATAAGGCCACACAGAAAATATGTAGCACCCATATACGTCACACGGATCATTCCGTATGCGATGACCTCCGTCTCGCCCGGCCTGTAAATAGCGAGAAGCTCTTCGCCGAAAACATAGATAAGTCCACAGATCGTAATACCAATGACACTTACAAGCAGAAGACAAATTTTGCAGGTGCGCTTTATACGGTCAATCTTCTTTGCGCCGAGGTTCTGACCTGTAAAGGTGAGTGCGGCGTGATGAAAGGAGTTGAGAGCGATGTATACAAGGCCGTCAATATTTGCAGCAGCTCCGTTTCCTGCCATCGCAATATCTCCAAGGGAGTTGATGGAGGATTGAATTATAACGTTTGAGAAGGAGAACAAACAGCTCTGTATTCCTGCGGGAAGACCAACTGCAATAATTTTTTTCATAAGAGGGAGATCGATTTTCAGCTTGCGTGGATTGAGCTTAACCACGCCCTCCGTCCTGCAGAGCTGAATTACGACAAGCGTTGCGCTTATGTATTGCGAGATTATGGTTGCGATGGCAACGCCTGCAACGTCAAGGTGGAGGACAATAACAAAAACGAGGTTGAAGGCAACGTTGATAAGCCCTGAGAAAACGAGAAAATAGAACGGATGCTTCGTGTCACCACTTGCACGGAGAATTGCCGCACCGTAGTTGTAGAGCATCTGAGCCGGCATACCGATGAAGATTATCTTCATATAGAGCGTTGAGTGGTCAATTACAGTTTCAGTAACGCTCATAAGCGAGAGCAGGGGCTTTGCGGCAAGGAAGCCGAACACGGCAACAAGAGATCCGAGAACAAGGCTCATTGTGATGGCAGTATGCACGATCTTGTTAGCCTCGTCGGGCCGTCCTGCACCAATAGCGTGCGAGATCGTGACCGATGCGCCAACCGAAAGACCTATGAAAAGTCCCGTTATGAGATTTGAGAGCGAGCCTGTCGAGCTTACGGCGGAAAGAGCCGTGTTACCGTCGGCGGCAAAACGGCTGACTATGAAAACATCGGCGGCGTTGTAGAGAAATTGGAGAACACCCGTTGCTAAAACAGGTAGTGCAAAGAGCAAAATAGGCAAAAACAGAGGGCCTTGCGTAAAGTCCTTATCAGCCGACCTCTTCCTTGAGCCTTCGACCTTTGTCATAATAAATACACCTCAGTTAGTGCGACAGTCATCTGCCGACAAAAAACGAAAAATTGTTACCATCGGGTATTATAGCACAGTTGATATGCAAAGTCAAGCAATCAAAAAAACATAAATATATAAATAAAGAAAAAATTTTTTTGCAAATGATTATGAAAATATGGAAAAAACACTTTTTATGTGATATAATATACTTGTATATTATTATTTCTTGGCAAAACAGAGACGAAAGCCGAAAGGAGAGCTGTTATGGTATATGTATTTCTTGCAAACGGATTTGAAGAGGTTGAGGCACTTGCTCCGATTGACCTGTTGCGCAGAGCGTCCATTCCAACAAAAACTGTCGGAGTCGGCTCTGAATATATCACAGGCTCACACGGAATTGTCGTAAAGGCCGACATCACGGACGCCGGTTTTGCTCCAACTGATATTGATGCAGTTGTTCTTCCCGGTGGTATGCCCGGTGCATCAAATCTTGACAGAAGTGCAGCTGTCGATCTTGCGCTGAATGTGGCTATGGAGGGCGGCAAAATTGTGGGCGCAATCTGTGCCGCACCCTTCGTGCTTGGCAAAAGAGGATACCTGTGTGGCAAGAGAGCTACCTGCTTCCCCGGATTTGAGGCAGAGCTTTTGGGTGCTACCGTTACTAAAGCAAGAACTGAGCGTGACGGAAATATTATAACTGCCATCGGAATGGGCGCAGCTATGGAATTCGGTCTTATGCTCGTTGCCGCAATTAAGGACGAAGAGACGGCAGCTCAATTATCAAAGGCAACGCTCTCTCCCGTGATCTTTGGAGACTGAAACGAAAGACGGATGCTATTATGAAATTTTTTCGCAATTCGGCAAATACTGCCCCCCTGCTTGTGTTGTCGGTATTTGTTCTGCTTTTTCTGTGCAGACTTATCGACACTACAATGCTGACAAGGGAAAACGAGTACATAGCTGTAATAGTGCTTGAGCTTCTCGTTTTTCTTGTGCCATCGGCAGTTTATATTCGCCTGTTTTCAAAAGGCTTTGGAGCGTTTAGGATAAAGCTGTTCGGGCTTGGACATCTTCTGCTGATCCTCTCGGCAATAGTGACGCTGACAACGGGAACTATTCTTATTGACTACCTTGTGAGTGGACACGAGGCGTTTGAGAATAGCTATGACCTTTGGGGAGTGTTCATCTCAAAAAATGACGGTGGTGCGGCTGATACTGTATACATTGTCCTTGCATACGCAGCTCTGCCCGCTCTCTGCGAGGAGTTTCTCTTCCGTGGAATTCTCGTCTCGGAGTATGAGAAGAGAAGCACAACGGCGGCAGTTTTGCTCTCGTCAGTTTTCTTCGCAATGCTTCATTTTGATCTCTCACGCTTCCCGACATATTTCTTCGGGGGCGTCCTGCTTGCGCTGACGCTTTACACAACAAGGTCGCTGGCAGCAACCACTCTCGTTCACTTTGTATACAACCTCACCGCCGTCTTCGGTCGCCCATATCTGCAGACGGTCTTTGACCTTGGTGGCGAGGAGCTGTTTATATTCATCATAACCTCGCTGTTCTTGCTCTTCGGTGGAATATTCTGTGGCGAGTCGGCAAGGCTTTATAAGCATTATGCAAAGCTCAATCTCTCCTCTGAATACAGAGAGGTCGACCCACCGTACAAGGCTGTGGACGGAGGTGGCGTGCTTGAGGAGTTTGCATTCAAACACCCGAGAATAGCTGCAACGGCAGGTGCGTTTTTTTCGTTCCCCACGCTTGTCTGCTACATTATGTATACGGCGGCTGTGTTCATAGGACTATGACGGTGAGATAAAAAGGAAAAAGGATAAAAATGATTAAAAAGAAAAAAACTAATGCTCGCACACAAGCTCCAAAGAAAAATGGACCGAGCATAATAGATAAGATCCGTGAAAAACGGGGCGAAAAGAAAAAGCGCATAGGTGGCTACACCAAGGAAGAATACGCCGCTGCAGTTGACGAGCTTGTTGATGACAGCGAGGATGATTTCTTCGGTCGCTCAAGCTTTACTGAAACGCAAAGCACCGTGCTTGCAGTAGTCAAGGCACTTGTCTATATCATCCTAATAGTGACGGTTTCCGTGGCACTTGCCGTCTTCGCGCTGACCTGTGCAAATGATATATTTGCATTTGTCAAGGAAGAGGTGGTTGCCGAGGTCACCATACCCGACTACGCAACTACCGATGAAATATCTGAGATACTGTACGACGCAGGGGTTATAGAATACCCGTGGCTGTTTCGGTTCTATGCCGATCTAAAGGGCGTTGACTCAAATGATTATTATAATTTTGTCGGTGGCACGTATACGGTCAGCAGTACGATGAATTATGATAATCTTATGTTCTCGTTTATTGCATCATCAACGGTAGAGACTATCCGTATAACCTTCCCCGAAGGCTCGACGGTCGATGAGATAGTTGAGATTTTCGTTGAAAACGGCTGTGGAAGCAAAGAGGGCTTTGCTGAGGTTATGGAGAACTACGATTTCGTCTCGGAATATGATTTCCTTGCAGGAATTGATATGAGCGAGAGATATTATCTGCTTGAGGGCTATCTCTACCCCGACACATACGATTTCTACGTCGGCAGGAGCGAGGATTATTATCTCTGCCGTCTGCTTGACCAGTTTGCAAAGGTCTGCAAGGACGCAGAGCTAATCTCTGTCGCAGAGAATATGGGAATAACACTTGACGAGCTTCTCATAATTGCATCAATAGTCGAGAAGGAAGCGTATTACAGAAACGATATCGACAAGGTATCGGCTGTTATCTGGAACAGACTCAATAACGCCGAGAGATTTCCGAACCTCGAGTGCGACTCAACGATAGTTTACGCACTTTCCTACCTCAGAGGCGAGAGAGTAACTGAACTTACGGCAGAGGATCTCAAGCTCGACAGCCCATATAATAGCTATCTCTATTCAGGCTATACGCCAAGCCCCATTTGCAACCCCGGATATGACGCCATAGCCTGCGCTATCGACCCTGCAGAGCCTGAGAGCGGCGAGAATCCGTATTACTATTTCGTCTCCGACAAGGCGGGCAATATGTATTACGCAAGCACGCTCGCTGAGCACGAGGCGAATATTCAGAAGATCAAGGATCTCGAAAACCAGAACTGACATAAATACAACGAAAGCGTGAAAAATATGACAGACAGAGAAAGATTTATACAGATATATGAGGATAAAATTCACAGAGAGGGATCAAGGGAGCTGCTTGCGTTCCTTTGTAGCGAGTCAAGCGACTTTTTTGTAGCTCCTGCATCAACAAGATTTCACGGTGCAGAGCTGGGCGGCCTTTGCCGTCACAGCCTCAATGTCTACGATTGCCTTGTGGATATACTTGCAAGACCCCGTATGCGTGATGTTTACGGAGTTCATTACAGCGATGAGAGTATCGCAATTGCAGCTCTTCTGCACGATTTGTGCAAGGTCAATTTCTACCGTATGGACAGCCGTAACGTAAAGAAAAACGGCGTGTGGACAACTGTGCCATACTACACAATAGAGGATAATCTCCCCTACGGTCACGGCGAAAAATCTGTATATATCGCATCGGGATATATGAGACTTACAAGGGATGAGGCGTTTGCTATAAGATACCATATGGGCTTTTCGGGTACTGAGGACAACAACCAGGTTGGACGCGCGCTTGAAATGTTCCCACTTGCCTTTGCACTTTCCGTAGCAGATATGGAGGCGGCTTATTACCTCGAGGGAATGGCCGAGGATAACTGATTATGGCACAGGCGAGAAATATATCCAAAAAGAGGCAGATAAGGAATACCTTATACAGAATTCTTGTGTATGCAAAATACTGTATGCCGACAGTTGTGTCGGTCCTGACTCTCATCTTCTGCTCGCACAAATGCGTGCGTTTTAACAGCGACGGAGAGCTGCTCTCTCTGCAATCCATAGACGATATGGTCAGTACGGGAGTGGAGGCTATAAAGGCTACCGAAAGTGGCGCGATGGACGAGTTTACCACGGCACTTGTAAGTGGAATGAAGTGGACTGTCGGAGGCTATTATGTCGCATTCGCACTCTCTTTGGTGGTGTCACTTTATATGCTTGTTTATGCACTTTTGGTGCTTCCAAGGGACCCAAAAGACCCCGAAACCTCACGCATAAAGCTGTGGTTCAAAACTTTTATGCCTACAAAGGTAATACCGTTTTTAGCGATGCTTTTGCCCGTGTATCCGACGACAGTTCCGTATATTATAAGATTTCTTTATTATAAATATTATGTAATGGAAGTGTCGGTTATAATGAGAGTTTTTAATCCACTTGTGGCAACCGTTGTGGTGGCGGCAGTCGGAATAATAATCTGGTTTGCCGCAATAGTACCTGAGAGACGGCTTGCACTTGACCCGTTTGTACGATACGACGAGTATGAGGAAAAATGACAAAAACTGAAACAATAATGCAGGATGGAGAAAAACATTCTGCATTTTTTATATTGACAAGCAAAAGTATTTGTGATAAAATAAAGTGTATGAGTTTGCACAAAACCGAAGAGGTGACGTACAAATTTCATCATTATGCAAAAAAAGAATAATCTAAACGAAGGAGGTGCAAAATTGGACACAATTTTTGTCATCTTGCTCTGTGTTGGAGTGGGGATCGTGATGCTTGCTCTCGGCATATTGTTTGGCGTGATACTTCGCCGTTCGATAGCAGAGAAGAAGATCGGCTCAGCAGAGACTGAGGCTAAGAGAATCCTTGAGGATGCTCGTGTGCAAGCCGAGGTTGAGTCAAACAGAATGATCGTTGCCGCACAGAAGGAAATCAATCAGATGCGAAGTGAGTCGGAGCGAGAGATCAAGGAACGTCGAAGCGAGGTTTCAAGATCGGAGCGCAGACTTGCCCAAAAGGAAGAGTCTCTTGACAGAAAGACCGAACAGCTTGAGCGCAAGAGCGAACAGCTCGACAGGCGCATCAAGGAAAATGAGGCGGTAAGAGAACAGCTGTCACAGGCACTTGAGCTTCAGACGAGAGCACTTGAGCGTATCTCGGGACTGACAGCCGAGGAGGCAAAGGCAGAGCTTTTTGCCACAATGGAATCGGTTGCAAAGTTTGAGTTTGCTCAGAGAATGAGTGAGCTTGAAGAGCAGTTCAAGGACGAGGCTGACACAAGAGCTCGCAACATTATCTCACTTGCAATTCAACGCTATGCCGCAGATCACGTTTCGGAAGCAACTATTACAACGGTAGCTCTTCCCAGCGAGGAAATGAAGGGTAGAATTATCGGACGAGAGGGACGAAACATCCTGATGCTTGAAAAGCTGACGGGAGTTGACCTCATCATCGATGATACACCCGAGGCAATCACACTTTCGGGCTTTGATCCCGTACGCCGTGAGATTGCAAGACTTGCACTTGAAAAGCTCATAGCAGATGGACGAATCCATCCCACACGCATTGAAGAAATGGTAGAAAAGGCTCGCCGAGAGGTCGAGGCAGGTGTTAAGCAGGCAGGAGAAAGAGCAACCTTTGAGGTTGGAGTTCACGGACTCAACCCTGAGCTTGTCAAGCTGCTTGGCAGACTCCGCTACCGCACAAGCTACGGACAGAACGTACTCAAGCATTCAGTCGAGGTTGCCTTCCTCGCAGGTATTATGGCAGAGGAGCTTGGCGTTGACGCAGTTACAGCGAGACGTGCAGGACTTCTTCACGATATCGGAAAGGCATTCCCCCACGACGTTGAGGGAACACACGTACAGATCGGCGTAAATGCAGCCAAGAAGTACAAGGAAAATCCCGAGGTCATCCACGCCATCGAGGCTCACCACAATGATGTCGAGCCGAGAACAATAATCGCCGTTCTGGTTCAGGCAGCCGACGCAATTTCGGCAGCAAGACCCGGCGCAAGACGAGAGGATCTCGAAAACTACATTAAGCGTCTTGAAAAGCTCGAGGAGATCGCAAGGTCCTTCCCCGGAGTTGAAAAGGCATACGCCATTCAGGCAGGCCGTGAGCTTCGTGTGCTCGTTAAGCCTGAGGATGTCGATGACGAAACAATGAAGGTTATCGCACACGATATGGCGCAGAAGATAAAAGAAGACGTTAAGTATCCCGGTCAGATAAAGGTTCATCTTATCAGGGAATCCCGAGCCGTTGATTTCGCTAAATAAACGGCCGCAAAAGCTGCTTTTTTATCACACTCGGTTCTGCGGAAGCTTCTGCAAAGCACGAGGAAAGGTCACCTCCGCATAAAAGTCGGTCAATCACCGTCATTTGCGTTTATGATATATTGATATAAAGTTACAAAGCTTAAAAGCCGTCCTGACGGACGTGGAAATAACAGAGCTTGTGCCTTATGGCACAAGCTCTTATTTATTTGTTTTAATATCCACTCTTCCGTCCAAACGCTCGCCAGAGAAGAGTGTAAAGTGTCCCTGCAGGCAGAAGGGTCAGCGCAAGGGACATCGAATAGAAAAGCTCGCTCGGTGGCAGTGGTACTGTGCGAAGCACATCGTGACCTATGTAGACAAACAAAAGCTGAATTGTAGCAACGAAAAAGATGATGAGAATGAAGGGCAGATTGTCAGAGAGACCTGAAAACAGCCAAAGCCTGTCGCTTCTTGCAGCAAAGCAGTTTGCAATACCTGCAAATATGAAAAACACGAAAAAGCCACTAAGCAGATGGCTCTCACCGGCAGACGGAGCGAAATGAGAACGCACATTGGGCGAGGTCAGAAAGAATACGGAGAGCAGAAGCGTGAAAAGTCCGAGGAAGATAATCTTGCCAATCATATATTTGTTGAGGATTGGCTCGCTTCGCTGTTTGGGCTTTTCCCTCATAATGCGAGGATGCGCCGCCTCGCCTGCAAAGGCAAGACCACCGAGGGTGTCCATTATTATGTTAAGCCAAAGCATCTGAACAACGGTAATGGGCGAGTCAACGCCAATAAACGGCCCTATCATAGAAATTCCTACGGCAGAGAGATTGACGATGAGCTGAAGAGCGATGAATTTGCGAATGCTCTTGAAGATGTTTCGCCCGTAGAGAACGGCATTACTTATTCCCTCAAGGTCATCGGAGAGAATGACGATGTCGGCGGCGTCCTTTGCAACAGCACTTCCACTTCCCATAGCAAAGCCAACGTCTGCGGCGGCAAGAGCAGGCGCATCGTTGACACCGTCACCCGTCATACCTACAACCCTGCCCGACATAGTGGCAAGCCTGACAAGTCGGCTCTTGTCGGAGGGCAGAGCTCTTGCAACAATGGCGAGCGAGGGCAAAGCCTCGGTAAGCTCACGGTCGCTCATCCTCCCCATCTCCTCGGAGCTGAGCACAAGATTGCGCGTGTGCGTGATAAGTCCACTCTGTATTCCCACGGCCGTGGCTGTCTCACGGCTGTCACCCGTTACCATTACCACGTCAATACCACCAAGGGCGAGACGGGAGAGAATTTGAGGTGCTCTCGAACGCACAGGGTCGCAGAGAAGAACTGAGCATACAAGTACAAGGCTTTCAGGCAGACGTCCATCGGGCAAAAGACGATCTCCCTCGCAAACGGCAAGAGCAACTGCACGTTTACCACAGGAGGTGCTTTTGCGAACAGTCTCGGCAAAGCCGTATCTGTCAAAGACTTGCGCACCCGTCCCAATAAGTGCGCGCCGAACTCTTGGAAGCAAAAGCTCACCCGCACCCTTGTAGATGCAAAGGCTTCTGCCATCAATACTAAGCCTGACGGCTGAAAACTTTCGCGCGCTGTCAAAGGGAATCTTTTCAAGTACCCTTGCGTCCTCCACCTGTGCGCCCGAGATGGACAAAAGAATAGCACGATCGGTGAAATTACCACCCAAAACGCCACCCTCACCAAGTACGCTTGAGGTGTTGTAGATGGCAGAGAGACGGTAGATGCGCTCAGCCGTTGGATATTTTGACAGACAGCTTGGCGCAAGTGGTGAGTCGGAGTTTGGCAGAACAACGCCCTCCACTCGCATTTTGCCCTCGGTCAGAGTACCTGTTTTGTCGGTAAATAGGATATTCATACTGCCCGCCGCCTCAATGCCGACAGCCTTCTTGACAAGCACGCCACCACTTACCATCCTCTTGACATTGGATGAGAGAACAACGGCGATCATAGTAGGAAGTCCCTCAGGAACAGCAACAACGATAACAGTAAGTGCTAAAGTCAGCGCATCAAGCAGGCGTGAGATAAGATAGGGCGTGTCACGCAATTTGCTCAGTATTATTTCGCTATCAAAGGAGCTGTCGATTATAAATATGTTGAATAGGAAAGCTAAGGCTATGGCGGCGGCAGATACATAACCCACACGGCTTATCTGAGAGGCGAGCTTCGAGAGCCTTTCACGCAGAGGACTTGGACGCTCGGGAGGCGCAAGCTCACCCGAAACACCACCAAGAAGAGTCTGCGCACCAACGGCTGAAACCTTCATATATCCCTCGCCTGAGCTAACAGTACAGCCACGCAAGAGTGATGACGGCGAGGACGGCGAGAGCGAGGAGTCGGCTGACGGAGTCTTCTGCACATCGACTCCCTCGCCTGTCATAGTGCTCATATTGAGAGAAAGAGAACCGTCGATAATTATTCCGTCAGCAGGCACTTCATCACCACTGCAAAGGGATACAATATCCCCGACAACAACCTCGTCAGTCGCAATTTCGCAAGCCCTGCCGTTTCTTATAACACGGACAGGTGTGGCAGAGGCAGAGGCTGCGAGCCTCTCATACGCAGCCTCGCTTGAACGCTCCGAGAGGGTGGAGATGAGAGTTGCGAGCAAAATGGATGCAGCAACGCCTATACACTCAAATACGTCGGCAGTTTTGAAAAGAAAGATCAGATTTACAGCGAGAGCGATGAGCAGAACCTTTATGACGGGGTCGCCAAAGGATGAGATGAAGGCACGGATAAAGCTCTTGCGCTTTGTCTTTGGAAGAATATTTCGTCCCCACTGCTCCCGAGAGTGCAACACCTCCTCGTCGCTAAGCCCACACAGAGAGGTACGCCCGACAGCCTGATTTTGCATAGTTATCATTTTCCATCTCTTTTCGTTTGTATTTGTGATAAAGCATATTCGCTATGAGGTGAAAAAATGAATGGCAGGGGTGAGAAAAAAACTCTCTCTGTGTTGATTTTTGTTTAAAAATGATATATAATATAATTTGGATAATTATTTTTCCCTGATAGATAAAACAACAAAGAAAGGGGTGTGGGAAATGAAGATATTACTTGTTTCAACACGAATGGGTATCGGTGGAGCTGAAACTCATATACTGACACTTGCCCGTGCGCTTACTGCGAGGGGACATTTTGTCCACATTCTGTCCTCAGGTGGTGCGCTTGTAGATAGTCTTACTTCAAGCGGTATACTTCACACTCGCCTTCCACTTGACAAAAAAAGCCCTGCTGCCGTTATGCGCTGTCGGGCAGCAATAAAGAAAATTGCAATATCGGGAAGATTTGACGTTGTTCACGCACACGGCAGAATACCTGCACTCGTCTGCGAGAGCCTGACGAAAAAGGACGCCTTTCCACCATTTGCCGTTACGGCACACGGTATGTATGACCCAGCCCCTCCTCGCAAAACACTTAGCTGTTGGGGCGATAGAACGGTGGCTGTCAGCGAGGACGTAAAGGAATATCTTGTAAACGAATACGGACTTTCTCCCGACAGAATAGACGTTATTACCAACGGCATTTCGCTTGACACGCCTGAAAGACGGAAATCGGACAGACTTAGAATAGTCACGGCAAGCCGCCTTGACTCCGATACCTCACTTACGGCAACGATGCTTTGTCGAATGATGCCAAGGATATGCAAGGAGCATCCACAGCTAAGTCCCCTGCTTACGGTCTACGGATCGGGAGAGAAGCTTGACGAGGTTAGGGCTATTGCAAAGATATCAAATGAGATATGCCCCGGATGCATAAAAATCAAGGGAAGCGTAACTGATATGAGGACGGCACTTGCCGATGCTGATATTTTCGTTGGCTCATCAAGGGCGGCGCTTGAGGCGATGGCGTCATCCCTGCCCGTTGTGCTCAGCTCAAATTTCGGATGCGACGGAGTTGTAGATGAGACAAATCTCAGGCGTGCAGAAAACACAAACTTCACCTGCAGAGGCGGTGAGCCGACAAGCCTTGAGAGACTCAGAGGCGAGGTTGAGAGACTTATTTCGGCAAGCGAGAGCGAGCGTGACTCGCTCGGTAAATTCGGCAGAATATATGTTTCAAAGAGATGCTCTGCCGAAATATTTGCTGACAAGACGATAGAATTTTATAAGAAGCTTATCGCAGAGTCGAGGGGCGGAATTATGCTTTGTGGTTATTTCGGAGCAGGTAACGCAGGTGACAACGCCACTCTGTCGGCTGTCCTCAGAATGCTCCCGCCGCTCAAAGATGGTCAAAAGCCGACAGTTCCGACAAGAAGTGGAGGAGCACTTCCGAGGGACGTTGAGGGAATAAACAGACTGAATATCATAGCAATCAGTAAAAAGCTTGCAAAGACAAGGCTGTTTATTCTCTGTGGAGGCACTCTTCTTCAGAACAGTACGAGCAATCGCTCGCTTGGATATTATTATTCACTTGCAAAATTGGCACACAAAAAGGGCGCACGGGTGATGATCTGGGCAGGCGGAGTTGGCCCACTTATCGGTGAGGAGGCTGAATACAGAGCACTTCACACGGTGGAGACGGCTGATGTAGTCACTCTGCGTGATCCCTCATCAATATCCTTGCTTGAGGAATATGAATTTGATACCTCAGGTATTCGCCTGTCGGCAGATGCGGCACTCCTAACAGAGCCACTGCCACTCCCCGAGGGTATAGTGCTTGATGAAAACGAACGGTATTTCGCCGTCTCTGTGCGCTCGTTGCGTGGACTTAAGCGTGGCGAGGGAGCTTTGGACGAGAGCGAGATGTTTGAGAATATCAAGAGAGCCGTGCGTGACATCTCAACAAATTACGGTATGACACCTCTGTGGCTTCCACTCGCAACAGAGGATGAGGCTTTGTGCCGTAGCCTTTGCGCAAAGACAGCTCGTGGCAGGGTTATTCCGAAGCTCTCGCCCGGACGAATAGTTAAGCTGATTTCAAAATGCGAGTTTGTGCTCGGTATGAGACTTCATTCTGCCGTGTTTGCATCGGCTGCAGGCGTTCCTGCAATAATGATTTCGTATGATCCAAAGGTCAGAGCATTTGCTGAGTATGCACATCACCCCGACTGTCTTGATCCATATGAGGAAAGACATCTCTCCCGTTCACTTGTCCTTGCGGCAGGCGAGCTGTACTCGGAGATGGACGAAGCGAAATACAGAGTTCAAAGCAGAGCCATTGAGCTGTCAGCACTCTCGCTTGGTGATGCAAGCTTGGCTGAAGCACTATATTGGGGCGATCCAACAGAAAATAAATAAAGACAAAAACGAAAGGAATATTGTTATGGCAAAGAAGAAATCCAAAACCTCAAAGGCAGACGTAATAAGAGTAGTAGTCAGCCTTATATACATTTGTATGGGAATTGCATCGGTGTTCAGCGCACTTGAAGCACTTATGCGACTTGACCTTGTCGGCATACTTACCTCTGCTGTCGGAGTGCTTATGTTCGTGTCGGGAATACTGTGCCTGGCAAAGCTGAAGGCAGGAGTTTGCAGACTTTTTGGCATACTGATATTTGTTGTCTCAGCATTTAACGTAGTATCGGCTATGCTTGGTGGAACATTTGAATTTACAGCTCTTACGCAGGTGTTGCTTGCGTGGCTCTTCATTATTGTTCTTTGATTGGTATATAATAAATGGAGAGCAAATTTCAACTCAAAGCCACTCGTGCAGAGAGCATCAGCTTTACAAACCACACGCAAGGAAACGGCTCGCTCAAGCTCGGATTTAAATATCGCTACAACCTCCATCACATCTCCCCGGGCGTTGCGAGAGGAGAGATGACGCTTACAGCAGAGGATAAGGAGCATCCCGAACTGTTCTCGCTGACGGTAACGGAGTCGGGAATATTCTCGCTTCCACCCGATGTGGAGCGTGAGCGTGCGCACGTCGAAAGCTTCGAGATGCTGTTTCCACACACATCGGCTACCGTTATGGCAATAAGCGCACTTGCAGGCGTTCCCCCGATAATAGTTCCTCGAATAGAGATTGGCGAGGAGAACATCTACCGTGTAGAGCTTCGCCCACCTAAGCCCGAAGAGTAAGGGCAAATAAAATAAGAAAGCAAGAAAAAAATGATAAAGCTACCCGAAATACTATCCCCGGCAGGCAATATGGAAAAGCTCGTCGCCGCCGTAAGATATGGAGCTGATGCTGTATATCTGGCAGGCAAGAGCTTTGGAATGCGTGTCGCATCCGACAATTTCTCACTTGAGGAATTGAGGACTGCGGCAGACTATCTGCACGAGAGGGGTAAAAAGCTGTACTTGACAGTTAACATCCTGCCACACGGCGACGAATATGCACCACTCGGAGAATTTCTGCGTGCGTGCAGAGAGATTGATATTGACGGATATATTGTCGCAGACCTCGGAGTTATTGCCACACTAAAGGAAATAAATCCCGAAGCTGAGATACATATCTCGACACAGGCAAGCATTGTAAGCCCTGCCGCTGCTCGCGCGTATGTTGCACTTGGAGCTAAGAGGCTTGTGCTTGCCCGTGAGCTGACACTCCCTGAGATAAGGGAGATCCGTGCCTCTGTACCCGACGATATCGAGCTTGAAGCCTTTGTCCACGGTTCAATGTGCATTTCATATAGCGGACGCTGTATGCTTTCCGACAATCTCGTCGGACGGAGCGCGAACCACGGTGCGTGCGCACAGCCTTGCCGTTGGAATTATACAATAGTTGAAGAAAAAAGACCCGACGAGGCGATGCCAATAGTCGAGACGCAAGAGGGAACATTCATTATGTCCTCAAAGGATATGTGTATGATAAACCACGTAGGCAGTCTTGTAGATGCAGGTATTGCATCCTTTAAGCTTGAGGGCAGAGTGCGCTCGGCGTATTATGCCGCAGTTGTCACAAATGCGTACAGAATAGCACTTGATGCACTCGCCGTCTTTGTTGAAGGCGGTGGCAGAGCTGTTGATTTCGTACCCGACAGCTCGCTGTTTGACGAGGTCGACAGCGTTTCGCACCGTGAATATTCAACAGGATTTTATTTCAACAGCCCCAAAGAGACGGCGGCACTTGTTACAAGACCCGGCTATATGCGTGAAAAGGCATATCTTGCAGTTGCCGAACCCTCAGGTGAGGCACTTCCCGAAAGCCTTGAGTGTATTGAGATTACCGACGGCGGCAAGCTCTATCGCTTCCGTCAGCGCAATAAACTCTCACTTGGCGAGAGAGTGGAGCTTCTGACACCGGGACGTGTCGGCGCGCCACACGAAATTTTGGAGCTTTACTCCGAGGACGGCGAGGCTATCGAAAGCGCACCTCATCCCTCAATGATTTTCTACACACGCATTTCGGGTGATGTCAGGGAGGGCGACATACTCAGAGGAGAATAAAATGTACGAATTTATTCAGATAATTATTGCATTTGTATACGGAGTTGTCGAGGGAATTACCGAATGGCTTCCCGTAAGCTCAACAGGACATCTCATTATCCTTGAAAACTTTCTAAACTTCTCGCTCCCACCCGATAAGCCATTTACCGATGAGTTTTGCGAGATGTTCGAGGTGGTAATTCAGCTTGGTGCAATAATGGCAGTTGTAGTAACGTTTATAAGTCAGCTGTGGCCTTTCTCAAGAAAGAAAACAAAGGAGGAGAGACGGTCAACCTTCTCTCTGTGGCTCAATATTATTATTGCATCCATCCCTGCGGCAATTGTCGGACTTGTGCTTGATAAGGTTATCGAAAAGCTTACAAGCCGTGACATCGACGGCTGGCTGTATAATAGCATCGTCGTTGCAGCAGCACTCATAATCTACGGCGTGCTCTTTATCGTCATCGAGAAGATAAACAAAAACAAAGAGCCGAAAATAAGCAGTATTGATGAGATCAAACCACATAATGCATTTCTTATCGGCGTCTTCCAGATGCTCGCAATAATCCCCGGCACATCACGCTCAGGTTCAACTGTGCTCGGAGCGATGCTGCTGGGGCTTTCACGCCCCGTGGCAGCGCAGTTCAGCTTCTTTTTGGCAGTTCCTGCGATGGCAGGCGCAAGCCTTATCAAAGCGGCAGGCTTTTTCTCCTATGTCGCTGAAAGAGAAATGACAGTTCCGACTATTGCTTGGGTAGTTCTTGCAGTGGGTGCTTTGGTGGCTTTCCTTGTCAGTATGCTTGCGATCAAATTTTTGACAGGCTTTGTCAAGAAGCATAGCTTCTCGGCGTTTGGTGTGTATCGCATAGCTCTCGGTCTGCTTGTGATTTTGCTCTTCGCTTTGGGAGTGATCTGATTTGCCAATGGAAAAACTTAAAATACCCTACCCAATAATTGTGGAGGGAAAATATGACAGAGACCTGCTGTCATCGGTTATTGACGGACGGATAATAACAACTGACGGCTTTGGAATATTCAAAAACCACGAAAGAGCTGCACTCTTGCGTGCGCTTGCAAGAAAAAGCGAGATAATAGTGCTGACCGATCCCGATGGAGCAGGTGGAGTGATACGCTCACATATAAAGAGCATATTGCCGAAGGACAGAACTATTTGCCTGTATGTTCCGAGAATTGAGGGCAAGGAGAAAAGAAAAAGCGCACCGTCAGCCGAGGGAGTGCTTGGCGTTGAGGGTATGGAAAGGGAGATACTGTATGAGCTTTTTCTGCCGTACACGGACGGAGGGAGAATACAGAGTGCTGTCGAAAACCCACTCTCTGCGGCAATCCTTTTTGAACACGGACTTACGGGCAGGGGGGACAGCGCACAGAGAAGGGACAGAGTTGGCGAGCGTTTCGGTCTGCCCTGTGGTATGAGCGCAAAGGCGTTCCTCGCCGCTATGAGACTCGTTTGTAGCTACGAGGAATACCTCTCGGCAGTAGAGGACATAAATAAAAGCGCAGAATAATAAGTAAAACAAAAACGCAAAACACAAAAAAAGGAGCAGGAAATGAAAAGAGTAATGCTCATTGTAAACACGGTTTCGGGAAAGATGAAGATGAAAGAAGCTCTGTATGGAGTTGTAGAACAGCTTCTTGAATGCGACGTTGTACCCACCGTGAGATTTACTAAAGCAAAAAGGCACGCAACAGCACTTGCGATCGAAGCTGCACAGGCGTACAGCCGAGGTGAGCTTGACGCTGTTGTTTGTTGTGGTGGTGACGGAACATTTAACGAAACCGTCTCAGGCGTACTCGAAGAGGGTAGTCGCATCCCCATAGGATATATTCCTACGGGAACAACAAATGATTTTGCAGTAGGTCTTGGTCTCCCGCTCGAGCCATCGACCGCCGCATCGTCAATAGCAAGAGCGTTGCGCCGTGGAGTGAGCCGTGAGCTTGACATCGGAGCGTTTGGAGATGACAGATATTTCAGCTATATAGCATCATTCGGAGCATTTTCAACGCCGTCCTACGCAACACCCCAAGAGGTGAAGAACACAATAGGTCATATAGCGTATATTTTCGAGGGCATCCGTGACTTCTTTGCAATAAAGCCAATCCCCGTAGTATGTACGGCATCCGACGGCAGACGCTATATGGAGGACTTTATTGTGGGAGCTGTGAGCAACGCACTCTCGCTTGGTGGAGTGTTCAAGCTGAGTCGGGATGACGTTGATATGAGCGATGGAATGTTTGAAATAATGCTCATCCGTCCACCAAAAACACCACAGGACTTAAATCTGATAACAACGGCTGTAATGACGGCGAACTTCAAGGATAACCCGATGATTGAATTTTTCAGAGCCGACAAGCTCTGCTTTGAGCTGCCCGAGGGTACGGGCTTTACGCTTGACGGCGAACAGGCAAGCAGTACGGGACATACGGATATTCGCATACTTGCCAAAGCCGTCCACCTGCTGACACTGTAAGCGTTGACAAAATAATAAGCTCTCTACAAAAAATCTTTTGAAAAATGATAGAAACAGACAAAACACGGCAGGTGCGCCCTGCCGTGTTTTGTATTTTATAGCTTTTTATAGCTTTTTATAGCGTTTCGTTGATTTTGTTTTGTCACTTTTTGCGTCTTTGCTTGGCTGTTTATTCAAAAAGCGGGGTTGAGAGGTATCTCTCGCCTCCGTCGGGTAGAATGACTGCTATTGTAAGTCCTCGGTTTCCCTCATCACCGGCCACTTTGATTGCTGCCGTGAGTGCTGCGCCCGATGAGATGCCGACAAGCAGACCCTCTGTTCTTGCAAGCGCACGGCACGCCTCAGTCGCCTCCTCTTCACTTACGGTGATTATCTCGTCAATAAGTGAGCGGTCAAGTGTTTTGGGTACGAAATTTGCGCCTATTCCCGAAATAGAGTGAGCACCTGCCCTGCCCTCTGAGAGTAGAGGGGACGCCGACGGCTCGACGGCTACAACACGAAGCGAGGGCTTCTTTTCCTTGAGGAATGCGGCGCATCCACTAAGCGTGCCACCTGTTCCGACAGCAGAGACGAGAATATCTATCTCTCCGTCAGTATCACGCCACAGCTCCTCTGCTGTGCTATGATAGTGGGAGAGGGGATTGTCGGGATTTTCAAATTGATTTGGTATAAAGGCGTTGGGTATGGAGGAGGCAAGCTCATACGCCTTGTCGATAGAGCCACGCATACCGAGCGCGCCGTCCGTCAGCACCACCTCGCCACCGTAGGCTCTCATAAGCTTCTGACGCTCAAGCGACATATTGTCGGGCATTACGATGATAACACGGTAGCCACGGCTCACTCCGATGGCGCAAAGCGCAATACCCGTGTTGCCCGAGGTCGGCTCAATGATGACGTCACCTACCCTAAGCTCACCTCTTGCCTCGGCACGCTCGATCATACCGAGAGCTATTCTGTCCTTTGCAGAGCCTGCAGGATTGAAAAACTCAAGCTTTGCAAGAAGCGTGGCACAAAGTCCGTTTTCAGCCTCCGTACGTCCGAGTCTGCAAAGTGGCGTGCCACCGATAAGAGAGAGGGGAGAGTCAATTATTTTTCCCATTTTTGTGCCTCCGTTTTTTTGCTTGATTTTATTTATTATAGCACCCACGGGGCGTGTAGTCAAGAAAAATTTTTCTTCAGTAAATATTAAGAAAATCTTCATTGACAACCGACATCAAACAATATATAATAAATGCATAAAACAAATATTAAAGGAGGCAGGGAAATGGCATTACTCAGCTTGTCGGGCATTGGAAAAATATATGTCTCCGACAGCAACGTGTCGGTTGGTATCAGAGGTGTCGACCTTTCCTTTGAGAGTGGTGAATTTGTTGCCGTAACGGGCAAATCCGGATCGGGTAAATCCACGCTTCTCAACGTCATAAGTGGTATGGACAGCTATGAAGAGGGCGAGCTTTATATAGAGGGCGAGGCAACCTCGCATTTTATTGAGAGCGATTGGGAGGAATACCGTGAGAAATACATCTCGTTCATCTTCCAAGATTACAATATTCTTGAAAGCTATACGGTTCTCCAAAACGTAGAGCTGTCTCTTATGCATATTGAGGATAAGCGAGAAAGACGGGCACGAGCACTTGAGCTTTTGCACCGTGTCGGACTTGATGGGCAGATAAATCAAAAAGGCTCAAAGCTCTCAGGAGGACAGAAGCAGAGAACTGTTATTGCACGTGCGCTTGCGAAGGACAGCCCAATAATTCTTGCAGACGAGCCAACGGGCAATCTTGATGAGGCGACCTCAAGGGAGATTATTGAGCTGCTTTGCGAGGTATCACGGGATAAATTGCTTATTCTGGTAACGCACAATTATGAGCAGGTCGACGGATACGCCACAAGGCATATAAGGATTTTTGACGGCTCGGTTGAGTTTGACAGACAAACAAGCGCGCCACGCACGAGAGAAAGTGCAGAGAACAAAACGCCACCGAGCGAGTGCATAGCTTTGCGCAAACGCACGAGAGAGAGTAGCAGAGGGGCGAGAAAACGGCAGTACAAGCGCAATATCCGTGACGGCATCTCTTTGGGTGGCCAGGTGTTCGCATCAAGACCGAAGCTCGCTGTTTTCTCCTGCCTGCTTATGCTCATCGGCGTATTAGGTATGTTCTTCTCAACCTCGCTCTTTCTTGATAGCTCAATATTTGAGAAGAATTATATGTTTACCTACTCACCCGGCAGAGTTGTGGTAGTTCGCCGTGACGGTGGTGTGCCGACGGGAGAGGAGATAGCTGAAATTGCAGAAAAGGTGGGTGCTCTTGACTCCCTTGAATGCGACTTTGCACTTGATTATTTTTTCGGCCTTGACCATTATGAAAACTACACGGATGGTTGGCCAACACATTCGGGCTATTACCGAGTTTCAAATGAAGAGATCGACGGCGAATATTTCGGCAGACTTCCCGAGAAATCAAACGAGGTCTTTCTCCGTGTCCCGATAAGCGAAAAGGAAACCTACGGCGAGCTTGACGGCGAGGACTTCGAGGTCATCTGGAACGAGGCACAGCTCTCGCTGACGGTTTGTGGAGTGCAGTATTATTATGACAGCAATATCCGTGGAAGCGCACATTTCTCCGATGGTGGTCTTCGCTTCATTTCCACCTATCTCTACGCATCAAGATGCTCATATCAGCTGAGCATATCATCGTCAAAGCCATTTGGATTTGGCGTCGTGATGGACAGCTTTGAGATAGCTATCGACGATGCACTTGGAGATAAGATTTATATCAACCGTGAGAAATACAGTGGTGTAAACAAAAATCAATACACAACAGTACGTCTGATAATGACAAATCAAAGCACGGGAGAGCCTGTAAACGCACACATTCCGACAGATTCGCTGATATTCAGCAAGAAGGAATATACGACGATAAGCCCACAGAACAGCGAGGCGCATATGATTATCGGTACAGAGCTTGTCGAGAAGGTCTTCCCCGAGCTTGTCTCCTCCGTCTATAAGCAGTTTTCACTCTTCTTTGAGGATGATAGTGTGGCAGAGAGTGCGCTTGATGCACTTAAGGATGAGGGCTATATAGCCGTTATGTCGAACACAGAGGTAGAGAGGGATGTGGGTGAGCTTTTGCTCTTTGCAGTAACGATATTTGTGTCGTTTGCTGTCTGGGGACTTGCAATCATCTTCTTCGCCTTCTTCATCTCGCTCTGTCAGGGACGGTCGATCGTTACGTTTAAAAATGACATCGCAATTATGCGCTCTATGGGCGTCAAGGCCGACACTATTAAGGTGTCTATGTATGTAAGAACGCTTATTTCAGTGATACCTGCAATAATACTGCTTGGCGTGGCAGCAGTTCTGATCTTCACAACACCTGCCACAAACGGTATGTTCACATATCTCTACGGCTGGCAGTATGCGCTGATAATCGCAGGAATGCTTGTAATAGCATTTAGAGTATCGGCAAAACAGCAGGCTCGTCTCTTTGGTGAGAGTGTCAAGAAGACACTCGGCGGAGGGCAAAAAGAATGATTAAGATAAATGTTTGCAACAAATATTATAACAAGGGCAGACCGAACCAAAACCACGTGCTGAAGGACATCACGCTAACTCTGCCCGAAAAGGGTATGGTCGCAATCTTCGGCAGAAGTGGCTGTGGTAAAACTACGCTGCTCAATATTATCGGTGGACTTGACACGTCAGACAGTGGTACGGTAACAATAGGCACCTCTGTCATCTCGCCAAACGAGAACGAGGCGCGCAACCGCGAGGTCGGCTATATCTTCCAGAACTATAACTTGAATCCCGACGAAACCTGCGCCGAGAACATCGCCGACGCACTACGCCTTTGCGGTATGCGTGACGAGGACGAGATCGAGGACAGAGTGATGTCATCCCTCCGTGCTGTCGGACTTGAAAAGTACGCAAAACGCTACCCCGGTACTCTCTCCGGTGGACAAAAGCAGAGAGTGGCTATCGCAAGAGCGATAGTTAAAGCTCCTGCCCTTATCCTCGCTGACGAGCCGACAGGCAACCTTGACGAGCAGAACACCGTGATGATAATGCAGCTGCTTCGCCGTATTGCGAATGAAAGACTTGTATTGCTGGTCACTCACGAGGCAAACCTCGTTGACTATTATTGCGACAGCATCATAAATCTTGCTGACGGACGAGTAACGAGCGTACGTGAGAACGAAAACGTCGGTGGATATGTTGCTCGCAATAAAAACCATATTTATTTGGGTGAATATGACAAAACAACCGAAAGCATCGGTGGAATTACGGTCGATGCGTACGGCGAGATAAACCCTGAGGATATCAAGCTGACGGTGGTGAACGCCGACGGCAAGCTGTTTTTGCGTGTCGATAGCCCCGGCGTGCACATCGTCGGAAGCGATGGCGAGACACAGATGCACGATGGCGTTTTTGAGGAAGTAGAGAAAAAGGGAGCAGATGAGGCAGAGATGGACCTGTCTGCACTCACAGCCTTTGATGGCAAGCACTTCGGTACGCTCTTCTCGTTTGCATCGTCCGTCAAGAGTGGCTATCGCTCACTCTTTGGCAAAAAGGATAAGAAAAAGGGCAAAAAGAGACGTGGTGGACAGAGGTTTATGCGACTTTGTATGTTCATCTTCGCCGCAGTTTTCGTCTTTATGACGGCATTCTTCGGGACGGGCATTGGTGCTATCGAGAAAGCAGAAAAGGATATAAACCCGAACCTTATCTTCATAAAGCTCAATGAAGACGAGGGCGCACTTATATCATACGATGAGCTTTATGCAAGTGGAGTTGACTCGGTACAGGTTATGAAGTATCAGAACTACTCGCAAACGTTCTCGCTTGACGGTGGTAGTTTTGAGACGTATAAGGCAGGTATTTATGACACGTCAAACGATCTGACAACGGCATTTCTGCCGCACTCGCTTATAAGTGATGCGAAAGTTTTATCAGGAAATACCGACTCGCTTGACGATAGTGACATTGTCATAAGTCGGGCGTTGGCTGACAGAATACTTGAAGCATCAACTGTAAGCTATATCTCCGAATACAGCGACCTTGTCGGTATGAATGTTGACCAGTATATGATAGTAAATACGCTGGGAAATACCAAAATAGCGGCAGTTGTTGAGGGTAAGGAGGTTGCGGCATATTTCTCCGACGTCTCCCTTGCAAAATATATGTACCTGACACAAAGCGACCTTGGAGTTGTTCGTGCATCGGACTATAACCTTGATGTCGCTGACGGTGAGGTATATATCGGCAGAACTTATGTGACGCTTGAACATAAGATAAACACCGAGACGGCAACAATCCGTGGTCAGAAATTCAACGTGCTATCCGTTGCCACAGGTCAACAGGATTTCATCGACTATTTCTCCTGGTCACAGCGCAACAACCTTGTACGCACACCCACCGACATTTTCTATAAGGAATGCATAGCAAGGGATTATCCGGAGCTTGAGATGGGAACGGATGAGTATCAGGCGATGTTCGACAAAGCCGAACAGCTTTATTGGTGCGAATGGCTTCTGTATTATTACTCGGATATTGAAGCTTATTGCCGTGACCTTGTTCTCTCGGGATGCACAAAGGACGAGGTGAAAATATACGCCTGGGGCTGTGACGAGATGGTCTATGTTCTTGACGACTACATCGGATGGGGTGGATTTGTCGATGGCTCTGTGTCCACGGGCGAGATAATCTATGCTGTCGAAAAGTATTTTGAAGAGACGGGCAAATACCCGAAGATGAGTGAGCTTGGGACAAACGAGAGCTTGCTTAAATACAGGGCACAGCTTGGCGAGATCGTCAAGGATGCAAGAGAAAAGTTCTATGTTTATCAGCTTAACAATTGGGGCGGATATTATGGGCCGAGTGGATACGCAACGGCGTATGTTTCCGATGCTGATTATATTAAGCTTGCCTCAAGCATAGGCAAAACCGATAAGTATTTCTATCCTGAGTATTATATATACAAGGAAGGAATGGCAGTTGAGGACATCCTTGTGCTTCACACAACTGACGTCGAGGCAACGGAGAGGTATCTGCGAGAGCTTTATCCCTATCTTGAGGATGACGAAATCGTTGAGGGCAACACCTTCAAGCTTGTCACGCCGACACTTTTTGCCGCATCGGTTCGCACAGACGGCAAGGATATGCTCTGGGCGAGCATAGTATCGCTTTCGTTCTGCTTTGGACTTATGTGCCTGTGCATTTATTTCATAATGCGCTCCTCGCTCCTTTCGAGAATAAACGAGATTGGAATATACCGTGCAATAGGCGTAAGCAAGAAAAATCTTGTATACAGATTTGCAGTTGAAAGTGGAGTGCTGACGGCACTGACGGTGCTTCTCGGATATATAACGGCATCCCTCCTGCTTATGTTTGTGATTACAAACGCAGGAAGCCTTGCGTCCGAGTTTGTCTACTATCCTTTGCCAATTGCCGCAGGCGTGCTTGTAGTGCTTGTCGGTGGCTCGATATTCTTCGGAATACTCCCCGTACTCACACTACTCGGCAAAACCCCCGCACAGATTATTGCGAAATATGATATTTAAGCAAAAAACAGACCGACTCATCGAGTCGGTCTGCTTTTGTTTTGTTATTAATTATTTAAGCATTTTTGAGTGCAATTGCGGCACGGGCCTTGTTTGCAATTGCGGCGGGAGTAAGTCCGTATGCTTCAAGAAGTGGGGCAACCTTGCCGGATTTGCCGAAGCGATCCTCAACGCCAACACGGAGAACAGGAACGGGGTACGCCTCTGCGACTGCCTCTGCAACAGCACTTCCGAGTCCACCTATTATATTGTGCTCCTCGGCTGTTACGATACAACCCGTGGTCTTTGCGGCGTCAATGACGCTCTCTGTGTCAAGGGGCTTGATGGTGTGAACGTTTAAAACCTTAGCCGAGATGCCCTCGCTTGCAAGAATTTCTGCGGCCTCGAGTGCCATATAAACCATAGTTCCCGTTGCCATAATGGTAACGTCGCTACCGTCTCGAAGCATCTTGTTCTTGCCGAACTCGAAGCTGTAATCGCTCTCATCGAAGATTACGGGAACGGCAAGTCTGCCAAATCTCAGATATACAGGGCCGTTGTAGTTTATTGCCCACAATACAGCGGCACGAGCCTCAACTGCATCTGCAGGATTGACTATTGCCATACCGGGAATGGTACGCATAACGCCGAGATCCTCAAGGCACTGATGTGTTGCGCCGTCCTCACCAACGGTGATGCCTGCGTGTGTTGCGCCGATCTTTACATTGAGATGGGGGTATGCGATGGAGTTGCGAACCTGCTCAAACGCACGTCCTGCGGCGAACATTGCAAAGGTGGATGCAAAGACCACCTTGCCCGTGGTGGCGATGCCTGCGGCAACTGTCATCATATTGCCCTCAGCAATACCACAATCGAAAAATCTTTCGGGGAATTTCTTTTTAAAGATACCTGTCTTTGTAGCGGCGGCGAGGTCTGCGTCGAGAACGACAAAATCATATTTTTCACCAAATTCTGCAAGAGCGTTGCCGTAAGCTTCTCTTGTTGCTATTTTCTGTGCCATACTTCTACCTCCTTAAAGACTTGCATTTATTTCTGCAACTGCTGCGGCGTACTGCTCGTCATTGGGAGCAGAGCCGTGCCAGCCGACCTGATTTTCCATAAAGGAAACGCCCTTGCCCTTGACGGAGCGTGCGATGATAACCGAGGGCTTGCCCTTTGTTGCACGAGCAGCATCAAATGCCGCCTCAAGAGACTCAAAATCGTGAGCGTCAGCCATAATTACATTGAAGCCGAAAGCCTCAAATTTCTTATCGTGGGGTGTGGGGTTCATTACATCGGTGATGGGGCCATCAATCTGAAGTCCGTTGAGATCGAGGATGAAGCAGAGGTTGTCGAGCTTGTAGTGAGAAGCGAACATAGCGGCCTCCCAAACCTGACCCTCCTGGGATTCTCCATCGCCGACAATTGCGTATGTGCGATAGCTCTTACCGTCGATTTTTGCGGCGAGTGCCATTCCGCAAGCGGCAGAAACACCAAGACCGAGTGAGCCTGTGGACATATCAACTCCGGGTGTGCCCTTCATATCGGGATGTCCCTGCAGGAAGGAATCTGCCTGGCGAAGAGTGGAGAGCGCATCCTTTGAGAAGAAGCCTTTCTCTGCAAGTGCAGCATAAAGTGCAGGTGCTGTGTGACCCTTTGAGAGAACAAGACGGTCACGGTCGGGATTTTTTGGATCTGACGGATCGACTCTCATCTCCGAAAAATAAAGATATGTGATGATGTCTGCGACCGAAAGAGATCCTCCGGGATGTCCCGATGCGGCGGCGTGTACTTCCTCAAGTATGCTAAGTCTTATAGCCTTAGCCGTCTGTTTGAGGCTTGTGAGCTTTGCGTTATCCATTTTTACCTCCGTAAAAGTTTTATTCAACATTATTATATACTATATTCTCCGTCTTGTCAATTGTTTATTTATGTACACAAGCGTCTATTTTTTGTTGACAAGCATTGCATTTTGTGATAAACTAAAAGCAACTTAAGCTTTACGAAAGGACTCTATACTCTATTATGAGAAGATTTGATATACTTATTTCAAACCGTGCGCTCTCAATTTTTGCCGATGGGCGTGAGATTGTGCGAGAGATGAGAGTTTTACTTTCATACACAAGAATACACGACGTCCTTTTTGTTCCCGTAAGCGTCAGTACGGACGAGAATGGAGACGTGATTGCAAGCTTTGCTCGTGCCGAGAGCACCGTTTACAAGGAGGCGAGCGAGGTTTGTTTGCGCTTTGGGGAGGTGGACGGTAGCCTTTGCGTACGTCTTACAGCTCTCGGTTCACGCTATCCACTTCTGCCTACAAACAGCGCAAAGATTGCGTTTGCCTTGCCCGAGGACACGGACGGCTTGGTTTCGCTCTATGACCGTGACCCCTGCTGGCTCAATGTTTCGTTTGAGAAGAATATGGAGAATTTCTCCCAACATACAGAAAGCATTTCTGCCAAGGTGGGAGATAGCCACCTCCATCTGATGCCCCTGTCGAGTGAGGCACTCTCTGCTCGCTTTGATGCCTCGGCCCTTGCACTTCATACAAGAGTTTGGGGACAGTACAATATCGAAGACGTGGCAGTGCTTGCGATGTCTGTTGCTGATGATCCTTACACGGCAATTAAGGATAATATTACATCTATGTATAGTTGTGGCGTGATAACGTCCCCACCCGTCAGGGAAAGACGGTATCCAAAGAGTATGGAGGGACTTGGCTGGTGTACCTGGGAGGCCATCTCAAACAAGCCGACGCCTGAGAAAATATACGCTTGTATGGATAGCTTTGCAGAGCTTGGAGTTCGTCTTCGTTGGGTAATCATTGATGACGGTTGGAGTGATTGCAGGAACAAGAAGCTTTCGTCATTTAAGCCCGACAGCGAGAAATTCCCCGACGGGCTTGCCCCCGTTGTGTCCACGCTAAAGGAAAAATACGGCGTGGAATATGTCGGCATCTGGTGCGCCGCACACGGATATTGGGGTGGAATTGACCCTGACGGCGAGATTGCCCGAGAGCATCCCGATTGGGTATTTAAGACAGGGGGCGGCTCCATCCGTCCCGGTCCCGACAGAGAGGCAACATATAAATTCTGGGACGCTTGGTTTGCTTATCTCAAAGAGCAGGGAATTGACTTTGTAAAAATTGATGTTCAGGGCAGCCTTGCTGCTCATTTTGACGGTCTTTACCCCGGAAGCACAGGCTGCCGTGGTCAGCACGAGGGACTTGATGCGGCGGCAGAGAAGCATTTCGGTGGTGCGATGATAAATTGTATGGGAGCAACGCTTGAGGATGCGCTTGCTCGCCCCTCCTCGTCGGTTGTTCGTTGCTCGGGTGATTTTATGCCCTCAAAGGCAGACCATTTTGCGTTCCACACAAGACAGGGCGTGTATGTTGCCTCGCTTCTTGGTGAGATACATTATTGCGATTTTGATATGTTCTTCACCCGTCACCGTTGGGCCGTCCCCTATGGCGTGCTCTCGGCAATAAGTGGAGGCCCACTCTATATCAGCGACAAGGCAGGCGAGAGCGACAAAGCTGTAATTGGCCACCTTGCGCTTGATGACGGCGGCGCACCTCGCTTCGACTACGCCGCAAGACCCACGCTTGATTGCTTCTATAAGGACTCCGCCCTTTGTGGCGAGGCACTCAAGGTCTTCAATGTCTCGGGCGAGAACATCGCAGTTGCCGCATTTGGCATAAGCCGTGGCAGAGATGCATACGGCAGGCTCACGCTTGCAGATATCCCAAAGCAATATCGTCACGCTGAAAAATATATCGTTCACGATTATATGAATGACAGGTATTATAAGCTATCAAGGGATGGATATATTGACTTTACCGTACCGTATGAAAGCGCACAGCTTTTCACGCTCTATCCCATTGACGAAAACGGAGAGGTAAGCATCGGTGACGGCAGACTTTACGCCGAGGGTGCCGTCAAGGAGACACGGCGTGTGCATTATAAGGATTTGATTTAAAAGCAAAGCGAGTGTTGCACGCAACACTCGCTTTGCTTTATCAGCCTATAAGAGAGGTAAGCTCGTCAATAGTCTCGTCAAAGATCTTCATAGCATCAGCTACTGTATCGGGACGAGTTAGGTCAACGCCGGCACTCTTCAGCTCCTCAAGGGGATAGTCAGAGCCGCCGAGGGTGAGGAAGCGCAGATAGCCCGACGGGTCTTCGCCGTTTGCGATCTTTCCTGCGATGGCAACGGCAGAGCAGAAGCCCGTTGCGTACTGGTAGACGTAGAACGCATTGTAGAAATGGGGGATATATGACCATTCGTACTGCATAATCTCATTGATCTCTGCACCCTCATAATACTTTGAGATGAGCGAATGGTAAAGCTCGGAGAGGGTGATAGCAGTCAAAGGTGTACCGCTTTCGTACATTTTGTGCGACTCACGCTCAAACTCTGCAAAGAGAGTCTGACGGAAAACTGTCGTTCTAAAGCCCTCAAGGAAGTGGTTGAGAATATACGCTTTTCTGTGGGGATCGGATTCGTGCGCAAGCAGGTATTTGGTCAGGAGAACCTCGTTTACCGTTGATGCAACCTCTGCAACCATAATCTTGTAGTCGTGGTTCACATAATCCTGTGTCTCGTCGGAGAAGTAGGAATGCATTGCGTGACCCAATTCGTGGGCTACGGTGAACACGTCGCCCGTAGTCTTCTGATAATTGAGAAGCACGTAGGGATGCTTCAGACCGAACACGCTGATGGAATAAGCACCGCTGCGCTTACCCTCGGTTTCTTCCACGTCGATCCAGCCGTTATCGTGTGCTTCCTGCAGAAGCTGTGCGTACTGCTCACCCAGGGGAGCAAGACCTTCTTTAACGATATTGAAGGCTTCCTCGTAATCTACCTGGATCTCCGCATTCTCCACGAGAGAGGTATAAATATCGTACATATGGAGGGTCTTTACGCCGAGAATCTTCTTGCGGTCCTTGAAATAGCGGTGCAACAGGGGCAGATTCGCGTTAACGCTATCCAAGAGGTTCTTATACACCTGTACGTCCACGTCCTCACCGGCCAGAGCCATCTCCAGGCAGGAGTTGTACTTGCGGGTACGTGCCAGGAACACGTCCTTATCGATATTGCCCACGAAGGTGGCGGTAATGGTGTTGTTCAGATCCATATACACCTTATTGAACGCCTTGAATGCGGCACGGCGCACACGCCGATCGGGGGAATGGAGCATCAGGCCGTAGGTACCGTGGGTCAGGCGCACCTTCTCGCCGTTCACACGGATGGTGGGGTACGGCAGATCGGCATTGTTGATCATAGAGAAGATATTCTGGAATCCGCCGAAGATGCGGGATTCCTGGGACAACAGCGTTTCGATCTCCTCGGAGAGCACGTGGGGCTTATCCTTGATGATGCCGCGGATGGTGTAATCGTAATCCTTCAGGCGGGGATCGGCTGCCAGCTCCTCCAGTTTTTCCACAGGCAGGGCGGTCAATTCCGGGGTGATAAAGGATACGCCGGCGGAAAACTTCATGGACAGCATCTGCACACGGGACTGAAGAGCATCGAATTCGGACTTACGGGTGTCCTCGTCACGACGCATAAATGCGTAGACGGAAAGGCGGCTCAGGTCCTTTACCACCGCATTGATACCTTCCATGCAGGCAAGGATCGTTTCCGCATCCTTCAGTTTTCCTTTATAGGCGGAAAAATCCAGTTTTCCCTCCAGGGAAGCATAGAGATCATCCCATTCTTTCTGGGAAGCAAAGATATCTTCGGTATTCCATTTCCGATTCTGGGGCACGTCTTTTCTTTCTTTTGCCATTGTGGTACATCCTTTCTATAATATCAAATAATAAATTTCATGCACAAATGGGGGTGTCACGTCCGTGCCATCCCCATTTTGGAGTTCTATTACAGCGTGGCCGCCATCACGGCCTTGATGGTATGCATACGGTTTTCCGCCTCATCAAAGACGATGGACTGCTCGCTCTCGAACACCTCGTCGGTCACTTCCATACAGGGGATACCGTATTTCTCAAAGATCTGGCGTCCGATCACCGTATTGGTATCGTGGAATGCGGGCAGGCAATGCATAAAGCGGCACTGGGGACCGGCATTGGCCATGATCTCCTCCGTTACACGGTAGGGGGTAAGGTCGGCGATTCTTTCCTGCCATACGGATTCCGCCTCGCCCATGGAAACCCACACGTCAGTGTAGATCACGTCCGCCCCCTTGGTGGCGGTCAGGGGATCCTCGATGAATTCCAAGGTAGCACCGGTTTCGGCAGCAATAGCCTGACACTGGGCCACCAGATCCGCACTCGGGAAATACTTTGCGCGGGTGCATGCTACGAAATGCATACCCATCTTAGCACAGCCCACCATCAGGGAGTTGCCCATATTGTAGCGGGCATCGCCCATATAGACCAATTTCTTGCCGGCAAGGGTACCGAAATGCTCACGGATGGTGAGGAAATCCGCCAGGATCTGGGTAGGATGGAACTCGTTGGTCAAGCCGTTCCACACGGGGACGCCGGCGTGGTGCGCCAGTTCCTCCACGATCTCCTGACCGAAGCCACGGTACTCGATGCCGTCAAACATACGGCCGAGAACGCGGGCGGTATCGGCGGGGCTTTCTTTCTTGCCCATCTGGGATCCGGTGGGTCCCAGATACACGGGATGCATACCCAGATCGGCCGCCGCTACCTCAAAGGCACAGCGGGTACGAGTGCTGTCCTTCTCAAACAGAAGAGCGATGTTCTTCCCTTCGCAGAGGCGATGGGGGATACCGGCCTTCTTCTTCGCCTTAAGATCGGCGGAAAGATCCAGAAGACCCGCGATCTCCTCCGGGGTAAAGTCCAACAGCTTCAGGAAATGCTTACCTTTCAATGAAATCATACTCGTCTCCGTACTAATTGAATTACTGCTTCTTACAGTACCTTCGCAAGGAAGGACTGCAGACGCTCACACTGGGGATGCTCGAAAATCTCGGCGGGGGTTCCCTCCTCGGCGATCACGCCGTCATCCAGGAAGATAACCCGGTTGGAAACCTCGCGGGCAAAGCCCATCTCGTGGGTAACGACCACCATGGTCATACCCTCCTTGGCCAACTCCTTCATAACGTCCAGAACCTCGCCGACCATCTCCGGATCAAGAGCAGAGGTGGGCTCGTCAAAGAGCATCACGTCCGGCTCCATACAGAGAGCGCGGACGATAGCTACACGCTGTTTCTGACCGCCGGAGAGTTGGTTGGGATAGCTGTCCGCGCGATCCGCCAGGCCGACACGGGCGAGAAGCTCCATAGCCTTGGCCTTTGCCTGCTCCGGGGTTGCCTTTTTCAGAAGAACGGGGGCGCAGGTCAGATTCTCCAGAATGGACATATGGGGGAACAGATTGAACTGCTGAAACACCATACCCATCTTCTGCCGGTGGAGGTTCAGATCCACCTTCTCATCCGTCAGATTGGCTCCTTCAAAATAGATGCTGCCGCCCGTGGGCTGCTCCAACAGATTCAGGCAGCGCAAGAAGGTGGACTTACCGGAGCCGGAGGCACCGATAACGCACACCACGTCGCCTTTGTGAATATCAATATCGATTCCTTTGAGGACGGACACATCCTCAAAATCCTTTTTCAATCCGCGAACGCGGATGGTCACGTCGTTTGTATGCATATTATTTTCCATCACTCTTACGCAACCTCTTTTCCAGAATTGCCAGCAGACGGGTCATTGCCACCACCATCACCAGGTACACAAGGGCCAGGAGAATGATAGGATTCACCGCGTCATAGGTCTTATTTCGAATATTGGTGGCCGCCTTGGTCACGTCCACTACAGCCACGTAACCGGCAACAGAGGTCTCCTTCAGAAGAGCGATACACTCGTTACCGATGGCGGGCAGGATGTTCTTAATGGCCTGAGGGAAGATGATCTTGGCCATAGCCTGCCCCTTGGAGAGGCCCAGGCTTCGTGCCGCCTCCATCTGTCCCTTATCCACGGCGTTGATACCACTGCGGATCAATTCCGCCATATAGGCACCGGAGTTGATACCGAAAGCCACGATGGCTACCGGAACACCGTCCTTAGCGGAAACGAAAATAATATAGAAAAACACCAGCAAAAGTACGGTCACGGGAATACCGCGGATCACCGTAGTATACAGATCGCACAGCCAGTTGAAAAAGCGCAGTTTTTTGTTGCCCTCACAGAAGTACTTTGTGATGGCGATCAGCGCACCGATGATCACACCGATGACCAGCGCGCCCAAAGTAATCAGAAGAGTGTTCCCGAGGCCCTCCACCATCCACATATAGCGGTTGTCCTCAAGGAAGGTCTCCTGCAATTTTGTTAACC
>JAZPXL010000020.1:0-95469 GCA_045543615.1 Eubacteriales bacterium
ACTTTGTATATTGAATTTTTTGATTGGCAACAGCATTCTTGTTTGCGCCTTATATTCTGCAAAGCCTGCCTTGCGTGATTGTCTGCCGTCTGCCATCGGGATGCTTACTGCCAAAAACAGCACCGTGTTTGCAAGTGCGCCTGCTCCGAGATACCACATATCAGGTACTGCGCACACAACGGAAAGTCCGATGCCCCACCACATAAGTATCTCTCCGAGATAGTTTGGGTGTCTTGAATATTTCCATAGCCCTGTGTGTATAAAAGATGTGCTTCTGTTTTTGCGATACTTGTGCATTTGTATATCTGCCACACCCTGCATTGTTGCTGCGCAAACGGAGACGCACAGAAAGATGACGCTCCCGATATTTGCTTGCAGGCTATGTACAATTGCATAAGCGGCGGGCAAAACACAGCCGTATACCACAAGTGTTGGCACTAAATGTATGCCTATAAAATTGATTGAAGGATAGAATACGCCTGTTTTTTCCTTTAGCATTGTGTATCGCCAATCCTGATGGTTTAGGTCTGCGAATGTGTACGCCCAGTTTGCCGTCAGGCGAATTGCCCAATATGTGATGGCTATTATCAGTAGCACTCCGAAGAGGGTTATCTCTCTGCCTATGGCAAGTGCTATAAGAATTACGGGTGGAGCGACACTCCAATACGGATCGTATACAGATGAGTTGGCGAATATCAGGCTGAATATAAACGTAGCCACGGTTGCCACAACATCAGCAAGCAGCAGCGAAAGCCACCAAGGGAAAGGTAGCGCGACGTATGTTGCAAGCCCTATGGCTGTGCAGATGATATAGACTATTGCAACTGCTATAAAGCTTTTTGCACGGTTTTCTTTGAGCTTTTGCATTTTTTCTTCCTTAATTTGTCGATCTTTGCAGATTTGTTTTATTATATCACGCTTCTTTTGATTTATCAAGTCTTCTTTGAATTGTCTTTGTTGTTGCATTAAAAAAATACGAATATAACAAAAAAGCCTTGAACAGATTGAGGAGATGTGATATAATCAAGGTATCAAAAAGCTGATGTTAAGGAAGTGTGGAAATGCTCAAAGTTTTAAAAAAGATACACAATATCATAACAACGGTATTGCTTGTGGTTGCAGTTTTTCTTGCAATTGCGCTTGTGCTTGTCAAGCTCGTAGGCGTAGAGCCTTATGTGGTTTTGTCCGGATCTATGGAGCCTAAATATCACGTCGGCTCTGTAATATATGTAGTGAAGGTTGATCCGTCAGAGCTTGAGGTGGGAGATCCTCTTACCTTCAGAAAGGGTGGTGTGGTAGTTACGCACGAGATAGTCCAAATCATCCCCGGCAGTGATCCCTCAAAGCTTAAATTTGTAACGCAGGGACTTGCAAACGATATAACGGACGGCAGCATACCTGCCTCAAGTATCATAGGCAAGCCTGTGTTTTCCATTCCTTACCTTGGGTATGTTTCAGAGTTTCTCAGACAGCCGGCGGGTATTGTAAGCTGTGTGCTTATTTTGGTGCTTTTCCTCGGTGTCTCGGCAGTTTTTGACCGTATCCCCGACAAGAAAAAGACGGAGAGGGAGGGGACGCCTGAGCAATAAGCCTTGCTGTTTGGTTTTGGGTGTTGTTTTAAGGCTAAAAAGTCAGGCTAAAGCCTTTGGGAAAGAGTTTATTCAGAGAGCCGGGTCGATGCACGCATCGACCCGATTTTTGTGTTTATTTTATATCCTTGCGTGAGAAATTCAACAGCCCAAGCAGGAGAAGTGCTGACGATGAGAGTGCAGGGGTCAGCAGATAACAGAGAAGATCTCCGATTTCGTACTCGCTGCCACTGCCCACAAGTGTACCGTAGTTGAAGACGTTGAGCTTCTGAAGCGTTGTTATAAATTCACCGATTTTCTCTCCACCTTCAATTCCACCACTCATAAGCAGTACACCACCGACGGCAAGTATTGATGTGATCACGCTCATCACCATAGCTATTGCTATGTATGAAACAATGACAAGCCCGACATTTTTCATACTTGCGCACAAGAAGCTGACGATGGATGCGACAAATGCCGATACTAAAAGCTCAATGAGTAGCGAGACGAAGAAATAGCCGAGATCAGAGACGGTAAACGGCTCGCTTCCAAAGGGGAAGAACAGAAGGCTTACGAGCATTGAGAGTATTGCACCGAAGAGCAAAACTCCAAAGAGGAGCACGAAGCAGACGATAAACATTGATAGAAAAATTGCCGAGCGAGTGTTGCCGCTTATAATTTTGTTCCGTATTGTTCCGTGGCTGAAATCCTTCCACATAATTATACCGAGCAGTACGGGGAGGACTAGGCCGAGGTTGTTGCTTAGAGAGAACGAGGCAAAGAACTGTTGCTTTGCAGTTATGACCAATCCCATTTCCGCAAGTATATCTGCCGTTTCATCCATCTCGCCACCTACACCCGAAAACATCAGGACGTACAGAAGAGGTGTGATTATTGCGAAGATTACTGCAATAATGCAGACGGCGAAAAAGAGCTTGTCTTTAAGCGCACGCCTAAAATCAACTTTAAGAAGATTAAGCATTGTTTCGTCCTCCTGTGAGTGATAGATAGTATTCCTCAAAGCTCGTTTCGGTGCAGTTAACCTCTAAAATCAGGTTTCCGCTTCCGATAATTTCTGAGAAGAGAGAGTTGAGATTGACCTCGCCCGAAATTATTATGCACTCTCCGTCAAGCTTTACATTGTCCTCGCCAAGCATTGTTGAGGCAATTTTGTATGCGTTTGCACTATCTGAGACTTTGATGGTAGTGATTTTTCCGAACATATCGTGTAGTTCTTCTGCCGATACCTCTTTTATTATCCGTCCCCTTGAGATTATACCGTATTTGTTTGCAACGAGGGACAGCTCTGAGAGGATGTGTGAGGAGATGATAAAGGTAATTCCTCTCTCACGGTTGAGCTTCAGTATCAGCTCACGGATCTCGACAATTCCTGCAGGGTCAAGACCGTTCATCGGCTCGTCAAGCAAAAGCAGCTTCGGAGAGCCGAGAAGAGCCATTGCAATTCCAAGCCTCTGCCTCATACCAAGTGAGAAGTCACCTGCCGCCTTTTTCTCGGAGACGAGTGCTCCAAGTCCTACGGCGACGAGCGAGCTTTCTATTATTTCTGCATCAGGCTCAATTCCAAGCAGAATGCATTGAAGACGCAGGTTCTCATAGGCTGACATATTGCGAAAGATCGAGGGAGACTCGACTATTGCACCCGTCTTGCGTCTTGCCTCGGCTATTTTCTTGCTTGCACTGCTTACACCGAACAGCTCAAAGCTTCCGCCATCGGGGTGAATAAGCCCACAGACAAGGCGAATGAGCGTGGTCTTACCCGAGCCGTTCTCACCGACAAAGCCGTATATATCCCCCTCGCACACATTCATATTTGCGCCGTCGACGGCAGCCTTGTGCTTGAACTTTTTGGTAAGGTCAAAGGTTCTAAGTACATATCCCATAAGGATGCCCTCCTTTTTTGGATTGTTTTTTCTTTAATTATAACACATATGGGTGTCAATATACAACCGAATGACGGTTGATTTTTGCAAAACACAAGAAAAATACGATTGATTATTTTGAAAAAATCAAATTTTTTGATGGAAATTCAAAAAAATTGGTCAAAGCTATTGACAAATTCAATACTTCGTGATATGATGTATTACATAACAGGAGGTATTAAATGGATATACAGCTTAAACGAGGGCTTCTTGATGTCTGCGTGCTTGCAGCGATAAGGAGCGAGGATTCATACGGATATAAGATCATCAAGGATATGAAGCCATATCTTGAGATGTCGGAGTCGACGCTTTACACCATACTCAAGCGACTTGAGGCTGCCGAGATGCTGACTGTAAGAACGGCTGAGCACGGTGGACGGCTACGAAAGTATTATCATATTACGGGTGCCGGACTTGATAGGATCGAGGATTTCAAAAACGAGTGGCGTGAGGTTATGTCGATTTACCAATTTGTGACCAAGGGGGATAAGCAGTATGAATAAGGCAGAATTTTTAAACAAGCTGAGAGCAGGGCTTTCGGGCTTACCTGTGGAGGAAAGAGAAGAGCAGCTTGTGTTTTACGCCGAGATGATCGACGACAGAGTTGAGGAGGGCGTAAGTGAAGAGGATGCAGTTGCGGCTATTGGAGATGTTGATGCCATTGTCTCGCAGATTATTGCAGATATTCCACTCTCAAAGCTTGTAAAGAAGAGAATTAAACCCAAGCGCAAAATGGGAACTCTCCAGATAGTGCTTATTATTTTAGGCTCTCCTGTTTGGTTTTCTCTGCTTGTGGCTGCGTTTGCTGTGATTTTCTCTGTATATGTGGTTATATGGTCGCTCATTGTTTCTCTTTGGAGCGTGTTTGCAGCATTTATTGCTTCTGCAGTGGGTGGACTTGTCGGTGGCATATTGTTTATGGTACAGGGCTACGGTGCATCAGGACTTGCAACCATCGGCGCGGCCATATCTCTTGCAGGACTTTCCATCCTTATGTTCTTCCCTTGCAGATATGCAACGAAGGGTGCATCTTTCCTGAGTCGCAAGATCGTTGTTCTCATAAAGAGATTGTTTGTAAAAAAGGAGGATGAAGAATGAGCAGAGCGGCTATTGTCTGGCTTGTGGTGGGTATTTCGCTCGTCCTTGTCGGAGGTTTGATATTTGTCTCGGTTATGATGGGACTTGGATGGAGGTTTGACGATATGTCAACGGTTGATTATGAAACAAACGAGCATATAATTGAGGAAGCTTTTGATAATATTTCAATCCTGACGGAAACTGCTCTTGTCAAGCTTTTACCGTCAACAGACGGCTCTTGCCGTGTTGTTTGCGAAGAGGTAGAGAGGGCTTGGCACAGAGTTTACGTTAAGGACGGCACGCTTTCGGTTGAGATTGATGACACAAGAGCGTGGTATGAAAATATCGGAATAAATTTTGGACGGACAAGCGTCACGGTCTATTTGCCGGCGGGCGCATTTGGCAGTCTTGATGTTGAGAGCGCTACGGGGGATATTACGATCAGAAAAGATTTCTCATTTGCCAATGCGACAGTTGAGAGCACAACAGGAAAAATTGAATTCTATGCGACTGTCAAGGAGGAGCTTGAAGCTAAGACCACAACTGGAGATATGCGCATAGGCTACATAAGTGTTGGCGATATGTCTCTTTCAAGCACAACAGGAGATATAATTATAACTTCGGTAAGCTGTCTCGGTGATATTTATGCAGATGTAACGTCGGGTGAAATGAAAATTGAGAACACCACCGTCAAAAGCATTGTTTCCCGTGGCTCGACGGGGGACTTGATGCTCAAGGGCGTCAGGGCTTCTTATGGCATAACCCTGGAGAGGAGTACGGGCGACGTAATGCTTGACGAGGTGAATGCGAGTGTCAGACTCTGGATAAAAACCACAACGGGCTCTGTTCGAGGCACGCTTCTCAGTAAGAAAATTTTTATTATCGAGACTACAACGGGAAGCGTCAGTGTTCCCAAAACCTCAAGTGGAGCTACCTGTGAGATTACCACTACAACGGGTGATATAAAAATCGAAATTGAGGACTGATGCAAAATGAGCCAATATTTCAGGAAAATTAATTATTACGAAACCGACAAGATGGGCGTAACTCACCACTCAAACTACGTAAGGTTTATGGAAGAGGCTCGGATCGATTTTCTTTCGCAGATTGGCTGCGGATATGAAAAATGGGAGGAGGACGGCATCGTCTCTCCCGTGACGGCTATTGAATGCGAGTACAAAAGACCGACGACCTTTGGGGACGAGATATGTGTTGAGGTAAGTATTGCAGAGTACAAGCGTCTTACGCTAACCGTTGCATATAAGATGACAAACACCAAGACGGGCGAGACGGTTTTTGTGGGCAAGAGCCACCACTGCTTCCTTGGTGCTGACGGCAGGGTTATTGCGCTTTCAAGGCAAGCACCTGGGTATGACGAAATACTCAGATCCTATCTGCCTTACAACGAAGAATAAGTCTTTCTCTATATACACAGCCGGCCACCCCGACGAATGTCGGGGTGGCATTATTGTTAATATCTTTTGGCGTTGCGCAAGAGGGGCTGTCTTGCAAAAGAGCGTGCGCTGTGGTATAATGGAGGGCGAAAGAATATTTGGCACTATGACGCAAAAAAGAAAAGAGGTACAGGGATGGCAAGACGGCGATTTGTCGGATATGTAAGTGATGGTGCGCATTCCGTCGGATGTACGGGGCAGACGGTTTATTTACTTGACGGGTGTGGAGAGGAGCTTGCGAAATTCAAGGATCTTAAATACGCATACACGCCCTGCATTTCTCCGAATGGTGAGCTTTTTGTTGTTAAGAGTACCGAGGGCAGACTTGCAGTCTATTCGGTAAATCCTCCGGCTCTTATAAAGAAATTCCGTTTTTCAAGTGTTGCGGCCTCTCAGGATGACAATATGTGCTTTTCGCCCGACGGACGATATTTTTACAATATAGAGAGGCATATTGATTCCACTAAAACTGCACTCTCGATTTTTGACACCTCGGACTTTTCGCTCGCAGCACGTGTGCTTGGCGAGGACTTTGGCAGGGTTTTGACTGCCATAGAATATGACGAGGTCGATGGTGTTATGCTGCTTGGCTTTGAGCGAGAGCGATCCTCCGGGGTGGCGTACAAATACTTTGTCGGCAGACTTAGGGGAGATGAGCTTTCTGATGTTGTGTATATAAGCGAGCGTGAGCACGAGTATTACCGAGACATAAAGGATATGCAGATACACGGAGAGGGAGGTGCTTTGGGAGCGTATACTCCCAAAGAGGCACTTGTGATGACGTCCTGCAAGCACACGCTTGCGTCTATATGGCGATATTATTTTGATAAAAAACAAAGCAATTGACTTTGGGGTGTGAGATGAATTTTTCGGAAATTTTGAGAATTGAAAGCGAGAGGATTGTGCTTGCCCCAATGGGGGAGGGTGAGCGTGCAACGCTTGCGTCTTTCCTTGAGGACGAGCGAATTACAAAGACTTATATGGTGCCTGTTTTTGCGTCTGAGGCTGAGCGAGATGGAGTTGTAGATGCATTTTTGAGGTTGTCGTGTGACGAAAACCGTTTTGTTCGCGGCATTTTCCTTGATACAGCTTTTGTGGGCTTTATCAATGACGTCGGAATTGAGGGCGAGAGAATAGAGCTTGGATATGTTGTTTCGCCTGATTTTTGGGGACGTGGCATATGCAGCGAGGCTCTCAGTGTGACTATTGATGCACTTATACGCATAGGCTTTGACGAGGTTTTGTGTGGAGCATTTGAAGAAAACTGCGCAAGCGTGCGTGTGATGGAGAAGTGCTCGATGAAGAGAATTGAGCTCGAGGAGATTATTGAATACCGTGGCATAAGCCACCTCTGCGTATATTATTCATATAAAAAGCAAAGCAACTGAATGGCACAGCTCTGCCGCCGACCCGATCGGGTCGGCGGCTTTTTTGATTATTTTGTATATTTGTGGTTAAAATAAAAAATGAATCGAAAAAGACAACACGGATGCGACAAATTATTCGCCGTGGGTATTGAAAAACTGAAATAAGTGTGTTATAATTACGATGTCACACAAAACTGTATAATCGGAAAAACAGGGTACGGCTGAGCTTATGCTTGATACCCTCTTTTCTCAGTTCACGGCGATGTTGAATATGGCAAAAATGCAGTCTCCATCGCCAAACTGGGTGATCTCCTTTTTTCCGATTGGTTTTTTGTGTGACAACAATCGAGATTGCATTTTTCGGTGTGCGTGATCTCGGTCGTGCACACCTTTTTGCTTTTTCCGGCTTCCCGATATTTGTCGATTATTTGGAAGTGCAGGAAAAGAATGGCACACCGTGTCGAAATTTGTGCTAAAAATATGATTTAAGGCTTGACTTTTTTTTGCATAAGTCTTGATTTAGAAGGGTATTTGTGCTATAATTACGATGTATCTATATACGCTTTGAGGGCGAAAAATGGGCAAAATGATTGTTGGTTGCGATCGGGAGATTTTATTTCCAATAAAAAATAATCAACTTTCATACAAAGATGGAAAATAACGGAAGATGTGCGTCTCAAACACACTTTGGTTGGGACAAATTTTTTCGGACACAAAAATTTCTTTGAAAGCTTCAACGATTTCTCTCCTTGTGCGTAAAAACGAAAAGTCTTTAAGTCTTTTTTGGCAATTTGAAAATTCAGTTTTGTCCGTGTATGGACGAGAAAGATGTGACAAATGAAAAAAGTATTATCCATAGTAAAAACGGTGCTTGTGTGGCTCGTTGTAGCCGTTGCCGTTTTTATGATGATCTTCACAATAATATCTGTCAACACATTTGACAGAAACGATCGCTCCCTCTTTGGCTTTAAGCTGTATACCGTACTTACCGACTCAATGGCGGCAACGGACTTCAGCGCAGGAGCAATCGTTATTATGAAGGAGGTTGATCCCTCCACTCTCGAAGAGGGTGATATAATCTCATACATCTCACAGAGCACAGAGAGCTTTGGCGAGGTTATCACGCATAAGATCCGTTCAAAGACGGTGGATGCACAGGGCAATCCCGGCTTTATTACATACGGTACTACAACAGGCGTTGACGATGAGATGGTCATTACCTATCCTTATATTACGGGTAAGTATGTAGGTCACATCCCTGCAGTAGGATATTTCTTTACATTCCTCAAGACCACCCCCGGATACTTCGTTTGTATCTTTATTCCCTTTGCGATCCTTATAATCTATCAGGGACTTAAGGTAATTAACCTCTTCCGCAGATACAAGAAGGAGCAGATGGCAGAGGTACAGGAAGAGAAAGACAGACTTGCAGCTGAGCGTGAGGAGAACGAAAGATTACTTGCAGAGCTTCAGGCACTCAGAATGCAGATGCAATCCGAGGTTGCCGCAACAACTCCCACTACACCTACGGCAGAAGCACCTGCAACCACAACTACACCCACAGAGGCAGTTGTGTCTGCACCAACACAGAACAGTGGAGATAATGTTACCGACACAGACGGTAGCGCAAACTGATAAACGCAAACAACAAAAATTCAGATTAGGAGGAACGCAACGTGAAGAAGATAAAGCTGCGACTCTTGGTGATTGCCTTGCTTGCTTGTATAATGACAACGCTTTCACAGGGAACGCTTGCATATTATTCGACCGTAGGTACTGCAACAAATGTAGTTACCTCGGGTGATATCAAGCTCGTAATTCACGAAACCTCCGGTGATGGCACTCCGTTCCCTGATGAAGGAGTGTATATTATACCGGGTCAGATAGTTTCGAAGCGAGTGACTATTGAAAACGATTGCACTCATCCATTCTATTTGAGAGTTAAGCTTGTAAATGGCATAAACAGCACCGAGCTTTCTGCAGAGGAATGCTTCGGCATTGACCTCAATAGCCGAGATTGGACTCTCAAAGATGATGGCTACATATATTATAATAAAATAGTTGAAGCAGGAACGACCACCTCCCCTGTATTCACACAGGTTGAGATAGTTGGAAGCCAGGTTGATACAAGTTTTATTGGCCTTACGCTGTCTCTCACGGTAAATGCGTATGCAGTGCAGTCCGAGAACAATCCTGCCGACGAGCCGTGGAACGCTGTGGGCTGGCCTGCAGATTAAGGAGGACAGAATGAAAAGAATTGTATCTGTACTTCTCGTTGCCGTGCTTGCACTTGGCTTGACTTTGCCGATTTTTTCAGCTGACGGTAACGTTACATACGATGGCACATCGCAGAAATTCATATTTGCACCCGGTGGCGAGCATTCGCTTACTGATCTTTTCCCGAATTTCAAGGATGTTATGCCCGGTGATAAGCTGACACAGCCTATCACGGTTAAGAATGAACGCTCAAACGAGGTCAAGGTAAATATATACGTTCGCTCGCTCGGTGCTGATGCAGGAAGCGAGGAGTTCCTCTCACAGCTCAATATGAAGGTTGCGAGATCGGAAAACAACACAATGGCGTATATGTTCGACGCATCGGCAGATCAAACTGCAGGTATGACCGATTGGGTATATCTCGGTACACTCTATTCGGGTGGCGAGGTCAACCTTGATGTTACACTTGATGTTCCGACAACACTTGGCAACGAGTTTAAAAATCAAGTTGGCTATCTCAAATGGGAGTTTATGGTTGAAGAGCTTCCGATTGAGCCTGACGATCCCGAGCCTCCCCCAACGGGCGACGAATCGGGAATAGTCCTTTATGCAAGCATTGCCGCAGTGGCAATAGTATTGATGCTTGTACTTATTATTGTAATCAAACGCCGTAAGGATAACGAAGAAAACGAAGAATATTGATGGAGGTAGAACGTAATGCAGGGCAATGCCAAAAACAGTAGAGCCATATTAACGGCAAAAATAGCCCTTGTTGTCGGCGTAGTGCTTTTGCTTGCGTGGACAGTGCTTGGAACGGGCGCGTCGCTTGCTTGGTACACGGACGAAACACCTCCGATTGTCAATGTAATTGATTTTGCAGAATTTGATCTTGATGTATACTATAAGAATCACAATATGGACGATTATGAGGAAATCAAGATTGATACAAATATCTTTGGTGATGACGCACTCTATGAGCCGAACTACACACAACTTGTGCATCTTAAGGTAAAGAACAACGGCACTACGGATATGAAATATCGCATAGCGATAGATGTTCGTGGCGTTACACTTGCCGAAAGCGTGCTTGGCAACGAGATATATCTGCCAAACTACCTGCGTTTTGGAGTAGCATTCTCCAACAGCGAGGCTGCCCTTGATCGCACACTTGCGCAGGATAATGCAGTTGAGGAGATGGCAACGCTCAGATTCAATCACTTCTCGGAATGGGATAGCGTGGTTGTAGCACCGGGCGAAGAGAGATATATTGCACTTGTGGTTCATATGCCAAAGACGGTTGGAAATGCAGCAAATTACAGAGGCGATACAGCACCTGACGTAAATCTTGGAATTACTGTCTATGCTGAACAGCTTAAGAGCTGAGAGGTGCTAAATGGCAACAAGGAAGGATATAGGTAAAAAAATATGGAACATAGTGAGCACTGTGCTCGTTGTGTTCGTGGTGCTCATCGCAGTATTTCTGATGGGCTCAAGAATAATAGGCTTCAGAGTGTTTAATGTTATATCAGGCAGTATGGAGCCTACATACAGCGTCGGTGACCTTATATATGTAAAGGAAATTTATCCCGGCGAAATTAAAACAACCTCACAGCGCGTTGAGAAGATCGAGCGCATAGAGGCGATGATTGATAGCGGCGAGCTTAAGGTCGGAGATGCTATTACTTTTGTGATGAATGACAACCTTGTGGTAGCTACGCATAAGATCATTGAAATTGACAGAGAAGAAAGATGCTTCAGAACACAGGGAGAGGCAAATGAAACAGCAGATGCAGCACCTGTTAAGTATGAAAATCTGATAGGTAAACCGTATTTCGCAATCCCACTTGTTGGATATCTGTCCGATGCAATACAGAATCCTCCCGGGATCTATATCGCAATAATTACAGTTGCAATATTGGTTGTTGTGGTCTTTCTGCCCGACGTTCTCACTCTAATTAAGAGACTTTCAAAGAAAAAGAAGACGGGCGAGGAAGAGGAGAGCGAGAGCTCCCCGACAACCGGCGAAGTTACAGCAGAGGAAAGAGCAGAGCTTGAGCGACTTCGTGCAGAGATCGAAGCTGCCAAGGCAGAGCTTGCAGCTGCCCGTGGGGAAGCACCAATACCCCCCACACCTGACGAGACGAAGCCCGAGACGGAGCAAACACCGTCACAGGACACGCCCTCGGAACAATAATTTTGAATCGTTTTACAACTAAATATAAAAAACCAAAAGGAGAAAAAACGATGAAAAAGAAAATCTTAGTCATCGCTCTGTCGCTTGCACTGGTGGCAACTCTCTCTATGGGATCTCTTGCGTGGTTCACTGATAGCGATTCTATCAAGAACGACTTCTACGTTGGAGATACAAACACCGATCCCGATAAGGTATTCGGACTTGATGTTTGGGAGACTGTTGACAATCAGGAAATCGGCAGAGGAGACAAGACCGGAGCTGGTACAAGTTATGAAGCTATCCTCCCCGGTCAGGTTCTTAGCAAAGCCCCTGTTCTTGAGAACACAGGTATTCACCCGATGTACGTTCGTGCATTCGTAACCGTATCCGGTGCTGATATTCTTATCGACGCTATGGGTGGTTTCGATTGGACAAAGACCGATCTGTTCCTCGCTGGTCTTAACACCACTGAGTGGACAATGGACGACGTACTTTACACAGCAGACAATACTCTTGTCTATGTATTCACCTATAACACCGCTCTCGCAGCGAAGACGGTTTCTGCTCCTCTCTTCGATAGCGTTGTTATCCCCACAGGCCTTACAAAGGAACAGGCTGCAGAGCTTGACTCTTTCAGCGTATCTGTTTCCGGTCAGGCTATCCAGTCCGAGCACATCCTCTGCAACAACGCAGTTGATGCTTTTGCAAAGTACTGGGACGCTGAGGGCACAATCTTTGGTTATGCGGCAGATGCAGTTGAGATTCTTGTTCTCAACGGCAGAGTTCTCAAGCTTGCTGAGACTCCCGCTGACCTTGGTAACCTTCTTGCAACCGCTACCGCTGGCGACACAATCGTTCTTTCTGACGCAGCAAGCTATGGCATCGTTGAAATCGCTGATGATCTCACTGATGTTGTAATCGATGCAGCAGGTAATGACAGTGTTCAGTTCACAATTAAGTCCGGTGTTGTTCTTGAGGACGTAGTTATCAAGAATCTTGACCTTGCGGCTTACAATGGACAGGGTAGCTACGGCGGTGCTGTAAGCATTGAAGCTGCTGCAGATGTTGAGATTACATTTGAAGACTGCACATTCAGACCTAACTCTGGTTACTCAGGTGTTAGAAGCTTTACTGAAGCTGCAGAGCTTACATTTGTAAACTGCACATTTGAGGGCGGTAGATATGCTTTCTATAAGAGTGGCGCACCTATCAAGTCTCTTGTATTTGATGATTGCACATTCAGAGCACAGTCTTCTTGGATCGCTCAGTCACACGGCGGAACTGAGGCTATAACTCTCTCTGTTACAGACTGTACATTTGAGGGCTGCACAGGCGGTCTCTTCAAGTGCTCCGGTGCATATGCAGCAGGTAGCGTATTTACATTCGCTAACAATACTCTCGATGCAAACTGCACAGGTCACGATGGCAACCCTGCTAAGTTCTTTGAGCTTAACGTAACAAACGCAACTACAACAGTTTCCGGAAACACTCTCGCAGGTGCTGATTGGAATCCTGACGCTGCTTGTGGTCTCGTTAAATAATTAACAAATCTTATCCCTGCGCCCGCACAGCCTAAAGGACTGCTTATGGGCATCTCGGACGGTGGCGACTTTATGATCAATCTCTTCAGACTCTCCGGTGACCGGAAGGCAACCATTTATGGTGGCGAGTTTGTAGATTGGAATCCCAATGTAGGAGACAAGAGAAAGCTTGGCTTCTTCCTTGAGGGTCAGACCACAGCAGGCGTAACACCCGACACTTACTCGATCGAGGTTGGAACCTATGAGGGTAAGCCCGTTTACACCGTTGAATTCAACGGCTGAACAAACGCGTTCCGCAAGGAAGGCAACAACTAATTTTTGGATCGTTTTTTAAGCGATAAATAAAAAACCAAAAGGAGAAAAAACGATGAAAAAGAAAATCTTAGTCATCGCACTGTCGCTTGCACTGGTGGCAACTCTCTCTATGGGATCTCTTGCGTGGTTCACTGATAGCGATTCTATTAAGAACGACTTCTACGTTGGAGACACAAACACCGATCCCGATAAAGTATTCGGACTTGATGTTTGGGAGACTGTTGATAATCAGGAAATCGGCAGAGGAGACAAGACCGGAGCTGGTACACTTTATGAAGCTATCCTCCCCGGCCAGGTTCTCAGCAAAGCCCCTGTTCTTGAGAACACAGGCATTCACCCGATGTACGTTCGTGCATTCGTAACCGTATCCGGTGCCGATATTCTTATCGATGCTATGGGTGGTTTCGATTGGACAAAGACCGATCTGTTCCTCGCTGGTCTTAACACCACCGATTGGACAATGGAAGACGTACTCTACACAGTAGACGACGAGCTCGTTTACGTGTTCACCTATAACACCGCTCTCGCAGCGAAGACAGTTTCTGCTCCTCTCTTCGACAGCGTTGTTATCCCCACAGGTCTTACCAAGGAGCAGGCTGCTGATCTCGATATGTTCAGCGTATCTGTTTACGGTCAGGCTATCCAGTCCGAGCACATCCTCTGCAACAACGCAGTTGATGCATTTGCTGAGTACTGGGATGCTGATAGCACTCTCTTCGGTTACGAGAAGGGTGCAGATGCAATCGCTCTCGTTCTTGATGGCGAAACCGTTTATGTAAGCGATCTCGCAGGCATTCAGGCAGCAAGAGCAGCTGGCGAAAAAGATATCTACGCTTTCAGAGCTGATATCAATATTAAGTCAGAGAACAATATGAGTGGAGCTGACCTCTATGTATTTGATAGTGTTGTTAACACAACAAGTGGTAACTACATCGGTCTTGCTCATTCTCAGAATATTACATATCACGATGTAGTATTCAACGGTGGAATGTTCCTCTACGGAGTTGACACATTCACAGAGTGCACATTCAACCTTACAAGCAACTATATGTGGACATACGGCGCAACCGAGGCTTCCTTTATCAACTGTGTATTCAACACAGACGGTAAGGCTATCCTTGTTTACACCGAAGGTTCAGATGTAGATCATGTTGTAAATGTTGAGGATTGCACATTCAACGCAACAAAGACTGCAAAGACTGCGACCGGCATCGAGGTTGCAGCAGTTTCCATCGACGGATCTCTTCCTAACGGTGGCACAGGCACATTCACTGTTAACTTTGCCGGCACAAATGCAGTAGACGGCAACTTCAATGGCCTCTACCAGCTCAAGTGCAACAACGTTAAGAACAATGTAACTGTTAACAACAACGGTACTGTTTCTTACATCGCTAACGGTCAGGATGATCTTGACGCAGCTATCGCAGCAGCAGCTGAAGGCGAAGTAATCGCTCTCGATGCAGGTACTTACACAGTTTCCGGCGACAACAAGGTTGTTATCGTTGGTAGTGGTGCTGACACCGTTATCAACATTAATGGCAACATTCAGAACGCTGACATCTCCAATGCTACAATTACAGGTGGCGACTCTCTCAATGTTAAGGCTAACGGCGTTACATTCACAAACGTTATTTTCGACGGTAATGTTGGTAATGTAAGTCAGGGCGTTGTAAAGGGCGATATGACCTTTACAGACTGCACCTTCAACGCAGGCTTCCACATTGACAGCTCTATTGCAGGCGTAAATGTTGCATTTGTTGGTTGTACATTTGACGAGTACGCATACATCAAGCTCGGCGGTAGCGCAAACTACTCTATGACTGATTGCGTAATCGAGACACTTGCATCCGATGCAACAGGTCCTTGGGGCAGACAGTGGGTTATCTCTTACAGCGACATTACATTCACTAATTGCGAAATTGGTCGTGTAATTCGTGCAGGCGGTGCTATCACTATCACACTCGACGGTTGTGTTGATGAGAACAATGTAGCAGTAACTGATGCTATCGTTCACACATACAACGCTCCCACAGTTGTTATCAAGTAAGATAAGCGAATACGTTTTCTTACAAACAAAACCCGATGCGCCCGCACAGCGTTGAGGGTAAAAACAAAATCAAACAAATTTCGGCATAGCCCGAAAAAAATAAAGATCCTGCACGCACAGCTTTAAGTAGGATCTGAAAAACCAAGTTTTATCTTTAGGAAAGGAGGAAACCTTTATGAAAATTGAACAAATGACAATTTGCACAACGGGGGGGGGTATTACCTCTCAGCCTTTGGATATATTGCACAAAGCCGATCGAATGGAGGTTACCTCCACAGCCTAAAGGACTGCCTCCGTTTGTCGGCGTTGACGGAGTGTAGTATGCACTTACGCCGGCAAATATAAAAAGGAGGTCATAGGTAATATGACAAACGCAAAACTCACTAAGAGAGCATTGCTTTCAAGTGCAGTAGCACTGATTCTTTGCTTCTCAATGCTCCTCGGTACAACCTACGCTTGGTTTACCGATAGCGTTGTTTCTAACAACAATATTATCAAGTCCGGTAATCTTGATGTTGCAATGTCTTGGAAAGAAGCTACTGCAACAGGCACTTACAAAGACGCTTCCGCAGGTCCCATCTTCAACAACGACAAGTGGGAGCCCGGCTATGTAGAGGCTAAGAACCTCAAAATCGAAAATAAGGGCACACTTGCTCTTAAGTATCAGCTCATCCTTGCAGCTAATGGCGTAGTTTCCGAACTCGCTGACGTTATCGATGTTTACTATGCAGAGGGCGAACTCGTACTTGCAAACAGAGATTTGACAAACCTTACATACCTTGGTAATCTCACTTCTGTTCTTGTTAATGCAAGCGCAACCACAACAGGTACACTTGACGAGGGTGAATCTACAACAATTACTATTGCTCTCAAGATGCAGGAAACTGCAGGCAACGAGTATCAGAACCTTGGAATCGGCTCCAGCTTCGCAGTAAAGCTCCTTGCTACACAGCTCACAGCTGAGAATGACAGCTTTGGTAGTGATTATGATGCAAACGCTCCTTACTCCGTATGGAACGGCGTTGTTCCCACCGAGATGCCCGAAACTCTCGTAGTTGACGGTACAAATCAGGTTGTACACGTTAAGGACGCTGCCGCATTTGCTTATCTGAGCACTCTCTCTGATAAGTGGGTTGAGTTCTACACAGATGGTAATGGCACAACCTATACCAACTACGCTAACGGCGCAGGCGCAAACTACTATTACAGTGGAGCTTGGACAGTTAGCCTTGAGGCTGACATCGACCTTGCCAACCATCCGATCGATCCTGTTGTTATTGTTTTCGGTCAGAGCACAGGCGCAACCGCATTCAATGGTAACTATCACACAATCCGCAACATCAAGACTACAACAGGTCTGTTTGCAGATGAAGCTCGTGCTTCTTTCTCCAACCTCACTTTGCTCAATGTAAAGGCTACAAGGGGTGCGCTTATCGGTTTTGGTAGCCACAGCATTACTAATGTTACTGTTAAGAACGCAACTATTTCCGGTACAGATTATGTCGGTGGCTTGGTTGGTAGCGCATATAGCAGCATTCAGGGTTGTAAGGTTATTGATAGCTCCGTTGTTGCAACCGGTAAGGAAGCAGGCGGTCTCCTTGGTTATGCAGAAGCTAATTCTAATGGTAGCACAATTGCTAACAACGCAGTTAACAATGTAACAGTATATGCAGGCAACCGTGCAGCAGGTCTTATTGCTCAGGTTAACGTAAATGTTAAGGTTTGCAATAACACAGTTGATACCGTAACAGTTGGTGCTGCTGATACAAGCAAATATCAGCCCGGTGCTATTGTTTCCAACGCACTTGCTCCTGCTAATATTTACGATAACACCGTAAAGAATGCTACTGTTGCTACAAAGGCAGCACTTGGAAATGATCAGTCAAATCTCAATTCCGCAGTTGCAGGCGATGCAGATATCGTTTTTGTTGATTCCGGCAACTACACATTCCCCTCTTCTGCTATAAAGGAAGACACCACTATTATTTGTACTCCCGGTACAGTATTCGATGGCAATTCTAAGCTTAACATAAAGGGCGCAACTGTTGTTGGTGCAACATTCTCTAATCCAACCGGTACTGCTGTAGATCAGACAATTAACGGCGTATTCAAGGATTGCGTATTTGATGGTAGCAACGGTCTTCGTTGGTGTTATGCAGGCGAAAACGTAGTATTTGAAAACTGCGTATTCTCCGGTGATGTATACGGCGTACACTTCGATGGCGGCGCAAATGAAGTACTCTTCAAGGATTGCACATTTAGTGGCTTCAATGCTCTTGGTGGCGCAATTACAAAGGCTACTCTGGACGGTTGTACATTTGTTTCCAACGGTAGAAGTGGTTATAACGGCATCAACCTTTGGGGCAGCACAGAAATGAAGAACTGCACATTTGTTTTTGATGGCTCTGTAAGCTATGAATGGGTTGACGCTGTTGGCAGCAACAAGACCTATTCTTTCACAAACTGTGTTGTAACTGATGGCACAACTGAAAGAGCTTTGGCCGCTTCGGATGTTGGCGACTACGGTACAGGCAATACCATTACACTCAACTGAGATTATCTCTGTTTGAAGAATAAAAAACTAATTTAGATAATATTTCGTTTTTACAGTCTTTGGCTTGTAGAGCAATTTTATAATCTACAAATCAAATCTGCAAATGCGATTTTAAGCCCAACCCAAGCCCTTTGGGGCTTGGGCGGCAAGCAGAGGGTATAAACTCTGCGGTATACCTTCTGCTTGCCGAGGGCTGTCTCGGCTAAGCTTCTTCGATCCCGTCAATCGAAAAAGCTTAATTGTCATATTACCTATGGAATTTAATTTATTATGATTTTATGTATGTGCATAAAATAAATTTTTTCAAATTTTATAGGAGGTCATCGAAATGACAAACGCAAAACTCACAAAGAGAGCATTGCTTTCAAGTGCCGTTGCACTTATCCTTTGCTTCTCAATGCTCCTCGGTACAACCTACGCTTGGTTTACCGATAGTGTTACAAGCGCAAACAATGTCATCAAGTCCGGTAATCTTGACATTGATGTTGAGTACACGCTTGACGGCGAAAACTGGAAAGATCTCAACGGCGCAGAGGATCTTTTCCAGAAGGGTCTTTGGGAGCCCGGCCACACAGAGGTTGTTGCTCTCAGAATCACCAACAAGGGTTCATTGGCTCTGAATTATGCTGTAAATATGAACCTTGTCAATGAGGTCGTTGGTAAGACCAAGGACGGAGCTGATATCGTTCTTTCCAACATTCTTACCGTAAGCACTCTCACTATTGAAGATGCAGGCGTTGATCCCGTTTTAGGAATGAACATTGCTGCAATGACTCTTGAAAAGGCTTTCGAGAGTGAAGATGCGATTGCTTGGAACGCTCCCAGTAGTTTCAAGGATGCTAATGCTCTTGAAGCAGGCAGCAATCTCTATGTTGGTAGCACTCAGTATGTTTTTGTCAAGGTTGATATGGACAAAGACGTTGGCAACGAGGCTAACCACGATGGCGAAAACGTTCCCTCCATCGAGTTCGGTATCAATGTACTTGCTACTCAGTTTACTTATGAGAACGACAGCTTCGGCAATCAGTATGACAAGAACGCTTGGACAGAAGTTGCAGAAGTTCCCACTCCAGATGCAAACGGTGTTGTTGACGTATACAGCGCACAGCAGCTCGCAGGTGTAATGAAGAACTTCACCGATGTTAAGGTTATTAACATCAAGGAAGACATCGATCTGAACGGCCGCTATTGGGTTCCCTCATTTGTTACTGCCCCCGGTCTCGTGATCAACGGTAACGGTCATACCATTTCTAATATGACCACAAGTGGTGCAAGCAACGTCGGCTTTATCGGTGCTGCTTATCAGGACATTACCATTAAGGATCTGACATTTAAGAACGCTACCGTTGAAGCTACCGGAAGCTTTGTTGGTATTGTAATTGGTAATGGTTGGGGTGGCAATGCCATCACTCTCGACAATGTAGACGTTATCGATTCTGAGGCTTCTACCTCGGTTCCCACCAAGGCAATTCGTATCGGTGCTTTGATCGGCTACTCTCCTTATACTCGTGGCGACCTGACCATAAAGAACTGTGATGTTACCGGTTCTACTATCACAGGTTACCACAATGTTGGTGCTATGGTTGGTACTATGATGTTCTACGGTCCGGAACAGGGTACTATCACCATCGAAAACAGCACTGCAAAGAACAACACTCTGAGATATGGTAGCCCCAATGTTGGTGCTTTCGCATTTGGCGCTTCTACCAGTGGCTATACCGAATACGTTCCTGCATCCGGATTTACCGCTGAGAACAATAAGCTGGTTGCCATTGCAACTGATGCAAACACACTCAAATCCGCTTTGATCGCTAATGAGAAAAACATCAATATCACCCTTGGTGCTGACGTAGAACTTCCCATAAGTTCTCTCGGCTCTATCACCGGCGGTAGCGGCGAGTATAAGCTTGGCGGCGCAGACACCGAGACCATTATCATTGATCTGAACGGCCACAAGCTGGACATCGCTACTACTTACTGGTCTGCTCTCGGCGCAGTAAATGCTGATGCTACTATCACCATCAAGAATGGTTCTATGACCAGCACCGGCAACAGCGCAGGTACTTGGAATGCATGGGATCTGAGATTCAGCAATTGTAACTGGAACTTCGAGAATGTTAACTTCGGCAAGGCTGTTGCTCTGGATAATGCAGGCAAGGTCACCAATATGACGACTGTAACAATTACTGATTCTCATAATACTGACACCTACGCTTTGTGGATCACCGCTGAAGGACAGGAAGTTAATATTGATGGTTTGACCATTGATATGCTGGATGCTACCGACGGTCGTGGTATCAAGATTGACAACCAGTATGTAGCCGCTGCTGATGAGGCAGTTGTTACACTTAACATCAAGAACGCTACCTTCAAGACAGAAGAGAAGAGCGCAATTCTTGTTAAGTCTACTGCAGGTGCAGATATCACCCTTGAGAACGTAAATATCTCAGGCGTCGAGGCAGACACCACCAATGCTGTTTGGAATGACTCTGCTACTGCTGCATACTTTGATAATGTAACTGTTACCGGTGGCACAATAAAGCAGGAGCAGTAATCATAAATCCGTTTTCTTTTGAAAACAAAAAGCCCAACCCAACCCCTTCGGGGGTTGGGCGGCAAGCAAAGGGTATGATGGTTATTTTATAATCATAATTCTCATAATTCAACTTTCATATTTTTTGCTTGCTGATATTTCTTTTTCAATTACACACAATCGTTCTATTAAAATTTTTATCAGCATTTCTGCTTTTTTCGCTGATTATTTGCTTATTTGGATATATGCCTTTTTTGAGGCTTTCCTCAGCTTCGTTCAGCTTTTCACATTTTGCTTTATTCTCTCTGAAAGGAGTGCTTTCTAATTGAAGATTTCTGTTAAGCGTTTTTTAAACGATATGTTTGAAATCCCCAAAGAGGGTAAGATCAAAGATAAAAACTTTATGGCTTATATTGGCTTGTCCGTTGCCATTATTGTTTTGTGTCTCTCTGTTATGGGGGCTACATCTTACGCTTTCTTTACAGCTCAGATCAGGTCTGACAGTAATTCTATTGTTAGTGCTAACTATGATTTGATATATACTGTTGACGGTATTAAGAATGACGATGGCTCATTTACTGCTGTTAAAGATACAGAGTACAGCATAAAAATCGAGCTTGATCAAAATTCTAAGGCTTCAACAGGCTTCTGCATACTTGAGGTTGATTTCGGATCGGGCAAGAAGGTTTCATATCACACCGTTCAGCTTGGTGCTGATGTCAAGGCTGCCGGTGAACATAGGGATAGCATAACCTTTACAATCGAGCTTGCAGAGCCGGGAACTGTCACTCTCAAGGCTTGTTGGGGCACATCTTCACTCTATAACGATTATTCGAGTAATCCTTCTGCTGTTCCTGAGAGATATATTATTGAAGGGGCAGAGATATCTGTTGATGTTCCACTGTCTACCAATAATATTATGATGTCACCTCCTCCCAGTGTTGATGACAACACAAGCGCAAATGAGGAGACAACCGTCTCTCCCGACGATATTGTCACCGAGGAGACAACGACATCTCCCGAAGACGACATCACCACGGGCGATAACACAGAGCCTGATGACACAACCACCGTACCCGAGGTAACCACAGGACGTTATCAGCCTGACGAGAACGGCATATATATTGCCAAGGCAGGCGACACGTTTGCCGACATAGCCAACGCCAACGGCGTAAGCGTTTATGCTCTTCTTGCATACAATGGTATGAGTATTGACGACTATCAACTCTTTGTTGGTGACATAATTCTCATTCCTCCTGTTGATTGGGAAATTCCTGTAAGTGAGCCTGAGAGCGAGATAACCACAGCACCCGAAGACACAACAGTCGAGCCCGAGGACAGCACAGTTGAACCTGAGGACAGCTCGGATGAGCCCGAGGACAGCACAGTTGAACCTGAGGACATCACAGTTGAACCCGAAGACACAACAGTCGAGCCTGAGGACAGTGGTGAAGCTGTTGAGGACAGCGGCGAGGTTGACGCAGAGTAATAACTAACTAAAAAAAGACGGCAGAGCGTGTCTGCCGTCTTTGTTTTTTTTGGTTTACCATATAATATAAATGTAGACAAACTGAAAAGGGTATGATATAATATAAAAGAAAAAAGATTTGAGAGCTTGTTTAAAACAAAACAGGAGGGAGTTTTATTATGAAGAACAATAAGAAAAACGGCAAGAAAAAATTTTTGGGGCTCAAGATCACAGGGGCTGTAATTGCCTTTATTGTGCTTTTCTTTGTAGTTATCAATGTTATACCACCTGCAAAGAATATTGATAGCAATCCGTTTATAGTTGAGGATGGTTCACTTCCTTTGGTTGCAGCGCACAGAGGTGGTGGTGTTGCCAATCCCGAGAACACTATGCTTGCGTTCAGAGAAGCTGTAAAAACATTTGGAGTTGACATTCTTGAGAGTGATCTGTATTTGACGGCTGACGGATATCTTGTTTACAATCACGATTCATACATTGACGAGACTTGTAATGTTAACGGCGACATCCCCTTTGACGAGGTCAAGGAGCTTATCAAGAACAAAGAAAACAGGCATTATATTCGTGATATGACGCTTGCAGAGCTTGAGACTTACAATTTTGGCTACTACTTCGAGAACAAGGAAGGCGAGCGCATTTACAAGGACTCCACCAATCTTGGAGAGCTTGGTCTTCAGATTGCGACGGCTGACAAGCTTTTTGAAGAATTTTATGCTGAATATCCGGAGCTTCTTTTCATTGTTGAGATCAAGGACGGTGGAGAGAGGGGAGTTGAGGCTTGCCGTATTCTTGCGCAAACGCTTGAAAAGTATCCCGAATATACTGACAATATTGTAATTGGAACGTTCAATGAGGAGATAGAGCTTGAGCTTAAGACAAATTATCCTCAGTTTATGAGAGGTGCATCGGTTGGATCTGCTGCGAAATTTGTTCTGACTGAGATGGTTGGAGTCAATCTTTTTGACAACAGCGATTTTGTTTGCTTGCAGATTCCTATGTCTTACGATATTTCGGGAATTGAGATCACGCTTGACAGGCAGAATATTATCAATCGAGCGCACAGGCGCAATATTGCTGTGCAGTATTGGACCATCAACGATGCTGACGAGATGCGCACCTTGATCTCTCTTGGTTGTGATTGCATTATGACTGATGATCCTGAGCTTCTAATCGAGGTACTTGAAGAATACAAATAACACGTTTTTTGCTATCCCTGTATAATTTCCGTGCAAAATCAGCAAAATTATTTTGCGCACAAAGGAGAGTTGGGGGAGTTTATGAAGAATGATAAACAGGCTTAAAACCGACAGGGAGCTTCGCTCACGGCTGATAACGCTCGGTGCACTTATTATCAACTGCGTGTATGCAACGTCGAACATAGCTCTTGGTCTGACGGCTGACTCTGTGTGGTTTGTCACTCTTGGTGCGTATTATTTAGTGCTCAGCATTATGAGGGCTGTTTGTATTCGCAGGCTTTCGTCGCCCATTGGAACGAGGGGCACGCTTGGATTTGTTGGTGTTATGTTGACAATTCTTTGTGCAACGCTTATGGGGTCTGTTATTTTGAGCTTTGAGCACGATAAGAGGGGAGTTGCGAGCTTATTTGTGCTCGTCTGTTCGGTTATTTACACATTTTTCAAGCTTGTTTTAGCTGTAAGGAATGCTTGGCGTGCGCACAAACGTGGCAGAGTTGTGTGGGTTGCGCTCCGAAACATCAGCTGTGCTGATGCTGCTGCGAGTGTACTTTCGGTCGAAAGGCTTACTATTCTCACCCTATTTGATATGGAGGGTGGAAAGGTAGCGTTTGTTCATATTGCAACTGCAGTTTTGTGTTGTTCGCTTGTGTTATTTCTTGGTGTTTCGTCCATTATGCTGTCATTTCTCAGACGGTGAGTGGACACAAACAAAAATCCCGTGGATAATTCCACGGGATTTTTTGTTTTATAGGCTTATGCCCAGCTCATTGTTCTGGGTTTGTCCTCAACCATAACGATGGGAGCGAGAACGGAGATTGCCTTTCTAAGTCCCTCGTCGATAGTCATAATGCTGTCCTCGTGCTCGATGGAGATAGCTCCGTCATAGCCACAGAGGCGGAGATTGGAGATGATGTCTCTCCAATAAGCTTCGCTATTACCAAAGCCAACTGCACGGAATACCCAAGCACGGCCCAGCTCGTCGGAGTAGTGCTTTGTATCAAGCACGCCGTTCTTTGCTGTGTTGTACTTATCAACCTTGGTATCCTTTGCGTGGAAGTGGTAGATTGCGCCCTTAAGCTCACGGATAGCTGCAACGGGATCGATGCCCTGCCAGATGAGGTGTGAGGGGTCAAAGTTTGCACCGATTATGTCACCTACTGCAGCACGCAGGCGCAGGAGTGTTTCGGGATTGTATACGCAGAAGCCCGGGTGCATTTCGAATGCGATGTGTTCAATACCGTGTGCGCTTGCGAAAGCAGCCATTTCCTTCCAATAGGGGATGAGCTTTTCATTCCACTGCCACTCAAGAATTGCGAGGAAGTCCTCGGGCCAGGGACAAGTTACCCAGTTGGGATATTTTGAGCTGTCGCTATCGCCGGGGCAGCCGGAAAATCCGACTATGGTCTTTACGCCGAGCTTTTCTGCAAGAAGGATAGCGTTTCTGAAGTCGGTGTCATAGGACTCGGCTGTTGCTTTGTCGGGGTGGAGGGGGTTGCCGTGGCAAGCGAGAGCAGCGATTTCAACATCGAAGCGACGGAAGGCTTCAACGAAAGCGTCAAGCTTTGCGCTGTCTGCGAGAAGCTCTGCGGGGTTGCAGTGCGCCTTGCCGGGATATCCACCTGCACCAACTTCAACAGTATGTACGCCGAGAGAAGTGAGGATTGTCAAGGACTCTTCGAGAGTCTTTGAAGCATAGAGGTTTTCAAGAACACAAAGTTTCATTTATTTTCTCCTTAATTAAAATCTGTAAATATCGCCTGTCTTGGAGGATGTGTAGATACCCTCAAGAATGCGTGTTACTGTGTAAGCCTGCTCAGGGGTTACGAGAGGTGTTGTATTATTGATAACAGCGTCGATCCAGAGTCTTGCCTCACGGTGCTCAGGAGCTTCGTTAGCCGCTCCGTCATAGAATGCAGCTCCACCTGCCTTGAGGTCGGGAGTGAATTTGTACTTTGCGCCGTGTGCAACGCCGTTGATTCGCAGACCGTCGAGCATATCAGCACCTGCAAGAGTACCTGCAAAGGATGTGATTGCCTCACGGCAGTCAAGCATATTGATTGCCCAAGAGGACTCGAGGTTGATTGTTGCGCCGTTTTCCATTACGACAAAGCCGAATGCAGAGTCTTCGACGGTGTACTGTGTGGGATCCCAAGGGCCCCAGCTGTTGCCCTGAAGCTCAACGGGATTTTCAGCGAGCTTACGGAATACGCTACCTACGCAATACTTGGGCTTGTAGTTATTAAGCATCCAAAGTGTGAGGTCGAGAGCGTGTGTGCCGATGTCGATGAGAGGGCCGCCACCCTGCTCGTACTCGTTGAGGAATACGCCCCAGGTGGGAACTGCTCTACGGCGAAGTGCTGTTGCCTTTGCGTAATATATATCACCGAACATACCGTCTTCCACGAGCTGCTTGAGATATACAGCATCGGGACGGTTACGTGTCTGGTATCCGATGGTGAGGAGCTTGCCTGTGCGCTCTGCGGCGTCAAGCATCTTTTTAGCCTCAGCTGAGTTTATAGCCATAGGCTTTTCACACATTACGTGCTTGCCTGCCTCAAGAGCGTCAACTGTGATGAAGCTATGTGAACGGTTGGGTGTGAGAACGTGAACTACCTCAATGGTCTTGTCCTCGAGAAGCTGCTTGTAGTCGGTATATACAGCGGCGTCGGGAGTGCCGAACTCAGCTGCTGCCTTGCGTGCACGCTCTTCGATAATATCGCAGAATGCGACCATCTCGACATTTTTAAGTCTTTTGAGAGAGGGAAGATGCTTGCCGTTTGCAATTCCGCCGCATCCGATGATACCAACTCTTACGATTCTTTTCTCCATAGTATTTTACCTTGCCTTTTTTTATTCTTGGGAATCCCCATATTTAATGATACCACAAATGTGGTAAAAATTCAATAAGTTTTGTAAATTATTATTTGCCCGAAACCGATATATCGTCAAAGAGAACGTCCGGCGCGCCGTAGCTTCCACCTGTTCCGAATGAGAGGTTATCTGCGAGTGCGCGAACCTTATAGAGCAGGGAATAGAAATTATCTGCTATTGTGATGTTCTTTACTGCACGAACACGGACGCCGTTCTCAACAAGGAAGCCTGCGGCTTCAAGCGAAAAGTCGCCGCTGTCGGCGTCAGCACCTGCGTGCAGTCCCTTAAGCTCGGTGATATAAAGTCCGTTTCCGAGTACCCCAAGCAGCTCGTCACGGGAAAGTGTGCCCTCCTTGATATAAAGTCCACGGGGAGAGATGCCCTTTGCGCTGCTTGCGTTGCCCGTTGTGGTCTTGCCGAATTTATTTGCGTACATACGGTTATAGAGAAGTGTGATGAGTCTGCCGTTTTCGATGACATTCTTTGTATAGCAAGCGACACCCTCTGCGTCAAATGGGCAGTTGTCGAATTTCTTCGGATGGAAGGGATCGTCAACTATTGTGAGAACATCATTTGCGACCATCTCGCCTTCCTTGTCTGCAAAGAGCGTGGTCTTGAGGAATGCAGAGCGAGCAGAGAAGATTGGTGAGAAGACGGCGAGCATTGAGCGCATAGTTTCGCTGTCGAGGATTATGCTGTACTTGCCGGACTCTACTGCCTCGCCGCCGAGCTTTGCAGTAGCGGCCGTGACAGTTCTATCAACGAGTGAGTCTGCGTCCTCTTCTTCGATAAACGCAACCTCGTAATTTTCCTCAGCATCGTCTCCGTCCTTAACTGCGGCAACTACGCCGTGAATAACATAGCTTCCACCGTATGAGAGATCAAGTCCCTCAGAGTTTATGAAGCTTTCCTCAACAGCTGAGAGGGAGACGAAGCTCTGTGATCCGTCAACCACCTTGTCGGATGCTGAAAGTAGCTTTTTTTGGAGCATAAGCGTATGTTCGATCATCTCTGCTGTTGTCGGAAGCTTGCTTTCTCTACGCTCGACCTTTGGGTATGAGGGTGAGCCTGCAAAGAGTCCGACCTCGTCAGCCTCGTCAACAACGGGTGCGCTGTCGCAGGCTCTGCGTACAAGCTCGGCTGCTTCTTCAGGTGTAACGATATTGCCTGAGGCATATCCACTTTTGCCGCCCTTGACGCAACGGACGGTCATAGATGTACTTTTTTCGTAGGTTACAGAGGAGATCTCGTCCTTGAGAGCCTCGACGGATGCGTTTGTTGAAGAGCCTATGGTGATCTCGTAGCCTTCAGCACCGTACATTTTGGCTGCTGCGGCAACTGCATCTTTAATTGCATTAATCATTTTCCCGTCTCCTTTCATCAATTTCGTCCACCGACAGTGATGCTGCTGACTCTAATGAGTGGCTGACCGACGTCTGTCGGAACTGATCCACTTGACGATCCACACATACCCTGAGCAGTTTCCATATCCTGACCTACCATATCAATGTTCATCAGGATTTCGCTGCCTGTGCCGATGAGGGATGCGCCCTTTACAGGCTCGCAGAGCTTACCGTTTCTGATGATATATCCCTCACGGACGGAGAAATTGAATGCACCACTGAAGGGATTGACAGATCCACCACCCATAGCGGCGGCGTAGATGCCGTAGTCAATGGATGCAAAGATATCCTCGTTTTTATCAGGGCCGCAAGCGATATATGTGTTTGTCATTCTTGAGGTGGGCTCGTATGAATAATCCTGTCTGCGTGCGCTTGCAGTATGGGGCATACCCATTCTGCGAGAGCCGAGACGGTCGATCATATACGATGTAAGAATTCCGTTTTCAATAAGTGTGCGCTTTATCATCGGGTTGCCCTCGTCATCAATATTGCAAGAGCCCCAGCCGTTTGGGATAGTTCCGTCATCAATGGCTGTTACCTTTGAGTTGGCAATCTGCATACCCATCTTGCCCGCCATCTGTGACATTCCGATTCCAACGCTTGTAGCTTCAAGTGAGTGACCACAAGCCTCGTGGAAGATTACTCCACCAAAGCCGTTACCTATCGCAACGGTCATTTTTCCGGAGGGGCAGGGAATTGCAGAGAGGTTGACAACTGCCTGTCTTGCTGCCTCGATTCCTACGCTTACAGGATCAACAACGGATTCAAACAGCTCAAAGCCCATACTGCGACCGGGACTGCAAGAGCCACTCTGGTTTTCGCCACCGTTGCTTGCGAGAGCAGAGACGCCTATTCTTGTTCTGACTTGACGGTCACAGGTGTAAAGTCCCTCGCTGTTTGCGACGGTGAAGCTCTTTTCACTTGAATTTATGGAGCCTGAAACCTGAACTACCTGAGAGCTGTGATCGTAGGCGGCAGAGCAGGCTGTACGGAGAAGCTCGGCTCTCTGGGCGGCAGGTACATCTGAGGGAAGAATTTTTATTGGATGGATGTTGGGATTGATGCGCTCGATCAGGCAGAAGTCGGGGATGGTGAGGACACTGCCTCCGACAGCCTGCGCAACTCTTTCTGCGCATTCAACAAGTCCGCCGTGTGAGAGATCGGAGGTGCAGGCAAAATATGTCTGCGTGCCTACGAATGCTCTGATTCCCACTCCACCACGGGAGGTGTCCGAAACCGTCTCGATCTTTCGATCGCTGTAACGGACGGAGTTTGCCTTTGAATATTCCGAGTAGACCTCAACGAAGTCTGCACCACCGTGGAGCACGATGGCGATAAGCTCGGACATTGTTTTTTTGTCAAGCATTTCTCATTGTTCCTTTCGTTAAGTTAAACGATATATATAATAATTATATCACGCCACGGAAAGCTTGTAAATATAAATTTCAACATTATTGCAAAATTTGCGCAAAAAACTATTACCGAAAGCAGAGCTTTTCTTTTGTGCAATATTTATAAATGCTGTCATTTTTTTGCGATTGGAGACAGTAAACCGACAAATTTTGTGGAGTTTGATTTTTTTATTCAAAAGATATTGAAAAAAGAAAAAAATGGTGTTATAATATTTCTGTGTGAGAAAAACATAATAGTAAAATTCAATACAAACTGAAAAAAGAAAGGTGTTAGGAGCTATGGCAAAAACCAACATTGTCGATTGGACTACTATTACAAATTTCGTTGTCGATTCTTTCGTAGGATACGGCATTCCCCGTGAGGATGCTGAAATCTGTGCAGACGTTCTGCTTGAGAGTGACAAGCGTGGAATTGAATCCCACGGTTGCAACCGTTTCAAGCCGATTTATCTTGACAGAATCAAGGCAGGCATCCAGAATCCCGTTACAAATTTTGATATAATCAAGGAAACTGAAACAACAGCCGTTGTTGACGGTCACGATGGTATGGGTCAGGTTATTGGATACCGTGCTATGCAGATGGCTATTGACAAGGCTAAGAAGTACGGTATGGGTATGGTTGTTGTTCGCAACTCCTGCCACTACGGTATTGCAGGCTACTATACCTCTATGGCTACAAAGCAGGGCTGTATTGGTATGACAGGTACAAACGCTCGTCCCACAGTTGCTCCCACTTGGGGTACTGAGGGTATGTTCGGAACCAACCCCTTCACTCTCGGTGTTCCTACCGATGAGGCATTTGACTTCAACTTCGACTGCGCAACATCCATCACGCAGAACGGTAAGCTTGAGTACTATCAGAGAATCGGTCACGATATTCCCTCAGGAACAATGATCGGCCCTGACGGTAACCCCGTTGAAGGCTTTGCAGGCGATGCTCTCAAGGCTATGGCAAAGGGCGAGGCTGCTCTCTGCACACTCGGTGGTATCGGTGAGGCTCTCGGTGGATACAAGGGCTATGGCTTTGCTATGTTCGTAGAGTTCCTGTCCGCTGTTCTTCAGGACGGCGCATACGGTAAGGCTCTTACAGGTAAGGGCCCCGATGGTGAAAAAGTACCCTTCCACCTCGGTCACTTCTTTATTGCTATTGATACCGATCACTTTATGGGCGAGGATGTTTGCCGTAAGAAAGCCGGAGACATTATCCGTGCAGTTCGTGCATCCCAGAAGCAGCCCGGTGCTGAGCGCATCTACACAGCAGGCGAGAAGGAGTATGAGATTCGTCTTGCACGCCACGCAGGTGTTCCGATCAATGAATCTGTTCAGGCTGAGATGAGCGCAGTTCGTGACGAGCTTGGCCTTACACAGTATGTATTCCCGTGGGAAGTTTGATTTTTAAACTAAAAATAAAAAATTTTGAATAAAAAGAGGTTTCAAATGAATTACAGAGAAGAATCCCTTAAGAAGCACGCAGAGTGGGGCGGTAAGATTGAAGTTACCGCACGCATCCCCGTAGACACTCGCGACGATCTTTCTCTTGCATACACCCCCGGTGTTGCAGAGCCCTGCCTTGCAATTCAGGCAGATTACAACAAGTCCTTTGAGCTTACTCGCCGTTCCAACCTCGTTGCAGTTATCACAGATGGTACTGCTGTTCTTGGTCTTGGCGACATCGGCCCTGAGGCAGGTATGCCCGTTATGGAGGGTAAGTGCCTGCTCTTCAAGGAATTCGGTGATGTAGATGCATTCCCTCTTTGCATTCGTTCCAAGGATGTTGACGAAATCGTTCGCACGATCTACCTCCTCTCCGGTAGCTTTGGTGGAATCAACCTTGAGGACATCGGTGCTCCCCGTTGCTTCGAGATTGAACGCCGTCTTATCGAGATGTGCGACATTCCGATCTTCCACGATGACCAGCACGGTACAGCAATAGTTGTTGCAGCAGCTCTCATTAACGCTCTCAAGATCGTTAAGAAGGACATCGCTGACATCAAGATCGCTATGAACGGGGCCGGCGCAGCAGGCGTTTCCATCGCAAAGCATCTCATCAATATGGGTGCAACAGCAGGCAACATCATTATGTGCAACCGTAAGGGCGCAATTTATGACGGCAAGGAAGGCCTCAACTCCGAGCTTCAGGAGATGGCAAGAATTACTAACGCTGCAAAGCTTGACGGTACAATCGCTGACGCTCTCCGTGGTGCTGACGTATTTATCGGCGTTTCTGCTCCCGGTACTGTTACTGCAGAGATGGTTGCTACAATGGCTCCCGATGCTATCGTATTCCCGATGGCTAACCCCACTCCCGAGATTATGCCCGACGAGGCAAAGGCCGGTGGCGCAAGAATCGTTGGTACAGGTCGTTCCGACTTCCCCAACCAGATCAACAACCTCCTTGCATTCCCCGGTATCTTCCGTGGTGCGCTTGATGTTCGTGCTTCCGTTATTAACGAAGAGATGAAGGTTGCTACATCCCGTGCTCTCGCTTCTCTCGTAAGCGACGAGGAGCTTTCCGAGGACTACATCATTCCCTCAGCTCTTGATAAGAACGTTGGTAAGGTCGTTGCTGCAGCAGTTGCAGAGGCAGCTCGCAGAACAGGCGTTGCAAGAATTTAAGTTAAGATTAAATAAAAAGGCTTTCGGGCAGTCGCCCGAAATCCTTTTTTATTTGTATTTACTGTTGAATGCCCATCATTTCCATAAGCTTCTTGTTAAACTCTTCAGCCGTGTTGTAGCCCATCTGCTTCTGACGGTTGTTCATAGCGGCGATTTCAAGAATGATGGCGAGGTTTCGACCGGGCTTTACGGGAATGGTGAGGGCGGGGAGGTTGATGCCGAGTATCTCCACGCTTGATTCCTCAAGTCCCAGACGGTCATACATCTTGCCCTGCACCCAAGCCTCGAGATTGATAACAAGATCGATTTTTTCGGTATCCTTAACAGCACTCATACCGAACAGACGGCGAACGTCAACAATACCTATACCACGAAGCTCTACATAATGGCGCAGAATTTCGGGCGCAGAGCCGATAAGAGACTTCTTTGATACTCGCTTGATTTCAACTGCATCGTCGGCTATAAGACGATGTCCACGCTTTACAAGCTCAATTGCAGTTTCACTCTTACCAACTCCACTGTCACCAAGCAACAGAAGTCCCTCGCCGTATACCTCGACGAGAACGCCGTGGCGTGTGATTGTTGGCGCAAGATGAACATTAAGTGAAGCAAAGAGTGCAGCCATAAGCACGCTTGTCATCTCCTCGGAGGTAAGAAGAGGAACTCCGTACTGCTCGCAGGCCTTTACCATCTCGGGAAAAGGTGCGTTGCCTGCCGTCATAACAACTGTCACGGGTCGATGAGAAATAAATGCATCTATATGGCGTGCTCTTTCCTCGGGTGGCATATTGGTGAGATATTTGCACTCTGCGTTACCGATGAGCTGAACTCGTCCGTCCTCAAAGATGTCAAAGAAGCCTGCAAGCGCAAGGCCGGGACGGTCAACCTCAGGTGTGTAAATAAAAATCTGCTCAGCTTCGCTCGGCAGATAAACGGGCACAAGGTCAAATTCCTTTATTAGTGCCGACAGAGCAATCTGATATTTTTCTTCCATATTATTTTCCTTATTTATTGTATTTACTAAAAGATGTATTCCACACGGCGTCAGCCGACTGTATATAGTATAGCATATAATCCTCCGGGTTGCAAAGCTTTTTTGAAAAAAATTTAAAAAAGAGTGCACAGAGGGTGCAATATTCATAATAAAGACATAAAAATATGTTATTATATAAGATGTAGCAATATATCTAACTGATTTTGGAGAGTTTTTATGAAAACAACAAAATGGAATTTTAAGACCGCAGTGCTTGCGTTTATTTTGTGCGCAGCAATTCTTCTGCTTTCTTCTTGCGCTCCCAAGCCCATTGAGAGCACAGAGGAGGAAATGGCAGTTATCGGTAATGTTTCGGGACGAGACATCAGATATGAGGAGTACCGTTACATAGTGCTCAATCACAAATACGAGCTTGAGAAAAAGTACGGCGAGGGTATCTGGGATACGGATGAGAGCGCAGAGAAGTACAGAGAAGAGCTCGAGACCCTTGTTGCCGACAGCATTTGCAGTGACTACTATGCTATTATGAATATGGCAGATTATTATTATCTTGGTGGCTCTGAGCTGATGTTTTCCGAGGAGGCTATTCTTAACGCCGTTCAGAAGACCGTTGAGGCGGCTGTTGATGAGTGTGGTAGCTTTGGTAAGTACAAACAGATGCTCAAGGAAATGTATATGACAGATCACCTCTTCCGTTTCTATCTTGCCGCCGAGGAGTGTGCAACTGAGCTTTTCTACATACTGTGTAATGACCTTGGCGAGATTGATTCCGATGAAGAGACCATCAAGGACTATATGCATTCAGACAAATTCATTCGTACAAATCACGTTTATATAGATGGTATCAGCGAGGAGAATGCGGCACTTGCAGAGGATATTTACGAAGAGCTTCGCCTCTCGTCCTCTCCTGAGCTTGAGATCATTCTGCTCAAGGGACAGCATTGTGACGATTATACAATGACAACCACACACGGCAAGTATTTCGCACGATACACCTCGGACTATGGCGACGAGTACGAAAATGCGGCTTTTGAGCTTGACGAGGGCGAGCTTAGCGGAGTTGTCACAACGGAGGATGGTTACTACGTAATTCTTCGTTTGCCCGTTGAAGAGGACTACCTTACGACCAATTTTGACGATTTCAAGGACGATATCCTTGGCTCTGAATTTAATGTGATCATCAACGAGTACAAGGACAAGCTTGTGTTTGAATTCAACGATTACGGACGCAGTATTGACATTCTGGAGATTGAGTGATGAGTAATTCGAGCAGTAGTGGAAGGCGAAGAGCTTTCAGAAGCCGACACCGTGCCCCGATGGGCGAGGGTGGGCGTATAGCTGTCATCGTTACCTCGGTTGCTCTTGTATTGTTCGTTATTGCCGTGATGCTTGGTAATCACCTGCGAGGTCTGGCAACAAATATCCCTGACACGTCCACCGTGGAAAGTGACACCGAGAACCCCACAATTACCTATCCGACGCCACCGTCGGCAATAAAGGCTCTGGGCGTGGTGTTTGGTGTGCCACTTGACGATGTAACTAACAGTTCAACTGATACAGGTGGTGCGACGGATACCGAGGGGGAGAGCGAGAGCACAGAGGGCTTTGATGCAGTAAGCGTCAGATTCCGTAGCTACTCTGATAAGGACGGCGTTTGCTCCCTTTCATATAAGAGCGAGATCTGCACAAGGTATTCGATTGATACAAACGGAGAGGTCACTCTTGCCGATGGTGTTCGGGATATCAGATCAGCTTACGGTGAGAACACTTATATAAGTGGTGTGTTCGAGGTGAGGTTTCCTGCTGAGGACGCGACGTACCAAGGCGTTATGCGAGAGTACGAATTTGCACTTCTTTGCGAGCTTCTGCGTAGCGATATTGACGAAATAATTTTAGTTGGTTTTTCAGATCACACGGACTGTGGACTTGAATTTATCTCCGAGCTTAAGCGTGAGTGTGGAGATGGAGCTTTGATAGGTCTCTCGCTTGATTTTAAGCATTTTGACGTTGGTAGTGACGTACAGGCAATAAGAGAGCTTAGTCTTTCTTGTGGGCTTCTTGCACTTGATTTAAGCGACGTGGAGGTACCTGAGCTAATGAGTATAAGGTCGGTGCTTGTGGACAGAATAAGCAGAGCAAGTCAGACGCTCAACGCCTATTCTATGCGCTTGCTAATAGGTGGTATGGAAAGCCAAGAGCTTTACAAAATTGCCACCGATTGTGGAGTGTTCAATTTCTGCACGATAGAACCAATCGCGTGAATGATAAATGAAAAAAAGCCAAACCCCTCGGACTTGCGTCCGAGGGGTTTGGCTTTGAAAAGGGGAATGCCCATTGCAAGCAACGGGCATTCGAGGGGAAAATTAGTTCTTCTTGCTCTTGCTGACAACAGCAACGCAGCCTACAACTGCGATTACAGCTACGAGGAGGTAGAGGTAAGATGTATCGCCTGTTGTGGGAGAGGAGGTAGTTGTGTCGTCGGGAGTAGAAGCGGTAGTGTCATCGGGTGTAGCAGCTGTTGTGTCATCAGGAGTAGCTGCTGTTGTATCATCAGGTGTAACTGTGGGGTATGTGTAATCACAACCTGCGTTGTCACACTTGTTGTCGCCGTCATTATCAACGTGGTTGATGGAAAGGAGAGTAGCAATGGATGTAGGAACGTAGATATCCTTGCAGGTATCTGTGTAACCAGCCATATCAAGCTCAGCTGCTGCCTTTTCAGCGATGTCAGCTGCAGCTGCGCCGGCGTATGTGATAGCGATCGAGGGAGCTGCTGCCTCAGTGTTGATGCGAGAAACAGGAGCTACGCCGCTTACCATATAGGAGTCAGCGAAAGCAACTGTGGGTGTGTCGCTAAGGAATGCTGCGAAACCTGCAGCGTTGCCTTCGGGAGCTGTGCAAGTAGCAGCAGCAAGGCAGTTTGTGAATGTAGCTGTTGCGCCACCTGCTGTTACAAAGCCGCAAGCGCGAGCTGCAGAAGCAGAGATTGTACCGAATACAGCGCAGTTTGTGAAAGTAAGGATTGCGCCATCCTGTGCGTTACCAACAAAGCCGTTAGCGTGTGTATCACCTGCAGTTGCAGATACGGAGCCGTTGAATACGCAGTTTTCAAATGTAGCAGTCTTATTAGCCTTTACGTTAGCAACGAAACCACCTGCATAGGAGGAACCATTGCTTACTGCAGCTTCCATATAAACGTTTGTGAACTTGATAGAACCACCAACGTTGCCGATGAAGGAGCTGTTTGCGCCGTTAACCTTTACAACGGAGTTTACGAATGCGATGTCCTTGATTTCGATGTCGCCTGTGGTCTCACGAGCGAAGCCTGTGTTAGCTGCGCCTTCGATGTAGAGACCGGAAACTGTGTGACCGTTACCGTCGATGTTGCCACCGAATGACCACATAGATGTCCAAACGTTCTCAGGCTTTGTGCCGGAGGAAGCGTCCCAACCGGGGTTGAGGTCGATGTCAGCCATAAGCTTGATTGTCTTGCCAACGTAGTTACCGTTTGCTGTACGCTGACCGGGAATAGCAAGGAAGTCAGCTGCGGATGTTACTTCAAGTACGCCATCACCATTGGTGTCGCCCCAGTCTGCTGTGGGTGTGATTGCTGCGGAGGTAGAGAATGCTGCGAAGGGGATCATAATGAGCAGAGCTACGAGCACTGCTGTGATCTTTGTAAGTGTAGTGCGTGTCATTTGTGTTCTCCTTTCGGACTGCGGAGCGCTCGGGTGAGGGGTCCGCAATTATTATTTTTTATATTATAATTATACTTTGAATTTTTCGTGAACAAAATGCGAAATACTGCTATCAAAAACAACTATACTGCCAAATAGGTGTTTTATTTTGGGCAAAAAGTATTATTTTATGTTAAAACGCCCCGTTCAAATTATGAACGAGGCGTTTCTTCGTGTTTTCTTTATTTAATGCAAATTATTTCTTCTTGCCGATCACAAGAGCTCCAAGTGAAACTGTTGCGATGAGAGCGAGAGGTGCAAGTGCGAGAGAGGATGCACAACCGCCGTCGGTCTGTGTTGTGGAGTCTGTATCGTCTGCAGGAGCCTGTGTAGCATCATCTGAGGGAGCTTGTGTTGTAACATCGTCCTCAGCAGCTGTTGTCTCGTCGGACTCGAGCTTGGGAAGGATCTCTGTTTCAAGAACAGCGTGGCAGACGGAGCACTCTTTGTGGCGGCTACCTGCGTACTTGTCGGAGGGTTCCTTATCAACTATCCACTCGTCAGAGGGAGTGTGAGGAAGTGTATCAACGAAATCACCCTGGTAGCTTACGCCACAGTCCTTACAGGTGTATGTGGTGTAACCACGCTCGCCACATGTGGGAGGTGTTACAACTGCTTCGTAATTGTGACCTTCGATCATTGCATTTGTTACTGCGGGAAGAACAACGTTGATGTCAGTTGCGCTTACTACCCAACCCTTGTATGTCTCGGTAGCCTTGAATGCTGCAAAGCCGGGAAGAGAAGCTGCGGGAGCTGTCTTAATGTCGTTTACTTCCTTACCATCGTAAATATATGTGATGTCGGTTGCAGTCTCGTTTGTGAAGAGAGCTGTTGTGCCTGTTGAAGGATCATAATAAACATCCTCGAACTTGATGTTTGCTGTGTTTGCCTGACAGAATGCGCCGAGTACAGCGAACTTCTCCGGAGCTGTTACTGTGCCGCCGTTGTAGAAGCGTGTAACTGTAGCTGTTGCACCGCAGCATCCTACGATAGCACCTGCGTACTCAACGGAGGAAACGATCTCACCGTAGTTTGCGCAGTCTGTGAATGTGAGGGACTGTGCATTGTTCTGAACAGTTCCTATGAAGCCACCGCTACGGGAGGGGCTTTCGCACTTACCTGCGAATACGCAGTTCTCGAATACTACGTTTGAGCCGTCGGGAGTGGAAGCAACAAAGCCGCCTGCTGTACCCATTTCAGCTTTCATAATAGCATCAACGTAAACGTTGGAGAAGGTGAGAGTGCCGGTCTTTACTGAGCAAACGATAGCGGCGTTGTAGCGGCTAACTGAGAAGGAGCAGTTTTCAAACTTAAGATCCTTGATAACAACGTTGCCGTTGGTTGTAACGATGAAGCCACCGTTGGAATTGTCAGGAATATCTACACAAACACCCTTGATTGTGTGACCCTGACCATCAAATGTTCCGCGGAAGTCCCACATAGGCTGCCACAGATTGGTGGGCTTTGTGCCGGAGGATGCGTCCCAACCGGGATTGAGGTCGATGTCTGCTGTGAGCTTGATAACCTTGCCGTCATAGTTTGCGTTTGCAGGTCTCTTAGCTGCTACTGAGAGTAATTCCTCGGCAGTAGATACTTCAAATACGCCGTCACCATCAGCGTCGCCCCAGTTAGGGTCGTGGGTGTATGTAGGTGTAGACTCTGTGCTTGTTGCAGATGCAAATACTGTGCAGAATGTTGCACAAAGCATAACAGCAAGCAGGAATGCGATTGTTCTAAGCTGAGTTTTCATTCTTGTTTCCCCTTGTTTTTCTTTTTGATTTTGTCGAAGCAAAATTCTACTACGACTGAGTATAACCATTATACATTAACGTCTCACGGCATTAAAATCCGATATTGTGCTCCAAAAAACAACTTTTCTGCATTCTTTGATACAACAATTACCTTAATACATCATTTTTTTCCGAAATAAAGATTTTTTTCTATTATTATTGACAAATCGTTTAATATGAAGTATAATAAAGTTACAGAAACGAAAAAGGAGATCTGATATGGATAAGCAAGTCAAGCTGAGTGATAGCTTTCACGTCTCGTCGCTGTCAATACAGCTCAGCGATTTTAACAACGCACACCATTTCGAGGCTCGCAACAAAAAAATCCACAATAGCATAGGTTACATTCTAAAGGGCAGAGTGGAGATAAGCACCCTGACCGAGACCATAACGGCAAAGGAGGGTGACCTCATCTTTATTCCCGAGGGAGCGAGATATATTTCGCATTGGGATGGAGATCCGCAAATCAGCTTTTTCAGCCTGCATTTCCTTATGCAGAAGAATACGCCGTCTTTCTGGCGTACTATGCCCATACAGATGATCACAACGACTGATAACGACAGTATTGGCAGAATGATTGCTGCTATCTATCAGCTTGCAGATGGAGACGAGTCGGAGATTATGCGCGCCTACTCGCTTTTCTACTCGATAGCAGAGCAGATTTTGCCCTGTATGAACAAAACTCATTCCGTTGTAATGCCCGCACCGTTGATTGCGGCGGTAAAGTACATAGACGAGAATTATGTAAGGATTGCCTCAGTGGCGCAAATTGCACAGGCTTGTTATATAAGTGAGTCAAGACTTTACCATTTGTTCAGGGAATTTTTAGGCACAACGCCGATTTCCTACCTAAATAATTTACGTATACAGACTGCGATGGAGATGCTCAGGGATACCGACCTTTCGATACAGATTATCGCAGAACAGCTCAATTTCCACTCCGAATATTATTTTAGGAAGACTTTTATCAAATACACGGGCGTTTTGCCATCTAAATTCCGAAAAATGTTGTAAAAAATATCCAAAGCCGAGGCGATTTCCTCGGCTTTTGTTTTTGGCAGGAAAGTTTCTTTTTGGGGCAGTAAGGGAGATTTTCAGAATAGGGGTTCAATTGTATAATTATAATCGTAATACTTTTTCGAATTACACGAAAAAAAAGAAAGGATACTTTTACAATGAAAAGAATTACAGCACTCGTACTTTCACTCATTATGGTCCTCTTCGTATTTACAATAGTTGGTTGCGTTGACAACGGCGCAGGCGACGACACGACAGGATCTGCAGACACCTCCGGTGGCGAGACCTCCGTTAAGGACGTTCTCGGATTTGACAAGCAGGATTACAAAAACCAGAAATTCTACATTCTTCTTAACAACTCGAGCGCTGCAAAATTCTCTATGGCAGAGGACTTCTATGCCGACGAGAACGCAGCTGACGCTGTAAGCGAGGAGACCTACAACCGTAATCTCGCTTGCGAGGATTACCTCAAGATCGATATCGAATACGTTCAGGAACCCGGCAACTGGAACAGTGGTATGCCTCAGAAGATCTACACTCAGGTAATGGGTGGTAACTGCGACTACGATATGGTTGCTATGGGTCTTAACACAGGTATTATGGGTGGTTATATCGATATTTACCGTAACATTCTTGAGATGGAAGGCATCAATCCCGCTCACGACTGGTGGGTACAGGAGCTTGTTGATGAGGCTTCCGTTAACGGCCGCCTTATCTTCATCACAGGTGACGTAGGTATTTCCACATACCGTTACCTCGGTTGTATCTTTGCTAACCTTACAACTGCAAGCAACTGGGGCATTGAAACTGATTTCTATCAGACAGTAAGAGACAAGAAGTGGACAATGGAGGAGTTCTTCAATACCGCTCTTGTGGTTGGTCAGGACGTTAACAACGACGGTCAGTTCGACGTTAACCTCGATACACTTGGTTGGGCAAACGTTATGACCAGCGTTCGCCTTATGTGGAGCTCTGCTGATGTTAACCTTATCAACCGTCAGGGAGATGGTACATTTGCTGTAGTTAAGGAGCTTGATGACAGAACACTTGAGCTCATTACAAAGATTAAGGACGCATACGACAGCACAAACTCTGCATATTTCTCCTCAACAACGGATGCAGTAACAGCGTTTGTTGACGACCGTTGCCTCTTTGCAAGCTTCGTTCTCTCTATGGCAGAGGAGCTTGCAGTCTCCAACATCGAGAGTGAGTTCGCAATTCTTCCTCTTCCTCTCTACGATGCTAACCAGGATGATTACATTTCCACAAACATTTCCGCATACAACGCAATCTTCTTCCCGGACTCCAACAAGGATCCCGTTCTTGCAGCAAGAGTTGCAGAGTATATGGGTTACTACGGACAGAAGAACATCGTTCCCAAGTACTACGATGTAGCACTCAAGAACCGTTACAGCAACAATGTTGAGAACATCGAGATGCTCGACCTCATCCGTGACAAGCTCCGTGTATCTCCCAACGAGCTCTTCGGTACAATCGGTGACATCATCGGTGCAACACCTACAACAAACAAGAACACCGATACAAACAGCCTTTACGCTACACCTGTCTCCTATTGGAAAGGTATGTATAACGATTATTCCAAGGGCGTTAGCGAGTACATCTTCCAGTACTTCAAATAATTCGACTACTTGATTAAAGCATAAATTCGCGCAATTCACAGAAAGGCAGAAATAACAATGGACAATAAGCAGATAGTATTTACAGCACCCGGCAAGGCTGAGCTGCTTGATAACACGGTAGCAGACGCTCTTGCTCCCCATCAGGTACGTGTTCGTACAACATACACAGTTATCAGCGCAGGTACAGAGAGAGCAAACCTCGTAGGCGAGGTTAACATCTCCGGTAAGCGTGAGGACTGCAACGACCGTTTCCCCAGAAAGCTTGGTTATTGCGGTGTTGGTGTTGTTGAAGAGATTGGCTCTGAGGTAACACACGTTAAGGTCGGACAGAGAGTTGTTATTTACTTTGGTAAGCACAGCCAGTACAATATTATTCCCGAAACCAACGCAATTCCGATCATTCCCGACAGCGTAAGCGATCTTGACGCTTGTTTGATGGTTATCGCTTGCTTCCCTGCAGGTGGACTTCGCAAGACCCGTCTTGAGTACGGCGAGGCGGCTATGATAGTAGGCCTTGGCATTCTTGGTATTATTGGCGTTAAGCTTGCACAGATTTCCGGTGCTGTTCCTGTAATTGCAGTTGACCCCAACCCTGAGAGACGTGCTCTCGCTCTTGAGTATGGAGCTGACGTTGCACTTGATCCCAGAGACAGCGACTTTATCGATAAGGTAAAGGAGCTTACACACGGCAAGGGCGTTCCGGTTGTTATTGAGGCTTCGGGTAACTCCACAGCTCTCAAGCAGTCCCTGCTTTGCTGCGCACCTATGGCAAGAGTATCTCTTCTTGGTTGCACACGTACACCCGACACATACGATCTCTATCACGATGTTCACTATCCCGGCGTTCAGCTCATCGGTGCGCACAACTTTGCTCGCCCGAAGGTTGAATCCTATCCAGGACATTGGACAGCAGAGGATGACGTTCACGCAATGCTCAACCTCATCGCATACGGTCGTATGGATCTCAAGCCTCTCATCTCCGAGGTTCACTCTCCTGCAGAGTGTGGCGAGGTATTTGCGAGACTTGCTAACGATAAGAACTTCCCCATTGGCGTAGCATTTAACTGGAACGAGGTTAACAAATGAGACCGATAAAGCTTGGTCATATTGGTACGCTTCACGACCACAGCTCAGCCAAGCTTGAATGTGTCAGAAAATTTCCTGAGCTTTTCGAGGTGATCGGGGTAGTCCCCGAATCACCCGAAAGGTGGGAGGAGATAAAGGATCTTCCTGCGTACAGTGGTGTAAGATGCGTTACCCGAGAAGAGCTTTTTGAGGCGGGGGTAGAGGCAGTATTGGTTGAGGGCTTTGAGCGTCAGCTGATAATTGATGCACTCTATTTTGCCGAGAGGGGAGTACATCTCCACATCGACAAGCCTGCCGGTGACGATGTTGCTACATTTGAGAAGCTTTTGCGAGTAGCAAAGGAAAAGAATCTGACAGTTCAGATGGCGTATATGTACAGATACAATGCAGCCTTGCTCGATTGCCTCAGTCGCATAGAGAAGGGCGAGCTTGGCGAGATATATTCCGTAACAGCTATTATGAATACAGGACATCCTGCATCGAAGAGAGAATGGCTCTCCCGTCTGCCCGGTGGTATCTTCTATTTTCTTGGCTGTCATATGATCGACCTTGTATACCGTTTGCTCGGCAAGCCCGATGAGATCCATCCCTTCCTCAAATCCACAGGCTTTGATGGAGTTGAGAGTATCGACTTCGGACACGCAGTATTTGAATACAGAAACGGCGTATCCACGCTTGAAGCAACGAGTGCTGAGATCAACGGCTACGGCCGTCGTCAGCTTGTAGTTTGCGGAAGCCGTGGTACATACGAAATTGAGCCGCTTGAAGCTCCGACACACGCATATTTCATTTCTGCCGATCAGGCTGTCACATTTGGCGACAGACGAGTTGAGGTAGAGCTTCCGCCCTTTGACGGAAAATGTCGATATGATGAAATGATGAAGGATTTTGCAGCATTCGTAAGAGGCGAGAGAGAAAATCCCTTCACATATTCATATGAGCTTGAGCTTCAGAAGCTTATTGCCTTCTGTTGCTTTGACAGAGAAGTCGATTGGAGATCGACCACAGAAATATAAGCCCATACGGAGGCAACAATGATTAAAATGTTCAGAAATACAAAGTGCATAATCAGCAGAGCAGTAGCAATGCTTCTTCTGCTCGTTATGCTTTCGCTTCAGCTTATGGCTTGTGATCCCGAAGGTGATCCAAGTGACACAACGGCTGACGATAATACTACACAAGAGGTAACAGATAACGTGCAAGTACCCGATAATGGTGCTATCATCACCGTAGCAGGTGGTTTTAAGCAGGATGGCACAGAGCTTTACACAAATGTAACAAGCAAGGATGCGAGCTTTGATTTTGCTTCTCGCATTGAGGTTTCCAAGATTGCAAAATGGGAAATCTACAAGGACGCAGACACAACAGATCTCATTGACGGCAAAGAGGTAACTCTTACCGAGGGTGAGAACTCCTATTACATCAAGGTACATCGTGACGAAAACGTCACAACCTACCACGCAGTTGTCAACTATCACGAGGCTTGCTTTGTTGAGTTCTATTCAAGCTCCAAGGTTAAGGTCGAAACGCAGATGGTTGATGTTGGTGGAAGCGCAAAAGTACCCACAACTCCCGTTAAGACAGGCTTTACATTTGATGGATGGTATCTTGACGGCGTAAAATACGATTTTGCAACAAAAGTAAACGAAGACATTACCCTTATTGCTCATTGGACAAAGGATGATAACACTTTCGTTTCTTCAAACACACAAGTGCCTGTATTCGACACACTTGATGCATCCCTCCATATAGTATGGAAGGATTATGCTGACAATCTCAAACTTCGTCCTGAGAGTGTTAAGTGCATTCTTACCCAGACAGTTGACGGTAGCGAGAATGTTTACGAGATAGTTCTCACCGAAAAGTCAGCTAAATGGGCAACAGGAACAACAGTTCCCACAGGTGCTGAGCTTACAAGAGGTGAGGGTGGCGATTGGACACTCTACATAAGAAATCTTCCCAAGGAAGTTGGTGGCAAGGCTTGCTCCTACACACTCGTGCAGGAAGCTTTGAGTGGCAACTACACCACGCTTCAGGGCGCAAGCGCAGTAACAAATACCATCCGTGGTTATGTTCCATCAATTGACTCAACAGCTGCACTTACAACACGCAACAGCCGTTTCTACGATAAGGCCGGCAATATGATAGTTCTCAACGGTGTTGTAACTATCAACGTTGGTAACGCAACATATCACACCGATATTTCCACAAGAGCACTTGATAAGCTCAAGGCTATTGGCGTAAACGCAATCAGAGTTACAGCTCAGATCGTTGGTGATGTCGGATACGGTTATGTTTACTTCAACAACGGCTCTGCAAGAACGGGCGATTATAATGACAGCAACGCAAAGAGACATTCTGAGGCTGATCGCAAGCTTATGATTGAGAGCCTTGATTATGCTATCAAGAACGCCACAGAGTTGGGTATGTATATCGTAATCGACTGGGGTATTCTTACCTCCAATCCTATGCAGTATGTTGAAGAGGCAAGCGAATTCTTCGGTATTCTTGCTGAAAAGCATAAGGACAATCCTTATGTTCTCTTTGAGATCTGTAACGAGCCTCAGGCAACCTGGGGTAACGCAAACGGTCCTCAGAACAGCATTAAGAACTATGCAGAGAAGATTATCGAGGTTGTTCGCTCTAAAGGTTCCGATGCAATAGTTATCGTTGCTCCCAACAACTGTGCAACAGCACTTTCTGCGTTCACAGGCCCTGTTGCAGGTGATGACCCAATTGATATGCCTCTTGATGATGAGCACGCATACAATGTTGCTTATACATTCCACTGCTATCCTTACAACTACAAGTATACCACATACAGCTGGAAGCTGCGTGATGCATACGAGGCAGGCTATACAGTTGTTGTAACAGAGTTCAGCCCGATGGACGGCACATTTGACAACCCCGACAAGCTGACATACGATATGCAGGAATCTGCAAAGTATCTCCGTCAGTTCAGAGAGTACAATTACAACTTCTTCTACTTCCGTTATACATCAATGCAGTACAACAATGACAGCATTGCAAACTATAAGGAAACTATGATGTTTGTTCCCAACGTCAACCTCATCACAAAGAACTGGACACGTGACGATCTTACAGTATGCGGCAAGTGGTTCTACGATTATATGACAGGCGACGGCGTATTTGCACCTGCAGACTTCACAACAACACAGAAGAAGCCTCTTATGCAGGAATACAAGGACAAATACCTCAAGGACTTTGGACTTTCCGTTGTATTCCCCGGCTTTGCAATCAGCGCAAAGGAAATGGGCAACGCTGAGTTCTTCAGCATTGGCAAGGAGGACACACTTGAGGATCGTCAGTACCATTACTACTGCTACCTTATTTACTCTCAGATTGCAAATAAGGTTGGAGCTAATAATGTAAGTGGTGCTGATATGAACACGCTTCCTACCGATAAAGCAACACCTATGATTCTTAATTATCGTCTTGCAAATGTTAACCATACTGTATCAGTAATGTACGGCACGAGTAATGACGGAAGCGAGTTCGGAATCACAATAATTCTTAAATAACAAGTATCTCGAAAGGAAAAAAGAAAATGAAAGCAGTTCTTGTAACTAAAGACAATCATCTTGTCTGGTCGGATGTACCGGATCCCGTTATAAAGAGCGAGGAAGTGCTTGTAGAAATACACGCAGCCGCACTCAACCGTGCTGACCTTATGCAGAGAGAGGGTACATATCCTCCCCCTCCCGGTTGTCCTGAGTGGATGGGCCTTGAAATCGCAGGTATCATCGTTAAGATGGGCGACGAGGCAGCAGAGAAGTCAAGCTTCAAGGTAGGCGACAAGGTTTGCGCGCTCCTTGGTGGTGGCGGATACGCTGAGTATGTTTCTGTTAAGTACGATATGCTTATGCCTGTTCCTGAGGGATGCTCTATGGTTGAAGCAGCAGCTCTTCCCGAGGCATTTGCAACAGCATACCTCAACCTCTTCTGGGAGGGCGGCCTCAAGGAAGGCGACACACTTCTTATGCACGCAGGTGCAAGTGGACTTGCAAGCGTTATCATTCCGATGGCAAAGGCTTTCGGTGCAAGAGTTATCACAACAGTTCTTTCCGACGAGCTTGCAGAGAGAATTGCTCCCCTCGGTGCTGACATTGTTGTTAACACAACAAAGACACCTATCGAGGAAGTTCTCAAGGCTGAGATGGAAGCAGGCAGAGCCGTTGACATCGCTATCGACTGTCTCGGCGGCGAGATGATGGGTCGCTCGCTCCATTACCTCAAGTACGGCGCACGTTGGATTATGATCGCAACACTTGCAGGCGATATGACACAGGTTGACCTGCGCAACGTCTTCGTTCGCAACGTTCGCATTATCGGAAGCACACTTCGTTCAAAGACACCCGAGAGAAAGGCAGTTATTCTTGCAAATCTCGTTCGTGATATCTGGCCCAAGATCGAATCCCGTGAGCTTCTTCCCACAATCTACAAGGTACTGCCCATAACACAGGCAGAGGAGGCTCAGGCTATCCTTTACAGCGGCAAGCACAGCGGTAAGGTTGTTATGACAGTTGAGCACTGAGCTCTCAAATAGAAAAGCCATTTGCCAAAGGCAAATGGCTTTTCTCTATTGCACACAAAAAAGTTGACAACGATGGGCAACAATGTTATAATAAAACTAATCCAAGAAGCATAACCGAAGAATTCTTACGGAGAGAGAACGATGTATAAAAAATTCGTCAAGAGAATACTTGACATATTGCTTGCAATAATATTGCTGATAATATTATTCATACCGATGGTTGTCATCGGGATAATAATCAAGCTCGACTCGCCCGGCCCTGTGTTTTTCAGGCAACGGCGTCTTGGCAAGGACAAAAAGGAATTCGGAATGATAAAATTCCGATCAATGTCAACGCTTGCGCCCAAATATACTCCAAAGCATCAGCTTAGGGATGCAGAGAGCTATATCAGTCCATTTGGGCGATTTATCAGACGTTATTCAATAGACGAGCTTCCACAGCTCTTCAATATCATAGGAGGCAGTATGAGCTTTGTTGGCCCTCGTCCTGCTCTCTATAATCAGTATGACCTAATTGAAGCAAGGGACAGATACGGCGCAAACTCGCTGACACCGGGACTTAGTGGCTGGGCGCAGATAAACGGCAGGGACGAGATTGACACGGAAAGAAAAGCAGCTCTTGACGGAGAGTATCTTGAAAAGCAGAGCTTCCTTTTTGATCTTAGGTGCCTATTGCGTACTGTCAGGGTAGTTCTTTTTGCCGAGGGTGTTGTTGAGGGAGATGGAGAAGAATGAACTCATTGTTTGTCCCTGAGACTTACGATGAGTTTTTCTTTTGCGCAAAAGAGATAAAAATGCCACGGAGGTATGGAAAAAAAGAGAAATTTGTGCTATAATAGTAAAAAACAAAAGCGAAGGATGGCGTTATGGAAAAGTATTGCGATCTTCATACACACTCCGTTTTCTCCGACGGCACATACACGCCAAGCGAAATTGTTGATGCAGCAGAAGAGGCAGGTCTGTCTGCTGTCGCCTTGACCGACCACAACACAACCCTGGGACTTGATGAATTTTTGTCAGCTTCACGGGGACGAGGAGTTTTTGCGATAGCCGGAATTGAGCTTTCGACAGAGTGGAGGGGTAAGGAATTGCATATTGTCTCGCTTTTTCTTCCGAGAGAGAGCTTTAGAATGGTTGAAGATATGCTTGCCGAGAGAAACGAGATGAAGAAAGATGCCAATCGACGTCTTGTTGCAGCACTTCGGGCAGACGGATACCAAATCGACTATGATGAGATAGCACGTCATACCGAGGGTTATATCAACAGAGCTCATATTGCAAGAGCTCTTATGGAGATGGGGTATGTAAGCAGTATCAAGGAGGCGTTTTCGACTCTTCTTGCAGAGGGACGGGGTTATTATGTGCCACCATCACTTATTGATGCGTGTGACGGCATAGAGTTTCTGAAATCCGCAGGCTCTGTAACTGTGTTGGCTCATCCATTTTTAAATCTGAGCGAGAGCGAGCTTGAGGCTTTTTTGCCGATTGCAAAAGAGCGAGGACTTGATGCTATCGAGACGCATTATTCGCTTTTTAGCGAAGAAGAAACTGCAATTGCCACCCAAAAAGCTTACCGTTATGAACTATACGAGAGTGGTGGCAGCGATTTTCACGGAAACAATAAGCCCGATATAGCGATTGGCAGAGGACGGGGAGAGATGAGAGTTCCATACACTTTTGTCACAAAGCTTGAGAGCTTGATATCAAAATAAAAAAGGAGAGGAAAATGAAAAGATATTTGTTGCCCGAAGAGGGACAGTTTTACAAGGCAAATTTGCATTGTCACACAACGGTAAGTGACGGAAAGAGAACACCCGAGCAGGTCAAAGCTATTTATAAAAGCAAGGGATACTCGATAGTTGCATATACCGACCACAATGTTATGATACCACATCACGAGCTTGACGACGGAGAGTTTTTGGCTCTTACGGGCTTTGAATATGATGTTGCAGAGAGTGGCACAACACCCGGTAATACCCGCAAATGCTGTCACATTTGCTTTATTGCGCTTGATCGTGACAATCACACACAGCCATTTTGGAACAGACAAAGGTATGTTTGGGGCAACGCCTGCAATTATATTCCCCGGGTTGTGTTTGATGAGAGCGAGCCTGACGCCGTCCGTGTGTATAGTGGCGAGGCTATAAGTAAGGTTATGACCGAGGGAAGAGAGAAGGGCTTTTTCGTTACATACAACCATCCGACCTGGTCGAGAGAGGTTTATACGGACTATGTTGAGTACAGAGGTATGAGTGCCTTTGAGATGTTCAACGGCTCTTGTATTTCAATGGGATACAATGACTACAACCCCCGTGTGTATGACGATCTGCTTCACGCAGGTATTCGTGCGTATGCCATAGGTGCTGACGACAACCACAACGCACATCCCGACAATTCAAGACGCTCGGACTCGGGCGTTTCTTGGACCTGCATAAAGGCTGAGAGACTTGAATATTCAGCCGTTACAAAAGCTCTTGCAGATGGTCATTTTTACAGCTCCGAAGGCCCTGAGATTTTCGAGCTTTGGTTTGAGGACGGAGAGGTTCATATTCGCACCTCGCCCGTTGACAGAATTGAATGCGTGTACGGCGTGCGCAAGGCAAGGGTTGAGCTGAACGAGGATGGCTCGTCCATCACCGAGGCTGTGTTCCCATTCACACCCGAGCAGGGATATTTCCGACTGACCGTCAAGGACGCTTGCGGCAAGGTTGCTTGTACAAATGCGTACTTTGCAGATGAGCTTTACGGAGAGTAAATTTCAAAACAAAAGAAGCAAGAGATAATCTCTTGCTTCTTTTTTGCTTGCTTTATTTTTTCGGTGCTGCAAATAAGAACTTGTGGCAGATATTGTTTGAATCAATGAGGATTATAAAGTCAGATGTTGTGATTTTGTCATTTGTGTAGCCTGTGATATTGGCAAGGAAAACACCGGTGTGGTTGTAGTAAGCACATTCGCCGCTATCGCTATTGTAAAACGTATAGAAATAAGTGGAGCTTTGGAAGCTGTCGTATGTACCGCCGTTGCCGAAGGTGGCTATCTGCTCAACTGCGCCTGATGCAAATCTGTACACCACGTCGGGAGAGGAGCTGTCCTTGCCCTTTGCGATGATATATGCATATTCGTTGTATGCGCTGTCAACAGTTGCGCCGTTTGCCTCAAGGTCATAAACAACGTTTCCTCCAAGGTCATATATTGCCTTTGCGTTGTAAAAATAGTTGTAGTTGCAGATGAATTTGTATTCGCTTGAAACTCTTGCAAGCACCTTGCCCTTGGCGTTGAGGAGAACTCTGCAGCCCTGTGAGTCGGAGATAAGAAATCTGTCGCGGCCGACCATCTGAGGAATTTCATCGTATCCGTCAACGGTGAGATATTTGCCAAGCTTTCCACCATTTGACATAAGTGCTATTTCGTAACTGTCGCTATCTGTGTTAAGGCATTTGTTTTCGTCGATTTCTGCGAAGATAGCGATATTTTCAATACCTTTCTTTAGATAGGAGTTTCCTTGGGAGGAAAAAACATCGGCAGAAACTGCATTGTAAAGCACAAAGCTTGCATCAAGTTCGCTTGTTTTGCCGTTCTTGGCTTCAATCAGGAGGGTTACAAGGTCATACTTCTTGCTTGAAAAGAAAACATCATATTTATTGGCGTCGGAGGGAAGCTCTGCAAAATACTGTACGAAAACGTTTCCGTTTTGAAGCAGGACTATCTGGCTTCTGTATGCGTAGCTTGGGAGAACGTACTCGGTGATTGCGCCAAAATTCTCGTCATAGATAACAACGCCATTGCTGTCGATATCGAAATAACGATTACCAACGTAGTCGGTGATGGAGGGGAAGCCTGTGAAGGTATAGCTTGACTTGAGGGAAAGCGTGCCGTCTTTGTTCTCTGAGTAGAGATTGTTTTCGATCGCAATAAGAGCGTCACCGAAGCGTTTTGTTTTTGCCCAGACAAGATCGGAGAGCTGCGATTTGCTTAGATATGTTGTGTCGATATTCTTGATTTCCCAAACAAGAGTACCGTTTATATCGTAGAAACATAGAGAGCCCTCGTTTTCGCTTAAAGCAACGACGGCATAGATGTAATCAAAGCTTGTGTTTGCAAAAGCATAATATGTGGTGTGTGCATCAACGAGGGTAGTTATAGTCTGCATTGTTGAGAGATTGACAATTCTCGTTGTGTTTCTGTAATCGGATGACTGCTCGGTAAACACTCCGATGTTGTCATTATAGCTATCAAGAGCACCGAAAACACCGGCATTCTGATAAACCGTGGGAACTTTTACTTCATTCTCCCACTTTGTATTGTAGATGTCACCAATGACGGATTTTGTGGTTGGCGAGGATGAGCAGGATGCGAGGGTTGTAATGAGCAGGGCGAGCGCAAAGATTGCGCATAAAATTGATAATGTCTTGTTTTTCATTATTTTCCTCCATAAATTTTTATCAGTATATCATAAAAATATCCAAAAGTCAACGAAAAAGCTCACAAGCTGTCGCATTCTGTGCGCTCAAGCTCCAAGATCACCTTTGGAATTGATGAAACCGTGTCGGATGCTATCATACTTATTGAGCCATACTGCTCCTCGGCGATCTCGCCCGCTCTGCCGCAGATAAATGCAGCGAGAGCTGTGGCAATTGTTGTGTCCTTGTTGCACCAACCACAAGTGGCGGCAAGCACTCCTGAGAGAACGTCCCCACTACCTGCAGTTGCCATTCCGGCACATCCACGCTCAACAATAAAGACTCGCTCTCCGTCACTTATTATGGTCGACGGGCCTTTGAGAAGCAGGGTACAGCCTATGCGAGTTGCGTATTGAATAACTGATGGGATGGGATCGTTTACTATCTCGGATATGTTTTTTCCACACAGACGGGAGAACTCCATATTGTGAGGTGTAAGAATTATCCTCGCCCCAGATGACTTGATTGTTTCCTCGTCTATTGTGGATAATGCGTTAAGTCCGTCTGCGTCAATAATCAGCACGCCGTGGTAGTGTTTAAGCAGATAGAGGAGAATGTCACGGCAAGCACCCGAAAGACCTATACCCATTCCGATAGCAATTACCTTTGAGCGACGGATAAGGGTGTCGATTTCATCTTTATTGAAAGCAACCTCGCCGTCCTTGTGCGAGAGGGGGAAGAGCGTTGCTTCAAGTATGTTTGGAATGATATAGTCAGCTATGGCAGAGGGTGCGGCAATTGTTGCAACGCCTGCCCCACTTCTCATAGCGGCGTTTGCCATTGATGAAAGCCTGATAGCTCCACTGTATTTTGACGAGCCACCGATTAGCGTGATATATCCATAGGTTGATTTGTTGGAATAATTGGCTCTTGGAGTGCAGATGCGTGCCGCATCGGCTGTCTCAAAGAGCTTGTATGGAGGATGGATGGGCGTGATGCCAATGGGGACATTGATTTTTTTCTTCATATAGTCCTTTGCCATACCGAGAAAATGACCTGACTTGTATGAGCCTATCGACACGGTAAGGTCGGAATGGACGGCAAGCGTGCTCATTCCGCTGTCACCACCAAGGCCGCTGTTAATGTCAACCGAGACAACAAATGAACCACTTGTGTTTATAGCCTCGATTGCAGTTTTTGCAATACCCTCTGCCTCTCCGCGAAAGCCTGTTCCGAATATGCAATCGACGAGCGTTTTGTAGCCTTTGAGGTCGGTTTCGCTACTGAAAAAGGAGTACGGCACGCCACTCGCCACAGCTTCATCAAAGAAAAACTTTCCGTCGGGTGAGAAACGGTCTTCAAGCAAAAAAATATGGCAGTCGATGCCGTCCTTCAAGAGAGCCGATGCGACAACAAATCCGTCACCTGCGTTGTTGCCGACTCCACAAACTATTCCGACAGGTGCTCTCCATTCCACGCATTTCTTCACCGAGAGGCCTGCCCTCTGCATAAGCGTGCGTGATGGAACGCCACCCTCTATGGTTGCTCTGTCGCTCTCCCTCATATTTTTAGTTGATAGAATATCAGTCATTTTTCTGCCTCCGTTTCGTCTGCTTGCATTATACCACACAAAGCGTGTGTTGTCAAGAAATGGCGAAAACGAGCAGTCGGATATCCGACTGCTCGTCTATATGCAAATAATTATTTGTCCTCAGTAAGTCCAAGCTGCTCGAATACAGGAGGCCATACGTTTGAGTTCGGGCCTATTTTGCCTTCTGCAAGAAGAGTGGAGTAGCGAGAGGTACGGTGAGGGCAATCGTCTTTGTATGCGTAACCGGGCTTTGAGGGTGCGCACCAATAAACTGCGTTGGTGATTATGCGCTGAACATAAGGATTGTAGAATGAGGGACAGGTTTCGTGACCGGGCTGGAAGTAGAAGATCTTACCTGCGTCACGGAGGAATGTCATACCTGAACGGAAGATGCAGCCGTCCTCATACCAGCCACCGAAGATGAGCTCATCGGGCTGAGGAATGAAGAAGGGCTCTGCGTAAAGCTCCTCGGATTCAATGAAGAAACAGTCGGGAATACCTGCTGCGATGGGGTGAGTGGGAAGCATATTCCACATAATTTCTTTCTGATTACGTCCCCAAGAAAGATTACCCGTTGTGCCGATGATAGCACGGAAGGGCTTTGAATGGTGAGCAGAGTGGAGAGCGATGAAACCCATCTTTCCGAGATAAACTCTGCGCTGAATGCGAGTTACAAGCGCATCATCAACCTCACCGTGTGCCATATGTCCCCACCAAATGAGAACATCGGTGTTATCGAGCACCTCGGGAGGAAGTCCCTGATCGGGATCGTCAAGGGCTGCAAGTGTTATCTCAAGATCCTCGTTTACGGAGAGGAACTCCTTGATGGTTGAGTGCAGACCGTTAGGATAGAGAGCCATAGCTTCAGGGTGACTCTTCTCGTGTCTGAACTCGTTCCATATGGTTACTCTGATTTTGTTTTCCATTGTTTTTCTCCTTATGTGGTATATGGATATTTTTGTTTTTATTGTGGCTGGTCGTTGTTGCGTATCAGCTCATAACTCCCTGAGCGAAGAGCGTCGAGAAGCTCGTCGTTTGAAGTGATGGGATGGTCTGTAATAATTCCACCCGTCGGCAGACCGTCAGAGAGGTGGTGGAAGTCACTTCCTGAAATGGCGATGAGCGAGAATTTTTCAGCCCAGAGGCGAGCGATATCATTTCTGCTGTCGTGCTTTACGTTTCCGTTGAAGACTTCAATGCCGTCAAGCAGAGTGGGCGTAGTGACACGCATATTGTTACGGAAGGGGTGCGCTCCGAAGAGCAAATAACCACGCTCGTGCGTCATCGCACTGATGTCGGCTATCTTTCTGTCCATCAAATCATAAGAGGTGCGCAAAAAATCCTCCTCAACTCCGTAGATGAGATAATCATTTTCATCAACATTGCTTCGAAGCTCGACTCCAAGAAGCACACAAAGTCGTCCCTCTGCTGCAAGGCAGAGATCGTGGTAGTCCTTTAGATAATAATTGATCTTTTCTTCCCAAGTCCAAGAGGAAAGATCTCCCTTTGCTTTGCTTTTGTAGGTAAAGCGTGAGAGATGGTTTGTTAGAACAAGCGTGGAGTATCCCTCGCTTACAAAGTGGTCAACGATCTGGGCAGGGGTCACGGTAGCGCAGGACGAGACGGGAAAAGAATGGCAATGCAGCTCAGTTTTATATTTCAACTTTTCGCCTTTCTGTATGTCGAAGAAATATTATACTATTATAATACTACTTTTTTCAGCTTTTTTCAATACCTTGGAATAAAAATGTAAAAAAGAATTTGTGTCAGGGAGAATAAAAAACTGCCTGTAAAGCTTCACAGGCAGTTGTGGTTTTTATTGAGGTCTTTTTCTGCAAAGGTATTCGTCAAGCTTTGACACCATATTATCGGGGATCTTGCGAGCGACGGGGCAGAGCGCAGCGTTTGCCATACGGCTTACGAATCTCGTGATAAATAGACAGTCCTCTTCAAGCTGTTCTTCGCTCATTACAGCCTTTGTGTCGTAGCTGTTGTGGATGGTCGCAGTATTCGACGGAGCGTGTCTTGCAAAAGAAACTGAGGGGATGCCCTTGTCAGAGAAGGGTGTTGAGTCGCTTGAATAAACACCCTGATATGTATGAACAGGGAATCCACATTCAAGTCCCATATAGCTTATATAGTGGCAAAGCTGATTTTCTGCTGTACTGCAGGAAACAAATTTACCCATAATACAGCCTATCATATCAAGGTTTACGCAGAGAGCGATATTATCAAGCTCATCCGAATGCGCCTCGCAATAAGCCTTAGAGCCGAGCAGACCACGCTCCTCGCTGCCACAGAAGATGAAGCGCAGGCCGTATCGATGTGGTACTTTGGAGAAATAGTCTGCCATATAGAGAAGACCTATACAGCCCGACATATTGTCATAAGCACCTGTGGAGAGTGAGGTTGAGTCATAATGTGCAGTAAGAACGATGTAGCTGTCAATCTCACCCGGGAGATCGAGGATAACGTTTCTTGATGTTCCCTCATATTCTACCTGATCAATAGTGATCTTGGCAGTTGCCGCACCACCCTTGATTATCTTTATAGCATCCTTTGCGTTGATATTAACGCCAAGAATCTTGCTTCCCTTTGAGACAAAGGAGCGAAGCTCACGAGTGTCGATGTCTGAGTCGGCATAATTTGCGTTTCCGTCATAGGAGATAAAGCCGACAGCACCACTGTCAAGAAGGTCACGGTATTTCCAATAGCCGAGGTAGCCATCAAAAATTACTATCTTGCCACGGCAGAGCGAGAGGGAATATTTATCATCGGAGCGCAGATAGTAAAGCTCAGCCTCGACCTCGCCCGAGCCACAGCAGAGGTAGCCACGGCAGGGGATGGACTTTCCGTTTATTGTCAGAGAGGCAGTGCGCATAGTTGCCATATCTACGGCGAAATCCTCAAAATATGCCGATGTAGCGTATTTCTTGCAAACTGACGCAATGTATTCTGCAGTTCTTTTTTCCTCGTCGCTTCCACCTGTGCGAACATAGGCGGTATCTGCGAGTATTTGCTTCATTGTTTTAATATCAAATTCCAAGGTAATGTCTCCTTTTTTGTTGTTATTTAACTAATTATAACACAGAAAAACACATATATCAAGTTTTTCTACATATCTTTTGCATTTTTGGCTGATACTAAAGAAAAAGTGAGCCAAAAGGAGTATTGTAATGAATCATTTCAAGCCAACAATAGAAAAGATAAACGCAAGAGAAATAATTGATTCGAGAGGTAAGCCGACAGTTGAGGCAACCGTTGTCCTCTCTGACGGAAGTACGGGAATCGCAGCTGTTCCGTCGGGTGCATCGACCGGAATATATGAAGCGCACGAGCTGAGGGACGGAGAGAGCGAGCGATATTTCGGTCAGGGCGTGCGTCGTGCAGTATTATCGGTAAAGAACATCATAGCCCCCGAGCTTATCGGCAGGCTTGCCACGCACACAGAGGATATTGACAAAAGAATGATTGAGCTTGACGGTACAGATAACAAAAAGAAGATTGGTGCAAACGCCATTCTTTCAGTGTCTCTTGCAACGGCACGAGCTGCAGCGGCGTTTTATTCTGTGCCGCTTTGGCAATATCTTGGAGGTGCGAGAGCGTGCAGACTTCCCGTTCCGATGTTCAACATTCTAAACGGTGGCGCACACGCATCAAACAATCTCGATATCCAAGAGTTTATGATAGTTCCCACGGGAGCACATAGCTTTTCCGAGGCTTTGCGTGCAGGCTGTGAGATTTATCATACGCTTGGCAAAATCCTATGCAACCGAAAGCTTGGCACTTCGGTGGGTGACGAGGGTGGCTATGCGCCAAACCTTGAGTCCGACACGGATGCGCTTGACCTGATTTGCCGTGCTATTGTGGAGGCAGGATACAATTTTGACACTGTGAAGATTGCACTTGATGCCGCAAGCAGTGAATGGTTTGACGAAGAGGAGGGAATTTACAGACTGCAAAAGAGTGGCAAGTGCTTCGAGGCGCACGAGCTTTGCAATATGTGGGAGGCACTATGCTTGCGCTATCCCATCGTCTCTCTTGAGGACGGACTTGACCAGAGAGACTTTTCGGGCTGGGTAACTCTGACCGAAAAAATTGGCAGGACGGTCAGGGTGGTTGGCGACGACTTTTTTGTCACAAATCCAAAGAGAGTGAGACGTGGAATTGAGGAGGGGGCGGCAAACAGCGTCCTCATCAAGCCCAACCAGATAGGCACGCTTAGCGAAACTATGGCAGTTATCTCTATGGCAGCGGCATCGGGATATTCGACAATAATGTCGCACCGTTCGGGCGAGACGGCGGACAGCACGATAGCCGATCTCGCAGTAGCTCTTGAAACACCATTTATCAAATCAGGTGCGCCCTGCAGAAGTGAGAGGCTTGCAAAATATAACAGACTTGGTGCAATTGAGGCATCTCTCGGCGCATCGGCACGCTACGGAAGTGCAAGGGTTGTACCTAAAAAGAGGGGAGTCGGAGAGATATAAGCTTGTCTCATAATAAAAAAAGGAAGACCGAGGTCTTCCTTTTTATATGCTTATTCTTCAAATACTGCGGGAGAAGAGTTGAGATGAACGGCAAAGCGAATGTTGTATCCACCTGTCTCGAGGGGGTCGCTGATACTTTCAAGACTCCAGCCATCAAGCGTGCGAAAGTCGGGAATAAATGTGTCGGCGTCACTCGCCTTTGCCTCTATCCAAGTAACATAGGCTCTGGTGCAATATTTTGCAAGTGCATTGTATAGGCTTCCACCACCGATGAGCATAACGTCATCGGGTGCATACTCGGATACAGCGTCAAACATCTCACCGAAGCTGTGAACCACTCTAACTCCATCGGGGCAGAAAGCAGGATTATCGGAGAGTACGATGTTGACTCTGTTAGGCAAAGGTCGCATACCGGGCAGGGACTCAAAGGTCTTCTGTCCCATAACAACCGTTTTGCCACATGTCTTGCGGCGAAAATATTTCATATCTTCGGGAAGACTATAAAGCAGATCCTTATTTCTTCCGATGGCACAGCCTTCATCGGCGGCAACAATAAGATTCATTTTACACCTCACACAGCGACAGGGATCTTAAATCCCGTGGGATTTGCGACATAGTTCTCAAATACTACATCCTCAACCCCAAAGTCATAGAAGTTTGTGATCTCGGGATTGAGACGGAAGATTGGTGCGTCAAACTGAGGACGCTCAAGCATCTCGCGGACGAGAGGAATGTGACGGTCGTAAATATGCGCATCGGCAATTACGTGGACAAACTCACCGGGGAGAAGTCCGGATACCTGAGCAAACATACAGAGAAGAGCGGCGTACTGTACCACGTTCCAGTTGTTTGCAACGAGCATATCCTGTGAACGCTGATTGAGTATGCCGTTTAAGTATTTACCTGTGACGTTGAATGTCATAGAATACGCACAGGGGTAGAGATTCATCTCGTGAAGGTCTGCGTGTGTGTATATATTTGTCATAATTCGTCTTGATGACGGATTGTGGGAGAGGTCATAGAGAACACGGTCTACCTGGTCAAACTCTCCCTCGGGATATTTGTGCTTGATACCAAGCTGATAGCCGTATGCCTTACCAATCGTGCCGTCATCTCCTGCCCACGCATCCCAGATATGTGAGCCAAGCTCACTTATTCTGTTGGACTTCTTCTGCCAGATCCAAAGAATCTCATCTATGCAGTTTTTTACGCCTGTACGACGGAGAGTCATTATCGGGAACTCCTCGCGCAAGTCATAACGGTTGGTGATACAGAATTTCTTTACGGTGTGCGCAGGTGCGCCATCCTCCCAACGAGGACGGACTTCAAGCTCTGTGTCATAAAAGCCATTCTCTAAAATATCAAGACAGTTCTGAATATATATCTTGTCGGCTCTGCTCATTTTTTACCTCACAAAATCAAAAAAATGTTGTCGTGCATTCTCTGTATAAGCTTTTGGAAGTCGCTTTTTGTGCGAAAGCTTAAAACTCGTAGTCAATAACAGCTCTGTCTGTGCTTACAGTCTTTACGTATTCGCTGATTTTTACGTGGTCTGGATGAATTTTGTATGCGGCAAGGGCATCGAGATCATCAAAAACTGTGACAAGCACCATATCGTGCGACATAACAGTTCCCGAAACATCACGTCCGATTTCCATACTGCGAAGACCGTCTATTTTACCACTCTCAAAAAGTGCGTAGAGCGCGTTCTTTACATACTCAAGGTTTTCGTCCTTGCTTTTACCGTTTGCATTGTCGGAAAATTTCCACATTACTATATGACGAATCATTTTTTACCTCATATTTGATCAATTTTATTGATTAGATTTTATCATAAAGAAGCGTCGATGTCAATACTCATCTTGCCAAAAGGCAGAATAGGAGGGGAGAAAAGAGCGGGAGAGGAGTATATTTTGAACAACAGAAAAAAGACTTAGAAAAAATTGCGCATTGGAGTGGCAGGTTTTACCGTTTCTATTGACTTTTTTTATATTTTGTAGTATTATAAATAATGTATATTTATTTTTTGAGGTAAAAACAACTATGGAATACCGTATTTCAAATAAGCTTGCGGCACTAAGGCCGTCGGCTATCAGAGAAATATTCAAGTCCCTGACGGATCCATCAATTATAGCATTTGCAGCAGGTAACCCTGCAGCAGAATCATTTCCCGTCGAGGATATGAAGGCACTCTCGGCTGAAATATTTGCAGAAGAGCCGATAAAGGCTCTCCAATATGGCATAACTGAGGGCTATCCACCTCTTCGTGCAGAGGTCAATCGCAGACTTCTTGAGAAGTTTGGCATCGGAAGATCCATCGAAAAAGGTGACTCTTATAACGATATGACACTTATGGTGAGTGGTGGCAACCAGGGCATCGAGCTTTCCTGCAAGGTTCTTTGCAACGAGGGAGACGTGGTGCTTTGTGAAGACCCGTCGTTTATCGGTGCGCTCAACGCTTTCCGTTCAAACGGTGCTGTAACAAAGGGCATTCCACTTCTTGCCGATGGAATTGATACCGATGCTCTTGAGGCGACACTCAAGGAGGACAGGGATGGCGAAAACAGAATTAAGATGCTCTATCTAATTCCCACCTTCCACAATCCTGCAGGAATTACGACCTCGCTCTCTACTCGCCGTCGTATTTATGAGATTGCAGTAAAATACAGCCTCATCATTCTTGAGGACAATCCTTATGGTGAGCTTCGTTTTGCAGGCGAGGAGATCCCGACCATCAAGAGTATGGACAGCGAGGGCGTGGTGCTTTATTGCTCGTCATTCTCAAAGATCCTCTCGGCAGGTATGCGTGTAGGATTTATAGTTGGCCCTGAGACTCTTATGCAGAAGATGGTTGTTGCAAAGCAGGTTGAGGACGTTCACACAAATCAGTTCTTCCAGATGCTTTGTCATCGCTTTATTGTAGAGCGTGACCTTGACGCTCATATAGAAAAGATCCGTGCGATCTATCGCCGCAAATGTGGTATTATGATGCGTGGACTTGAGGAAAATCTTCCCGACAGCTTTACCTTTACACGCCCTGAGGGTGGCCTGTTTGTATGGTGCACGCTGCCACGGGAGATTGATATGCAAGAGTTTGTGGCACGCTGTCTTGAAAAGAAGCTCGCTATTGTACCCGGTACTGCATTCTGCCCCGACGAAAACGGCACATCGAACTCGGTAAGATTTAACTATTCCACACCCTCTGATGAGCAGATCGAGAGAGGCTGCGTCATTCTTGGTGAGGTGGCAAGAGAGATGCTCGCAGAGACAAGTGAGAAATAAAAAGAACGAAATACAACAGTTTTTGAGGTTATAACAATGATAGACAACAGACCCGTTTCCTACTCAGGCGTTCAGCCGAGTGGAAACCTTACAATAGGAAATTATTTAGGCGCGATAAAAAATTTCCCTGTTTATTCGGAAAAGTACAAATGCTTTTATTGCGTAGTTGACCAGCACGCCATTACGGTTCGTCAGGTACCGGCAGAGCTTCGCCGTCGCACATACGAGACGCTTGCTCTGTATATTGCTTGTGGTCTTGATCCTGAAAAGAATACTCTCTACGTTCAGTCGCACGTTCCTGCGCACACAGAAATGGCTTGGATTCTCAACTGCTTTACTATGTTTGGCGAGCTTTCGAGAATGACACAATTCAAGGACAAGAGCGCAAAGCATTCGGACAATATCAATGCAGGTCTTTTCACGTATCCTGTTTTGATGGCATCGGATATTCTGCTTTACCAGACGAATGTTGTTCCCGTTGGTCACGATCAGAAACAGCACGTTGAGCTTACAAGAGATATCGCAGAGAGATTCAATCAGCTATATCCTGATACCTTCACTTTGCCCGAGCCTATAATCTCGGTAAGTGGAGCAAAAATTATGTCTCTTGCAGATCCTACAAGAAAGATGAGTAAATCGGATGAAAACGAGAATGCAGTTGTTCGCATTCTTGACGATCCCGATGCAATAATCAGAAAGTTCAAGAGAGCTGTTACCGATTCGGGTAGCGAGATCATCTATTCACCCGACAAGCCCGGCATCAGCAATCTGCTTACGATTTATTCCTGCTTTACGGGCAAGAGTATTGAGGAGGCTGAGCGTGAGTTTGACGGCCGTGGATATGGCGAGTTCAAGCTTGCCGTAGGTCAGGCTTGTGCCGAGCGCCTTGCTCCTGTTGTTGCAGAATACCGTCGCATACTCGCCGATAAGGGCTATCTTGAAGAGATTATGAAGAGGGGCGCAGATGAGGCGTCCTACTACGCACGCAAGACACTCTCCAAGGTTCGCCGTAAGCTCGGATTTGTAAATCTTTGATAAGGTTTGGTTCTCAAATGAAAATTGGTTTTATTTCACTCGGTTGCCCCAAAAATCAGCTTGATACTGAGGTGATGCTCCACGAGCTGCTTGAAGCAGGGTACGACATTACGCCCGATGAGACAGAGGCTGATATTATCATTATCAACACCTGTGCATTTATTGAGGCTGCAAAGAAGGAAGCTATCGACAATATTCTTGATATTGCCTGGCTTAAGGAAAACAACGGACTTCGTGGAATAATTGTTACGGGCTGTATGCCCGAGCGTTACCGTGAGGCTGTGCTTGAAGAATTTCCTGAAGTTGACGCAGTAATCGGCGTTGGCTCTATTCACAACATCGTCGAGGCTGTTCGCTCAGTTGAAGAGAAGGGAAGAGGCTACACATCCTTCCTGCCCGCCGATGAGGTCACACTTGGTGGCGACAGAGTGCTGACGACCCCAACATTTTGGACATATCTCAAGATTGCTGAGGGCTGTGACAACCGTTGCACATATTGCGCAATTCCCTCAATCAGAGGAAAATTCCGTTCAAGGGCAATAGAAGAGCTTTGCAGCGAGGCTGCTATGCTTGAGGAGCTTGGAGCAAAGGAAATCACGCTTGTGGCTCAGGACACAACGAGATACGGCGTTGACATATATGGTGAATACTCACTCTCACGCCTCCTTCTCGCCCTTCTTGATGCTACAAAGAAGGTAAGATTCCGCCTGCTCTATTGCTACCCCGACAAGATAACACAGGAGCTGTGCGATACTATTGCGCAGAATGACAGAATTATTAACTACATTGATATACCCGTTCAGCATATATCTGACAAGATCCTTCGCCGTATGAACCGTCACGGTGGCGAGGCGGCTGTAAGAGGAGCAATTTCTATGCTCAGAGAGCGCATCCCGGGCGTTACCATCCGTTCAACAGTTATAGTTGGATTCCCCGGCGAGACTGAAGAGGACTTCGAGGAGCTTTGCAGATTTATCAAGGAGACGAAATTTGATCGTCTCGGTGCGTTCCCATACTCGCCTGAGGAGGGAACGGCTGCATATGCGTTTGAAGACCAGATTGACGAGCAGGTGAAGCTTGACCGTGCAGATATTATTATGCGCACTCAGCTTGCCATCTCTGAGGCAAAGAACAAGAGTATGGTTGGCAAGACCGTCCGTGTGCTTGTTGAGGATTTCGACCCTGTAAGCGAGATGCATTTCGGACGTGGAGATGCTGACGCTCCCGAAATTGACGGCAAGATATATTTCTCTGCACGCAGAAGAATTGCGCCCGGAAGCACAGTTGACGTAAAGATTACAAGCACGCTTGACTATGATCTGTGTGGAAGAGCACTTTTGTTTGCTGAAAGGTGAGGGAAATGAGTAAAATGAATCTGCCGAATAAGCTGACGGTTGGAAGACTGATTATTGTTCCGTTCTGCATTTTTGCTGTAATGATTCCCGAAAGCTGGCTTGATGGATACATCTCGTCAGCAGTTGCCGCATTCATTTTTATCGCCGCATCGGTTACTGATATGATTGACGGCAAGTTGGCACGAAAATACGGACTTATTACTGACTTTGGTAAATTCCTTGATCCCCTTGCAGACAAATTTCTTGTTATAGGAACTCTCCTTGCGATAGTTTGCAGATATGACGAGTATAGAGATTGGCTGTTTTGGGTAGTGCTTGTGGTAATCTTCAGAGAATTTGCCGTAACCTCAATAAGACTTGTTGTCAACAATTCCTCAGGTATCGTAATTGCCGCAAACATTCTCGGCAAGATAAAGACTGTTATGCAGATTGTTGCAGTTTCCACCATCCTGCTTGAGCCTGTACTCTACCGAGTAATTGAGCTTTGCTTCTCGCTTGATGAATTTATACTTGCAAGATTTATGCCCCTTACTGTTATTACCTGCATTCTTATGCTTGTATTTACCGTTTGGTCGGGTATAAATTATATCGCATCTTATTGGAAATATCTCGACCCTAACAAATAAAAATTAAGGCTGTGACATACCGTCACAGCCTTAGTTTTATTTACTTGCAAGTGAGCCGTATTCAGAGAGGATGTTTTCGGTGAAGACGTAAATCATAAAACCGTTTACATCGTCATAGTGTCTGCTGTAACAGCTTTCCATCCATTCTGCCCATTTGGGTGATTTGCTTGCTGTTGAGTATTCTGCAAGTGAGAGGATGACGAAATATTCGTCAACACCCTCCTGGTCATCATACCAGCGTGTGCTTGATTGATAATGATATGCAGAGATACCCTCGCCTGCTTTGACGTTGATATTGCGAACACGGACGGCTGAGTCGGAGAGGACGGTTATTGCCTGTGCATACCAGAAGGTTGCGTATCCGTATTCAAGTCCGTTGTCAACCAAAAACTGTGCAAGAAGATGATTTGCGTTGTCTCTGCCGTAGTCCTCGGGAATGTCACGGACTTCCTTTGCAAAAATAAGTGAGCCTGCGATAACAACTGCTAAAATGAGTGCGCAGATGCGGGAGAGAACAACTGCTCCACCGTCAAGCACAACCTCGCCTGAGTTGTCCGTCCCTGTATTTGTGGGTACTGTTGTTTCAACGCCCTCGCTGTTTTGCTCGATCTCAATAAGCTCGTCACGACTCTTTTCCTCTGCCACCGGAGCTTTTTTCTTTCCAATAAGATTTAGCGAGGTGACAAGCTCACGCAGTCCCACAACAGTTAGAAATGCTCCGCTTCCAAGGATGGGCGTAAGTCTCCAGTTTGCTGCCGAGAGCTTACCACAGATATAGCCGAACATAATTACTGCGCAAACGATTATGTGCGCCCAAAGGATGATCCTAACCTCTTTTGAACGGAGTTTTTTGTAGCAGGCGAGCATTACAATGGGTGTGGCAAGGATGATAAGGCCGATTCCTATGCGAATTACCGCCTTGATGGTATCCTCGATCATATCACCGAAAAGAGGCTTGCCTGCGGTGATGTTGACGCCAAGAAGTGTGAGATAATGGGTAAAGAATTTTTCCGAATTTGGAAGCCAGGAGGAAAGGTCTGACCAGGTTGAATAGCCATTTGCATAGCCTGCCTGAATTGTTCCACCCGTCATAGCACCAAGCACCTTGAGTCCAACGAGAGTGCCGATGCAAACCAAAAGTACGGTTACAATTGACGAAAAAGATTTGCGTGTAATAAGTCCGTCACGTCCCTCAAACACACGCTCGCAGAAGAATGCGCCGGCTACGGGGAGGGTCGTCAGCACGATTATTTGCAGACCGTTGGTTGCACTTCCTGCCGCAAGTGCGGCAAACAGAAGTCCCCAGATGATTATTTGGATACGCTTTCCCTTGTCTACGCTATCAGCAAATTTGAACGCCAAGGCGAGCAGGAAGAACATAAGCGCAAGTCCGAGGCTGTAATAAATCGTGTGTCCCCACATCATCTCCCTCAGCTTGTCCGATGCCGAGAGGACGGAGAAGAGAACGAACACGCTCACAGAGCTGTACAGATGCGACATTTTTGCACTGCGTGCGCAGGTGTAGATCGAGAGCGCGAAGAGGATGGCAAATATAGTCATACCGATATTGTGAGCCGTCATTGTGACACCGAATATCGAGATGAGTGGTATCATAATCGCTACGGTCGAGAACGGAAGCAGGGCGGCGTATTTGAAGGTTTCGTCAAATATTCCGTTGCCCTCAAGCGCAGCATTTGCCCAGAATAGAGTGTCTGTGCAGTCTGAGTGGAAATATCCCTCACCGGGGCCGTAAATATAGTAACAGGCAAGGAGTATTGCGAGAATGGCAGGAATGGAACCGAGGACGTAATACGCCGTCTTGGCTATTATCTTTTTGATATTCTCTTGTCTGTCAAGAGTGGAAATATCTGTGCGTTCTTTAGCTTTCATAATATTACCTTTTTTATGGATTTTGGCTGAGACCGTTATTTCTTTTCCTCGTGGTATTCCTTTTCGGTATTTACGTTCCAGACATTGTCCTTGCTTCTTGAGCCGGTACTGATGGAACGAACAGCCTCAACTGCTGTAAGCATAGAGTGGTCCATATTGTTGTAACGATGCTGACCGTTTCGTCCGATACACCAGAGGTTGTCGATGCCGCTGAGATAATCCTTGACAACATCAAACTCTGCGTAGGTGTCAAAGTATGCAGGGTACGCCTTCTTTACACGAATACGTGTGGCGTCCTTGACATCCTCAGGATCGAGCACATCAATCTTTGCAAGCTCACCGATGGCAAACGAGATGAAGTCCTCGTCGCTCATCTCCCAAAGCTCGTCACCCTCGTTGCAGAAATATTCAAGACCGATCCAAACTGTGTTTTCGGGATCTTTAACCATATATGGAGACCAGTTGTTAAAAATCTGGAGACGACCAATGCGAACATCACGCTCCTGGATGTAGATCCAACAGTCAGGCACGTTGCCTGTAAGAGTCTTGATCTTTGTCTTGTTCTCGAGAAGAAGCTTGTCAACGAGAAGTCCGACTGTGATAAAGTCACGGTAGGGAAGTCCCTCTGCAACACGGTGAACCTCAGCCGGTGCGTTATCCTTCATACCTGCAACGAGATCACGAACGGGCATTGTTGAGAAGAACTCGTCTCCCTCAAACTGCCGTCCGTCAGCGCATACAACGCTCACTACACGGCCGTCAACAACGTTTATGTCCTTGACAGAGCAGTTCATAATAATCTCGCCACCCATAGCCTTGATGTCCTCGGCAAGTGCCTCCCAAAGCTGACCCGGACCGAACTTGGGATAATAATACTGCTCGATGAGGGATGTCTCAACCTTGTCTTTTGAACGGAAGGGCTTGGAGATGAAGTTCCATACAGCCTTCATAAGCGAGAGTCCCTTTACACGCTGTGCGCCCCAATCTGCAGAGATCTGAGAGGGATGGCGTCCCCAAAGCTTTGTGGTGTAGTCCTCAAAGAACATTTCGTAGAGAGGTCTGCCGAAACGATTGATATAGAAGTTTTCAAGAGAATCCTCTTTCTTCTTGACAATTGCACTGCCAATATAGCCAAAGCCTGCCTTCATTGTGCGCACAAAGCCCATATTGATAAAGGTCTCGGGCTTGAGCGAGATGGGGTAGTCAAAGAATTTGCGCAAGAAGAAAATTCTTGAAATACGGTTGCGAAGAAGCATAACACGGTCTTCCTTCTCGGGATCAGGGCCTTCGGGCGCAAGATCCTTTTCGACGCCAAGAGTCTTGTCATCAATGGATGGCGCACTCTGCATAGGCATAAGCTCCTGCCAGAGAGCGTTGACCTCTTCGTTCTTTGAGAAGAAACGATGTCCACCGATATCCATTCGGTTGCCTTTGTAATGGGCAGTTCTGGAGATACCTCCGATAAATTCGCTTTCCTCAAGTATGATTGGGTGAATGTCAGTCTCCTTGAGAAGCTTGTAAGCGGCTGTAAGTCCTGCAGGGCCTGCGCCGATGATTATTGCAATTTTCTTTTCTGTTGCCATTGTATTCTCCTGAAAATATTGTACTATTTATGCTTGCCTATAAAAATGTTCCTATATTAATATAGACGAAAAATTATTCGTTTTGTTTCACTAAAACGAAAAAAATCAAAAATTATTCGAGAGGTTCAAGCCCCCACTCGTCAAGACGGTCGGGATAGATCCATATCTCGTCAACAGCACTCATTCCCTCGTCGGAATCCCTGTCGGGTACTAAGGTTGAGTAGAGGTAAATATCCGTGTCGGAAAAATAGCAGAAACGGATGCACCGGTCAAGCACAAGCCGTCCCTTTTCGTTCCATTTATAATAGAACTTTTCGCTGCGAAGCTCGTAAATGGGAGGCTCACCGGGTGAGGTGGGCGTGTCAAAACGTTGATTTACTGACGAGGTGATAACACCCCTCGTTTCTCCAAAGGTAGGGGAGGTCAGGTCTGAGAGCTGATGCTGAAGCTTGTACTCGCCATTTTCGTCTGAGAAATAAAAATAGTATCTCTCGGAGGAGGGGGTTCTGTCATACATAACAGCAATATCCTCAAACTCATCATCGTTGATGAAAGCGATGCTGACGCCGTAGTTGCAATTGTCTTTGCCCATCCACGGCTCGTCAAGTCGGTAATCGAGATCGATCTCTTGGAGAACAGCCCCACTCTCGATGTCAGTCAGAACCAAACGATCGACAGCGTAGGGCGTGCCGTAAAGAATGTATTCGCCTGCCAAGCTCTTGATCCTTGCAAGCTCACCACCACCCGAACAGGAGGGAATGGAGGAGAGAATAAGTAGGGTAAGAAGCGTTAGCGAAAAAATTTTTCGAAGAGTGCGAAGAGACAAAATGCAACCTCCTTTCGAGAAAAGGTAAATGAGCATAGTTGTATAACTTATATTATACACTTAAAATGATAAAAAGTAAAGAGTTATTTTCGTCAATTTTCACTATTTATATATGATTGTTTGGGGTGGTTTTAGGGCAGAATAAAAAAATCAAAAAAAATTAAAAAAAGTTTGAAAAAAGGGTTGACAAACCAAGTTGCTTGTGGTATAATAATGACCGTCGCCGATAAGGAGACAGATGGGAGCATAGCTCAGCTGGGAGAGCATCTGCCTTACAAGCAGAGGGTCATAGGTTCGAGCCCTATTGTTCCCACCAATTAAATGGCCCGGTAGCTCAGTTGGTTAGAGCGCCAGCCTGTCACGCTGGAGGTCGTGGGTTCGAGCCCCATCCGGGTCGCCATTTAATAAAAATACAGCCCTTGCTGTATGCCTCTGTAGCTCAGTTGGTAGAGCAGGGGACTGAAAATCCCCGTGTCGTTGGTTCAATTCCGACCGGAGGCACCATTTATGCGGATTTAGCTCATTTGGTAGAGCGCAACCTTGCCAAGGTTGAGGTGGCGGGTTCGATCCCCGTAATCCGCTCCAAAAAACACGGGTACGAGATTCGTACCCGTTATTATTAGGCGCCATAGCCAAGCGGTAAGGCAGAAGTCTGCAAAACTTTTATTCCCCGGTCCGATTCCGGGTGGCGCCTCCAAAAAGAGCAGGACACCAAAAGGTGTCCTGCTCTTTTTGGACGTGCTACGCACGAACCGGACTGCGCTCGGCGTTTCAAGCAAAATCGGGCGCACTTCTCTTTACTTTTTCATCTGACTGCATTGGGAATCACAATGTAGCCGAATCCGGTTCGCATTCGCCACTCGGAGATCGGCAAGCTCGCTTGCCAGGCGTAGAGTGTGCGAATATTCGCCACAGGCGAAATTCCGGGAACGTGGCGCAAAACCTCTTGCAATCCCCCCCAATGTATGCTATAATAAAACCAGAAAGGTGGTGAGAATATGAACACCAAGAATGTTAGTAAAACCAAAATATCTTTTTCCAAAATATCTTTTTTAATATTGCTTCTCCATTTTGTGTATGCGGCATTATTTGCAATTTTTATGTTGATTGCAGGATTGCTGGAGGAACCTTGTAACAGAGATGGAATTTACTTGGTGTTTTCGATAATTTCGATAGCCCTTCTTTGCTTTTTCCCATTTGCTGCAACCGGCATAAATAATGCAAGTATTGCTTTTCAAATTCTGGCATTGCTACAAAACGAATCTAAGGTCAAGAACATTGTTATGATGGCGATTGCAATATCGTATGAAATTGCTGTTATTATATTCTTTATTTGGTTTTGGCAGGGCGCTATGGGAGTATAGCGGCATCTTTTTTGTCAACACGTCTCCAAAAATTAAAGCGACCTTTCGAGGTCGCTTTAATTTTTATCCAAGCCGACGAAGGAGGCTTGGTATGTAATCAACGCGCTTGCGCGTTGTATGTAATTGCGACGGAGTCGCGCAGTATGGCATCACGCGCAAGCGTGTATAAATTCGTCGGCTTGATAACATACAACACTTCGTGTTGATTCCATACCGCAACAAGTTGCGGATTACATTCAAGGCTACGCCTTGATTTCATCCACGCCTTCGGCGTGATGTGCGCTTCGCGCAAACGAATTTTTCCTGACCTCTTGCGCTCCCCCCCAATGTATGCTATAATAAACTCAGAAAGGCGGTGGAGATATGCTCATAAAAAAACAAGATTGTACAATGGACATTGATATTAAGAAAACAAAAGAGTATTATCAAACACATTCACTTTGTGATTGTCCCTGCTGTCGAAATTATTATGCTCAAGTAAAACAAAGGTTTCAATTAGTGGATGAGTTATTGTCTGAATTTGGGGTGTCTATCGAGTGCCCTGACGAGCTTGGAAGTGTAGAATGGAAAGACGAAATTCTATACATTTTCGCTTCGTATACCGTGTGTGGAAAAATCTTGGAACTTGATAAATACGAAATTGATATAAATGATGGCGGGTTGTTTTTGAAAATTGTCATTGGTGATGACTATGTTCCAAACGAACAGAAAACGGATTATTTTGTTGTAACGATTTACAATATAATTTTGCCTTGGGTGTTAAATGAGCCCTTTCCTACATCCGTTCCTTACAAAAATAGCTTTTTCGATAAAATCAAGTCGTTGTTTTTAAAAAAATAATAGGCATCTTTTTGCACGTGCTACGCACATCTCGCTACGTGCTCTGTGCGCCAAAGGTGCAACTGCTTGAAAGTTGCGCATTCATGCCGTCGGGGACGCCGGTCCCTACATTTTTTCTTCAACGTATTGCGCCCCGCCAAAAGATATGCTATAATAAGACCAAGAAAGGCGGTGGAGATATGTTTAAGAGAATTTTTGCACTATTCATTTCGCTATTCACATTGGCAACATTTACAGGTTGTAATGATACAAACGTTGAGCCTTTGAGTGATGAAGAAAAAGCCGCGCTTGTAAGCAACAGCTTCTCTTCGGATACGTTTTTTAACGTCAAAGAGGGAGAAGACCTGACAAGCGAAGAGATAAGAGATGTTGTTTCAAATATCCCATCAGAAAAATATGAGTCTTATCCCGACATACACAACATTCCACTTTCTGCAACACTCTACAAGGACGGAGAATCTATATTATTGGAGAGAAACGATCCCAGACTTATCGGGATCATCAATTTCTTTAACAACTGTGTTTATCATTCTCAATGCGCTTACACACAAGGACTGCTGTCCTTGGATTATCTTGAGGAAAACGTTACTGGTTCTGACTTCAGACTTGAACTGAAATACACACCGTGTAGCAATACAGCCCCCATGGCGTACGGCAAATCTACTACAGGGTGCGACACGATTATTATAACAAATTCTTCCTCGGGCTTTACATTGATAGCTCACGAGATTCCCGGATATGATGGCCAGGAGGAGGCGTATCCTTACAGTGCTATAGGATTCGCTCCGTTGTATAATAGTTACCCGTGGCTTGAGTTGTTTGGCTTTTGATATTGCGAATGGCATCTTTTTTGTCAACTCACCTCAAAAAGAGCAGGACACCTTTTGGTGTCCTGCTCTTTTTGGACGTGCTACTCACAAAGCGCAACCCGGCTCCGCACGCCAAAGGTACAACTGCTTGAAAGTTGCGCATTTGGACCGTCGAGGACGCCGGTCCCTACATTTTTTCTTCAACGTATTGCGCCCCGCCAAAAGATATGCTATAATAAGACCAAGAAAGGCGGTGATATGATGAGCAGTTATAATGGAATATCTATATCTGAATATCGTTTGCCCATTATGTATATAATTTACATTCTTCTTGCTGTTGCTCTTATTATTGCTGCATTATTTTTACTTTGTCAAATATTAAACAATCAAAATAAAAAAACGATTCAAAGAATAAAAGAATTACGTAAAAAAGCCGTAACCGATGAGCAGGCTGCCAAGCAATTAGCAAAAATGGAACGAAAAATCAAGAGGCGACGAAAGAAAAACAGAGGCGATTTGATTTTTTACGTATTTCTTTTCGCTTTGGTAATTGGATTTGAGTTATTCATTGTTATTGGCGGCATAGCCCCCTTGGTAACCGATCATATTGTTAAAGACTATGTTGTATATACAGGAGAAATAAAAGTTTGCGATAACTTTAAGCGTCCTTATATTGAGCTTGAAGATGGGACAATTGTAAGAGGTGGTACAGAACTTACAGAAGAAGACACCTACGGAACGGTTGTATATGCCAAAAGAAGCAAAATAGCACTTGGTGGTGAAAAATAAAGCGGCTTCTTTTTTGTCAACACGTCTCAAAAAAATCCTGAAAGCTCTGCTTTCAGGATTTTTTCATTTGTGTCCGCAGGACACAACATCATTTGAGCGTCAGCTCAACATCATTCCGCCGTAGGCGGACACAAATGAACGAGGTTGCACTTCGTGCAAATGATGTGCTTCGCAATGATGTGATGCTTCGCATCAATGATGTTGCGCTTCGCGCAAACGAATTTTGCCCCTCAGGTCTTGAAAAACACCGAAAACTGTGCTATAATAAAACCAGAAAGGCGGTGGGATTATGAAAAACAAAAAATTACTTTTCATTATACTCGGTGTTTTAGTAGTTTGCTTTGTTGGAGCTACTTTTTTCTTTGTATCTCAAGGAATTTTGGCCTCAAATAAGGAACAGAAATATGTTGACTTTTATCGGAACGAAGCAGAAGAATATATTAAAGCGAATTCTGAAATGTTAAACAAGTACGGAGATGATTTTTCCGTTGACTTTGACAACTCAGTTACATATTCCTTAAGCGAAGAGAGAGGATTTTTTGATAGATATATTGAGCTCTTTGCTCCCAAGGTCCCCGACACAATTGAGGAATTCACCGATGGAATAGATGCAATAAAATTCGGTTTTGAGATCAAAAGAGACAAATACGAAATAATTTTTGAGAAAAATAGCGATGGAGAGCTTGTTGTTACAAATCTGTCGGAAAAAAACAAATAATATTTCGACGTCTTTTTTGTCATTCGCCCGAACTCAAACGCACCCGAAAGGGTGCGTTTTGTATTGGCAAACGTATCTGAAGCGCATCGCTCTCCGCACGCCAAAGGTAAAACTGATTGAAAGTTGCGCATTCATGCCGTCGGGGACGACGGTCGCTGTGGTTTTCTCCAATCTCTTGCTTATCGCCACAAAGTGTGTTATAATAAATTATGATTATTCGGACTATTGCGGAGAGACACCGTGGACGGAATTAATTGAGCAGTACATAGAAAAATAAGTGATAATTATAGGAGTTTGGGCTATCGCCAATACAATATATCAATGACATAAAGATGAGGAGGGGTATGTATTTGCTTGAGACTACGTCAAGGCCCGTCGGTGAGACAGCCTATGAGTGTGGATTTTCAGATTATCCCTATTTTTACAAGCGATTTGTGCGCAAGACAGGTCTGTCTCCTATGCGACGGGGACGGCAGATTCATCAAAACCCACACTCGAGGAAATAGCCACAAGAAAATGCAGGGGAAATATTGAAATTATCAAACCGGTTGTGATATAATATAAAAAATATGTTGAGTATGTTTGTTGTGTTTTATATTAGTTTCTGCTTGTCGGCAGGAGAAAATTTTTTAATGGAGTTGTTGTTATGAAAAAGTTATTTGTTGCGCTTTTGTGTGCGGTTCTATTGCTTTCCGTACTATTATTGAGTGCTTGCACTCCTGACTCGCCTAACACACCACAGGGCGAGGAGAGCACTCCCGATGGCGTCGGTGAGGTTTTGGGCTCTGAAGGCTTGACCTACGAGCTTAACTGGCAGGGCAACGGCTATATCGTTACAGGTAAGGGAACTTGCACAGACAAGAGGGTCGTTATCCCCTCGACATATAATGGATTGCCCGTTCTTAGCATTGGAAATGGAGCATTCAGCGAGAAAACGCCTCCAAGCGATAATAATCAATCGGGTGGCACTACCAATGATAAAGACAAAAAGGGGCTTGGAGTGTTCGCTTTTGGCACAAGAACACTTTCGTCTATCACCTCTTCAATTAGCTTTAGCTTGCTGTCGGACACCTCTGCCACGGATGGCGATGGTATTACAGAGGTTGTTATTCCAGACAGCGTGATGGATATTGGCGACAATGCGTTCTATGGTTGCGAATCGCTTGCTTCCTTTGAGGTTTCAAATCTGGTTAACCTTATTGGAACTGACGCTTTCAAGGATACGGCGTACTATCTCGATGAGTCAAACTGGACGGGGGACGCTTTGTATTTGGAAGAATATTTAGTGGCAGTTCGCCCCACTGTTGTCGGCGAGTGGGTGGTGCGTGATGGCACAGTAAATATTGCAAGCAATGCCTTTGAGGGATGTGTTGGTATTACGTCAGTTTCTTTTCCTTCGTCTTTGCGTTTTGTTGGAAAGATGGCATTTATGGGATGCACTGGAATCACGGAGATTGATTTAACTATTCCCGGCATTCAAATTGAAAACTACGCATTTAAGGATTGCACATCTCTTACAACTATTATGATTGGTACGGACGACATTCCAAATGCACCACCTGTTGAGTCTTTTTGGGGTGTAGGTCTTGAGGGAGATGCCGTATTTATGCCGGGTGGAGTTTCGGATATTGCATTCAATCCCAAAGCCGATCCGAATTATATCTACTCAGGATCTATTGGTCATCAGGCTTTCTGTGGATGCACATCTCTTACATCCGTAACTCTTGGCTCAAATATTGGCTATCTTGGAGGCTTCATATTTGAGGGTTGCTCTGCGCTCAAAGAAGTCGATTTGAGTATGATTAAGGTTTATACACCCGATACAGTCATTGTAACGCCCGGATACAATCACCGTTGGCATATGTCACTTCAGGGCATATTCAAGGATTGTACATCGCTTGTAGACATCAAGCTACCTGAGGGTATTGCTTGGCTTGACAGAACCTTTGAGGGCTGTACATCTATCACGGAATTTGTTGTGCCTGATACAGTAAAGGGGCTTAACGGAACATTCATCAACTGTTCGTCTCTTCTGAGTGTAAGCATTCCCGAAAGTGTGGTGGCTCTGTCAAAAACATTTATAAATTGTAGTGCTCTCCGTGAGATTACTCTTCCTCAAAAGCTTGTAAAGATTGGTGACGAAACTTTCTTTTACTGTAATTCGCTTATATATGTATATGTTCCCGACTCTGTTACAGAGATCGGCAATCAAGTTTTTGTGGGCAATCCTGAGGTAGGTATGAACGTTTCCTTTGGTAAAGGAGTGGAGAAGGTCTTTGATGATTGCGTAACAACTGCTGATGCAATTGTGTTCCGAGGAACTGTGGAAGAGTGGAAAAAATCTCCGTTTTATAATAAAGTTAATTGCCACAACCCACTCGGAGCGGGCTCTGATGTTATTTGCACAGATGGAACAATAATCGGAGATGATGTTGTTGTTGATACTATGAAGGGTATTAAGCTCTCCGACGGCACTCTTTATGTAAGCTTTAAGGACGTTACTTTTCAATACACTCCGGGTGTTATTGAATCGGTAATATCTCGCAGTCTTGATGAAATAGAGGCAGAGCTTGTGTCAAGTGGATCGATGAGCTGGACGAGAGTCAAAGCAATTGATCTGTTGCAGACTAAAACGAATCGAAATATATCTACATACGGCCATATCAGAGAAATGATACAGTAAAAAACTCAAAGCAGAAGCGATGCTCTTGCATCGATTCTGCTTTTTGTAGAAATTTGGGGCTTTTGCAAAAAAATTTACCTGATTGACAAATCAATATGACAGCACTTGTGTTGCAAAATGCGCTTGTCTGTGATATAATAGCTGTTGAAAAACGGAAAGAGAGGTGCTGTTATGTTCTTAACAAAAAACAGCCTTTGGAAAATTGTTATTATGGCTATTGCCTATTTCGTTATAGGCACCATCGGCGTTACGCTTGGTATTCTTTTTATGGTTTACGGTTACGATTGGTTGATACTGTACCTTGGTATTGCTATGCTTTGTCTCTGTCCTCTCATCGTCCTTTGGGGGTTGTACGCTGAGGGCAAGGGCAAGCTTATAAATCTTGGGCGCAAGCTTATTTTCAATGACCTGCGCCCTCGTGATTTTATTAGGGAATACGACAGGCTCAGAAGTACGGGAGATCTTGTTATAAACAAGCCGAGCTTTGAGATTTTGCAGTTTTTGATTGTGGCTTATGATTCACTTAATGAAAGGGAGCGTGCGCTCGCTGTTGCTGATGAGCTTATTTTGATGGCGAGCGAGAAGAAGAAGGCTTTGGCAAAGCTTTATAAGGTGAGCCTTTTATTTGCCTACGGAATGGTAGAAGAGGGCGAGGAGCTTTTCGTTTCGGTTCAGCGCGAAAAGCTTGATTTTGTCGCCAAGGGCTTTGTGAATAATCTTTACAAGAGTGACCGTGCAATTGCTATTGGAGATTATAAAACTGCAGAAATGCACAATTTAAGCACGCTTGAGAGTGCGTCATCCCAAACTCCTCTTGTAGTTCTGATTGCCCATTTTTCTTTGGGTGAGATTTATGTTAAGCTTGGAGATGCAGAGAAGGCTGTGGTGCATCTTGAGTATTGTACCAAAAACTGTGGAGAGACGGCGATAGGAAAGTCGGCATCCGAGGCTCTTGAAAAGATTATATAATCGTTATTGACACAATCCTTTGCGTATGCTATAATAAAAACAACAAATCGTTGAAACTTCGACCCGGGAGGATTATTATGAAGACAAAAAGACTTGTTTCGCTTGTACTTGCGGTATTTTTACTTATCACTCTACTTACTTCGCTCATCTCTTGCGTGCAGTCGGGAGGTGGTGACGGTGGCAACAACATCGACTTTGGCAAAAAGTATATGAAGAGTGACAACGATTACTATGTTTTTAACGGCGATGGCACAGGATACCACGTTTACAGATATGTGTACGAGAACTCGGTTAGTCCCGAATACAACTATACTCGCTCAGGCCGTATTGATTTTGTTTGGAGAGAGGCGGCTGACGGCGCAATTTATCTCTTTGAGACAAATGCAACCTATGACGAGGATCACACAGAGGGGGAGGACTTGCCATTGGTCGGGGCCGCTATTTATTTTGGCGACGATTTCTTTGTTTATTTGTACTCAAACCAGTACGGCAGCACATCCCATAGATATATCAAAGAAAACTCATCCCTCGAAAAGCTGACGGAGGATGAAGAATAATCAAAATAACGGCACAATCACTACCGTGGTTGTGCCGTTTAGTTTTTATTGACAAAGCACGCTCTTTGTGATAAAATAAAGTCGGTAATAATACTTACAAAAACACTTAAATCAAGGAGGGCTTGTTATGAAAAAAGTGGTTGCTTTTTTGATCCTTTGCGCTATGCTGCTGTCGGTTTTTGTCGGCTGCACGCCAAACTCGCAGACAGATGGCACAACTGATGATTCAAATCCGTCAGGCACACCCGGAGATTTTGTCATTCCTGAGGGAATGAGTGGTGACGATATAGTAAGACTTCTGCTTGCAGGTGAGAGACTTGACTCTTCCGTTCTCAAAAAGGACGGTGACATTTTTGATGATGGAGCGGAGACTTTCCGTAAGCTTGCGGCAAAGGCTTCAAGCAATCTTGCAGAATCTGCCTCTGCACTCAAAATGACGCCTATGCGCTACAAAACCCTTACTCCAATTTCAGCTTCAACTCTGATTGACGAGGGAAAGGGAAGAGTCGAGATAGACGGAAACAAGTACATTTGGAGCGACTTCAAGGAAAATAACAACTCCTACGAAGCATTTGCCAACACAACAGAGAATATCATTGTGTCTTCAAAGACTGCGGCAGATATGATTGATTATATAAAGAAGAATGTCAGAGTTGTTGACAAGTGGGTAAGATTTGAGACATCGAGCTTTTATCTGCACGTTGACGAAAACTCCGAGATCCTTCTTGAGAGATGGGATAACGAAACCTCAAAAAGAATAAATATCTGCACTCGCTACAAAAATGCGCAGGGCGTGGATGTTTATGAGCTTTACATTGAAGAGGCGTTTGTCGGCTCATACACAGTAAGCTCACGAACAACATATATCCCGGGTCAGAGATACGAAATGTCCATTAATCAGGATTTTGGTGACAGAGTTGATGAGAGCTATTTTGTTGCCGACAATTCAAAGGGATATTGGGAGACTTACACGATTTCTGTTTTGCCCACGCATTACAATATTTCCTGCTTCATTATGAAGGATGACATCGCTTACGACGCTTTTTATGATCCTGTAAGCAAGACGGCAAATTACCTTAAGGTTATGAGTGCCGACAGAGCGACGGATATTATGCATATAAGTGGAACTGACGGTGATGATGTGTTCTTCGTTGATGTGCTTTTCTCCGGTTTTGACGGAATTGAGAGTGTTGAGCTTGTGGCTGACAACGATGAGATCATAACTGATATGGATTCATATATCAATATGAGTCCTGAGGATTACGAGAAATACAAGCTCTTTTTAAATGACGGTGGATATATTCTTATTGGTGAAAATTCGGGTGTTGTCAAGCTCACAAACGGCAAGACCATTACCCCCAAAAGCCAATATGCAGGGGGTAAGGTAACGGTTGCCCGCATTGTCGCAGAGGGAGAGAAGGAAAGGTTTGTTAACGGTTTTGTGTCCTTGCGCATTGATGCAAACACTTACGATGAGCTTGTGATTGTATTAGAGCAGTTTTTGAGTGAATGTGGCATTGTTTGTCGCAGAGACACAAAGCTTATGCTTGAGAGCATTAAGCGTGCATATGAGGAACTTCCCCTCTTTACCACCTATTATAAATGGAACGGAGTTGTCGTTTCGGATACTGAGGGTATTGGCAAGGCACTTGAGGTTGAAAAAACAAGATTTGCACGTATCAGAGAGATTTATGAGGAGCGTGAGAATGCGCCTGTTATAGATGGCGACAACGAGCAGGCTATGGAGCTTAATATTCATCTTTCGGATATTGTGCTGTCCGAGCGTACAGGCGTCAGAGCAAATGGTATTGTCATAAGCGTAGAGAAGGTGACGCTGTCCGTGTCAGATACTCTGCTTTTTGTCAAGGATGAGCCTTACAGAATTGGCTTTGCGCTTGTCTCTGTAAATGGTGGGGGACTTGTTCATCTCGGTATGTCGGAAGAGAGCGTAGCATATAATGGCGGAGAGCTATCCGTCACGGGCTCGGCAGAGCTTGAGCTTAGCGAGCTTGTTGTAGGTCAATACAATCTTGTGGCTTATGTTGCAACCTCCGATGGCGTCAGATCGACTGAATACGTTAAGCTTCCCGGTGACACAGCTGACGGTGAGAAAATGAAACTGACGGATACAAGCCTGAGCACAAGCATTGGAGAGGACGGACTTTTGATTGTCAGCTTTGAGGAAAATACTGATATAAGCCTGAGTGTCAGCATACCCGGTCCTCTTACATATGCAGAGCTTTATGAGCTTATGAGGTCAAATGCATACACCTACGGAACACCCACAGATGCGCCAATGGAGATGCGAACAGGCGAGAGCTTTGTTTCTATGAGTGGTGAGGAGAGTGGGCTTGCCGAAGGTGAATACAGGATAAAGTACCAAAAGGAGAAGGATGGCGCGATCCTTGAGGGATATATTTATCTCAATCTCAGCATAAGTAGCGATTACGAAACTGAATGATGGATTGCTTGCGTTTTAAATGAAGAAAACAGTAAAACTAATATTTGCTACCGTCCTCGTTCTCTGTCTTGCACTTTCGCTTGTCGGATGTGCGCCCGTTTTCTTAGCTCTGTTCGGTACTGCCTCGTTTTTTGGAGAAGACAGTACGGATGAGAGGGTGGAAGTAAATGACATTTATGCAGAGGTCGAGAATATCGACGATTACAGAGAGGACTATCTCGTCGGCAATTGTAGGGAGCTTTCGGGCGAGGTCTTCGTTATTGTCTTCTTTATGGACGATTTTGAAAGCTCTTGGAGCGAGCGCGATATTAACATTTACACTGAATATGAGATCCGTCCGGCTTTGCGCTTTCTTGAGAGCGAGGCCGAGCGATACGGCGTCCCACTTAAGATGACAATAAAGGACAGCTATTCCTCGCTTATTTATGATGATGAGGTAATAATCAGCATAAAAGACACGGGACTTTGCACAATCGACGTGCTTTGGCAGGCGTCAGAGCAGATCGGCTTTTCGTCAACGGGGGAGATGATAGAGGCAAAGAGGGCAGAGTACGGAGTTGATGAGATTTTGTGCCTGACGGTATTTAACAAGAATGGCACAGCCTATGCAATAAATCCCAAGCGAGGCTATGAGCATCAGGCTGACGAGCATTGTGTGCTGTTTTCCCGTGACTTATATTCGGACGGTGGCTATGCAAACGGCACTCATATCTCCGTAGTAGCGCACGAAACGCTCCATCTCTACGGAGCTGAGGATTTCTATTCTTTTGAATCAAGAAAACATCTTGCAGAGAGATATTATCCAAAAGATATTATGCTCTACGTAGCATACGATATAAAGAACAACCAAATTGGCGAGGCAACTGCCTTTTATGTTGGCTGGAGTGATAATATGCCGAAAATTCTGCTTGATGAGGGTTGGTTGGAATAAAATTCTTCGACCAATTGACATATTAGAGTTTTTCTATCGACTTTAAATAACAAAGAGGCAAAACGCACCGTGTACGGTGCGTTTTGCATTGGTGCATATTCTGCTTGACATTGAAATACGGGAAGCTTTTCTATTGAAAAGGAGCAGAGGGTGTGTTATAATATGAAAAAACAAACAGGAGGGAAGAGTAATGAAAATGAAAAAGATAGCTTTGGCGTTGCTTTTGGTGTTGACGCTTTTGCTTTCGTCCTGCGTTATAGTTGACACAACGCCTGAGGATAGCGTTCCTCCAAAGGACGAGGGTACAAGCACAGAGGTAACAACGGATGGCGCAAGTGATGGGGACGGTGATGACAGTAAAGCTCCCGAAATTGAACTTGACCCGAACGCAAGCCGAGGACTTTACTTTGATTCAAACGGTGACGGCACTTGCACGCTTATCGGACGTGGCAATTGCACAGATAACGATATTATTATACCTGCGCTTTCGCCTGAGGGTGACGTGGTTGAGGTTATTGGCGAGTCGGCATTTAAGACACAGAGCGATATATACAGCGTCACTATGCCCGACACCATAAAGAGAATTGAAGACGGTGCTTTTGACGGATGCCTCAATCTCAGCCGTGTCACAGTATCTGACAAGCTTGAGTATTTTGGTGATATGGTATTTTCAAGCTGTAATATGCTTGAAACCAACAGCTACGATCATATAAACTATATTGGAAGCAAGCAGAACCCCTATCTCATTATGATTGAGGTGGAAAACACCAAAAAGGGAGTTTACAAAACCCACGACGACACAAGATTTGTTGCCAACCACGCATTTGGGAAGTGCGAGAACATACAGAATGCGTATTTTGGAGATAAGGTTGTAAGCATTGGCGCATCTGCTTTTTCGGGCAGAGTAACGCTTGTCAATGTTAATTTGCCTAAGAATCTAAAGGTAATAAAGAACGATACATTTTCGGGATGCCGTCTGCTTGAGCTTGTACGGATGCCCGAGGCTGTCACGGAGATAGGTAATCACGCTTTTGCATATTGCGAAAGACTTTTTGAGATAGAGCTGCCCGACACTCTGCGCAGCGTTGGCAACGGCGCATTTATGTTCTGCTCAAGCCTTGAGAGCGTTACAATACCCGAGGGCGTCAGTGAAATTGGAACTGACGTATTCAGAAATTGCTTGATGCTAAGTAGCGTAAAGTGGCCGTCAAGCGTTGTAAGTGTAAGCGAAAGCGCATTTACGGGCTGTATGAGGCTTGGGGAGGTAGTGCTTCCCGAGACACTTAGGGAGATTGGCAAGTATGCGTTTGAAAACTGCACGTCACTCAAGAGCATCACCATCCCAAAGAATGTAAGGCTTATAGGAGAGCGTGCATTTGGAGGTTGCGCAACGCTTTCATCGGTAACCTTTGAGAACACGGAGGGTTGGAGCTGTCACGAGATAGCCTCCTCGCCAAACGGCACGCCTGCCATTTTGACGGACACGGCAAAGAATGCTGAAAACTTAAGCTTTTCTCACAGCTACCACACCCTGAAAAGAAAATAAAGCTCTCGCCCGTTTGCAACAGCAAACGGGCGTTCTTTTCTTTGAATGGATGGAAAATTTTTTATTGCCACTTGAATTATCATTTTCTTTGTGATAAAATGGTTGATAGGGAAAACAAATCAACATCCCGAAATTTCAGAGGTGAAAAAATGAAAGCTTATGAGAGTTTACCCGAGGGCTATGGAGAGATACTCGCCATTGACCTCCAAAAGAATAAGAAAACGGCTTTGCTTGTAAATGGTTTGGCGCTTATTATCGGCGTCCTGCTTGCAGTACCGATGCACTTTTTAGTTCCGATTTCCACGCTTTTTGATATGGAGATGGGTATTGGCCCGTATACAATCCGTTTTGTTTCTTTGATCGCATTGCTTGTGCTTTATATGGTGCTTCACGAGCTTGTTCACGGAATAGCTATGAAGATGTGTGGAACGAAGAAGATCAAATACGGTTTTACAGGTCTTTATGCCTATGCAGGCAGTGATGATTATTACGCAAAAGGACCGTATATCTTTATTGCACTTGCTCCGGTTGTGCTTTGGGGCGTTGTGCTTGCAATAGTCACCCCGTTTGTTCCGACGGAATGGTTCTGGGTGGTATATCTCATACAGATCTCAAATCTTTCGGGAGCTGCGGGAGATATCTACGTAACGCTTAAATTTTCACGTCTGCCGGGGGACATTCTGGTTCGTGACTATGGCGTTGGAATGACTGTTTACTCAAAAGAGGCTATCACTTTGGCAGATAACAAAACTGACGAGAAGGGCGAGTGAATATAATGAAATACGGACGGATGGAGTGCAGAATGCAGTTTTGCGGCGTCGCAGATGAGGCTGCAAGCTTTCTTGTAAAGGAGCATCTTTGCAACCGTGCGCTTTGGGCAAAATTCGTCGATGTTTTTCGCACGCAGCCCGATTCCTCCAACCGTGGTTGGAAGGGTGAGTATTGGGGCAAAATGATGAGAGGCGCAGTCCTTGTATATCAATACACAAGGGACGAGGAGCTGTATTTGGTTCTTGAGGAGTCTGTGCGTGATATGCTCACAGTCATTGAAGAGGATGGCAGAGTGTCATCGTATTTGCGCGAGAGTGAGTTTGAGGGTTGGGATATCTGGTCGAGGAAGTACGTCATTTTAGCTTGTGAATATTTTCTTGAGATTTGCCGTGACAGCTCTCTTTCGGGCGAGCTTGTTCTCTTTATTTCTCGTATTGCCGACTACATTCTTTTGCATATAGGCGAGGGAAAAAAGGATATTCGGAGAGCGTCGGGTGCTTGGTTCGGTCTTAATTCCTCGTCAATTCTTGAGCCGATGGTAAGGCTGTATCGCCTTACGGGAAAGAAGGAGTATCTTGATTTTTCCACCTATATTGTAGAAAATGGTGGAGCTTTGGGCATTGATGTTTTTTCCCTTGCATACTCAGGACGGCTCTATCCGTACCAGTACGGAGTGTCAAAGGCGTATGAGCTGACCTCTTGCTTTGAGGGCTTGCTTGAATATTATCTGGTCACGGGTATTGAAAAATACCGTATAGCCGTCCAAAACTATGCAAAAGCTGTGCTTGAGAGTGAGATGTCGATTATCGGCAGTAGTGGAATCACACACGAGCTGTTTGACCACACAAGGACAAGGCAGACCGTCAGGTACGATTATGACGAGGTTATGCAGGAAACCTGCGTTACTGTAACGCTTATGAAGTTCTTCTCAAGAATGCTTGAGAACACCGGGGACAGCATTTATGCCGACACAATAGAAAAATCGTTTTACAATGCCTATCTCGGCGCACTCAATACCGAAGGGTGCGAGTGTGAGCAACCGAGAAAGGAAAGACCCGGAGTTGCTTTGAAATCTGTAAAGCTTCCGTTTGACAGTTATAGCCCACTTACTCCGGGAAGACGTGGCAGGAAGGTTGGTGGCTACCAGACCTTGCCCGACCTCAGCTATTACGGCTGTTGCGCTTGTATAGGCTCTGCGGGTGTTGGCGTGTTTCTTCGTGATGCCGTTGTTGTAAACGAAAATGGCGTTACCATTAATTTCTATGAGCGTGGCGTTGTAAGCTTTGAGTATGACGGCGTGCCTGTTACCATAGAGATCGACACGGATTATCCGAGGGATGGAAAGATCGGACTTTCCATCTGTGCAGAGCGTGAAGTTGAGTTTGATCTTCGCTTGCGCAAGCCCTCGTGGGTGGACGGACGGGGAGAATATATTTGCGTCAGGCGTGCTTGGAAGGACGGGAGCGTTGAGCTTGATTTCAATATGCCGATATGCTTGCATTATCCTGAGACTTGGGAAGAAGACCTGGTATACACAGATATGTCAAAGCTTATAGACTCGTATTATACCGCATCACCTCTCACGGTCAGGAGCAAGGAGGGTGAGCGTGACTATGTAGCCATCACCAGAGGGCCTATCACACTTGCCGCAGACAGCCGAACAGGGAAGAGTGCAGACTCGGCGTTTTGCATTGTGACGGATGGCGAGATGTGTGAAAGTGAGATCACAGACGGTGTGCCCTGCCTTATAAAAATGCGCTTTTATGGAGAGGACGGAGTGCCGTTCTACCTTGTCGACTACGCACACGCAGGCAGAGATTGGCAATCACTTATTGCCGCCTGGTTGCCTACAAAATAAAAAGTTAGCTTTGCGAAAGGACGGGACATTATGAATAAGATATTCAAAATTTTAATTGCACTTATGATGATGGCACTTGTATTTGTTGGTTGCACACCTACCGAAATACCGAGTGACACGGGTGACGGTACTGACGGCACAACAGCTGTTTTTGATGACGTTACCACCAAAGACGCAGACGCAGGCGAAACAACCACAGCCACTCTCGACGAAACAACGAAAACTGAGACAGAGAAAACTCTGCGTGTGGCAACATACAACATCAGGCATTGTGAGGACGCAAAGCTCAATCCTCGCACGATTGCAAATGTAATTAAATCTCTTGATCTTGACATTGTAGGTCTTCAAGAGGTTGATTATAAAACCTCAAGGTCAAATAAGATAGATCAGCCGATGGTTCTCGCAAGTATGTCGGGAATGAAATATTACGCATTCTGCCGTTGCATCGACTTTGACGGTGGCGAATACGGTACGCTGATTCTCTCGAAGTATCCGATAATCAAGAGCGAGGTAACTCCTCTTGAGTCTGCAGGGCACGAAGCGAGAGCACTTGGACATATACAGATAGATGTTGACGGAACTTTGATTGATTTCTTTAACACCCATCTTTCATTTGAGGAGACGAGCGTGCGCAAGGGTCAGCTTGAGGCAATTGCAAATATTCTCAAAAATCACGAAAGCTTTATTTTGACAGGCGACTTCAACACAGCAGATTTTTCCGAGCTTGCTGTCCTCGGTGGCACGCTTGTAAATCGCAGCGACAGAAAATTCAACACTTTCCCCTCCGAGAAGGTCGGTGGAGAGATTGACAATATTGTTTTCTCCCCCACCTTTGCTGAGAAGGACGCAGGAACGCAGTCTCCGTCATATTCCGATCATATACCTCTTTGGGTAGAGCTTATAATCAAAAAATAATAAAAAGCGACCACATATGGTCGCTTTTTAGGTATATGCAAGTGCCACTTGACAACAATCAAGGATGATTTTCTTTACTTTACTCATCCCACGTGTTAGAATTATGGCACAAAAAACACTTTGGAGGGACAGCGTGAGCTTAGGAGAGAGAATACAGACTTACCGAAAGAAATCGAATCTGTCGCAAGAGGCCTTGGGTGAAAAGCTTATTGTCAGCCGACAGACTATAAGCCTTTGGGAAAAGGATAAAACTATGCCTACGGTCGATAACCTCGTCCGACTTGCAGAAATCTTTTCTATTTCTGTGGAAAATCTTATCACAGAATGCAAGGACAGTGAAGCTGAGGAGGAGAGAGAGGCCGACGAGCACGCCGAGACTTTTGTTGACGAGGTGGCGTGGAGACGGATCATAGGTGGGCTGTGCGCAGCAAAGAAAAACCGTATTTTTGCATTTATTATTGCATCAATAGTTCTTTTGATTTATGTTTGCGGTCTTGAAGCTACGCCTATGCTCTTGGGCTTTACTTGTGGTATTATTATCATTGGTGCAGTTGTTCTCATAAAAATATTCAAAGCAGAAAAACTCAGGCTGTCAGCTTTGGGACGAAGCGTTGTCGGTTGCAAATATGTGTATGAGGTTTTTGAGCAAACGCTTGAGATAAAAATTTGGAGGGATGACGCCCTTGTGCGCACACTGACCGTCCCTCTTTGCGAGGTTGAAAAGATAACGATTCTCCAGTCGCATTTCCTTATTTGGTACGGTGGTGTTTTCTACATAGTCAAACGGGATGCGGTAGGCGAAAATTCAGTTTTCCTATCAATGAAGACAAAAAGAGAAAATGTGTCAACTTCAAGGCTTTGGAGAGGACTGTTTTCGGCTCTTGCGCTTTTGTGGCAGATAAGCTTTTTTGTCTATGTTCCTGCTGTTTTGATAGGAAAGGGCTTGCTTTCGGGCGAGGGTGGCGAGGAGGCGTGGTTTGCGATGCTCGGCGCACTTGTGTTTATTACGATAGCTGAAGTATTTGGACTTGTTGATGCAATTCTTTTGCTTAAAAATAAGCGTGGAGCATACAGCAAAGTATATCTTGTCGCAGTTTTGGTCAATGCAGTTTTTTGTATGAGCCTGTTGTTTTACGAGCCGGGCGCAACTGTGTTTTGTTTCGTAATATACGGTGCACTATTCGGTATGAGGATATATAACCTTGTGCGCCTTATCTCAGAATGGAGACGGGAAAGACGCTGTGCTTGACATCACGAGCTTGGTGTGATATAATCTAAAAAAACCAAAAGCGAGGACAGAGATGAATATCAGGGCGATGGATAAGCTCATTGAGCATTACAATAAGTATTTTGGGCAGGACGATTGTATGGTCTGCCATCCCGAGTCAGACGATGGCTATCACATAGACCTCCTTGTATATCCACCAAATGAAAAGTATCCGTTCTGGAAGCTCTCCACAATGGGCGCATCCGACTACAAAATGCCCAAGTGCGAGGTTACGCTTGGACGGTACAACGAGTATATTATGTTTGTTGATAAGGACACGGATCTTTCAAGTATGCAGATCCTTGATTGGTACAGAAGTAATCTGCTTATGGTTGCAGCATTTGCATACTATAACAAGGTGCACATAACATACAGCCACAGCTTTGAGTGGGAGAACGAGGACGAGGACGACGAGATGATTGCCGCCTTCATCGAGATGCCGCAGATAATTGAAGACTCGGGTATTCTTCGTTGCAAAACCGGTATCTTTAAGACGGTTACCTGTCTGCAGGTAGTACTGCTGACACGCCCGGAGCTTGAACTCCTCTTTGAGATTGGACCTGAAAAATTCAGCCTGTATCTCTATCCCGAAGAAGACGGTGAGGTGCATTTCCTGACAGAGCGACACAGGAGCGCAAAGTTTTAAGCTTTCGGCAAAACGCTAAAAAGCCGAGATTTTTCTCGGCTTTTTGCTTTTTATGCCAAAAATACTTGTCATAATCGGGAAAAAAATACCACGCAAGTGCCACTTGACAGGGTCAAGAGCAAAATTCTTTACAAAAAACGGACGCTGTTGTATAATTGAGTGCAAGAAAGGAGGCGCGTTATGACCGTCGGAGAGAAAATACAGTTTTACAGAAAAAGAGCAGGATTATCACAAGAGGAGCTTGGGCAGAAGCTCATCGTCAGCCGTCAGACTATAAGCCTTTGGGAGATGGACAAAACCCTGCCGACAGTTGATAATCTGCTTAGACTTAAAGAGGTATTCTGCGTTGAGATAGACGAGCTGCTCAGCGAGAGCGAGCCCGGTGTAGCTATCGAAAGCACAGCCTCGGAGACATACAATTTTGAGTATGATGATGTGAATATAAACAAGATATATAAGCTTGTGACAGCTCCCCTTAAGCACAGGTTCATTATCTTTTTAGTCGTCTCGGCAATTTTGCTTTTCCTTTTTGTCGGGGATTCAGGCGAGACTCTTGATAATGTTCTGATGGGATTTGTATTGGGATATTTCCTTATAGGACTTATCATTCACCTGAAAACCTTCTTTGCAACCCAAAAGGATTGGAAGGCGCGTAAGCCAAAGCTTCTTGCAAGCTCCTATCTTTATGAGATATATGAGGATCGTATAGAAATCACAGTAAACTCGGATGGCGTTGCAAAAAGCACAATACGCCTTTCGTTTGATGATATTGACAGAACTCAGATAATGGGCGAATATTTCTTTATTGAAGTGTCGGGTCAGTTCTATGTAATCAACAAGGAAGATGTTCCCGAGACCTCACGCCTCCACGCACTTTGCAGAACTCACGAAGAGAAGAGAAAGAGACATCACCCGAAAATCATACTGCGCATAATCTCAATTGTGCTTATGGTTTTGTCCATACTTTCTGTTTTTTACGGATTTGCTGCTGTGGGCGTAATTACTGCAATATTTGGTAATGTAATCTACCTTGAGCAATATATGTGGATGCTCTATCTCTTTATCCCGATCCCCCTTGCCTCCGTCATTTTCGGATATGTAATGAAGAAAAAGGGATATTTCTACAAAAAGAATGTCATCACGGGCTTTATTATGATTGGCGTGCTTATTCTGTATGGCTCGTTTACATTCATTATCGGCAACGCCGTAGACCACTCCGACGCACAGCTTCTCAGGGTCGAGGAGACTGTCGGCATTGATCTTCCCGAACCGTTGCGCATAAACGTGTACGATTATACGAATGGCGATGTCTTGGATGAATATACCGGCGAGGTCAAGCAAGCGAGCGAGCTTTTGTATTCGGTGGCAGATCTTGAGAGCTTTGAGTCGGTGTTTGAGAGCGACGAGAGATGGATAAGCGAAGTGCCAAGCGCGCTTGTGGGTGTATGCTCGGAGATGTACTCGTCTTATTATGACTACATTATTATTTATAATGTTACCACCGGGGAGTTCAACACTTTGCCCGAGGAGACGGGAAACTATCAGTTTATCAATATCCTTTACAGCGCAGATGGGAATCTTATGATGCTTGTCGAGTATGACAAGGCGTTTATTGCAGACTGAAAAAGAGAAAAAAACAAAACCTATGTGTCATATTAAATAATATTTGTCGACTTATTAAAAAACACGGTCGGAAGATGTGCGCAGCATTTTTAAACAATGTTTAAATTGCTATTGACAATCTTCTGACCGTGTGTTATAATATAATAAAAATGTGCCTTGCACACAAATGGAGGAAGACTATGGCATATCAGTACAGGTACGGCGAAGAAGAGAGAGTAGTAGAGACGGTGAAGCTCAGAACAGACAGAAGTATGTGGAAGCTGATGCTTTTCAGCTGTTTGACATTTGGATTTTACTCAATATTTTTCTTTATGCCGTTTTCGTATGATCTTGACAAGATCGCACCAAAGCCCGATCGATCAAAGACAATGAATTATTTGTTTGCCTACATAATTGCATTGTTTACGTTTTCGATAGTGCTTATTCTTTGGCATCATCAGATAGCGGAGAGGGTGGAGGAGGCACTCGCGGCAAGACATATAGATTATGATTTTTCGACATCAACCTATTGGGGCTGGTACTTCTTTGGCTCTTTCATTCTTGTCGGCCCGTTTATTTATTTCCACAAGCTCTGTCAGGCGATGAATCTGCTTTGCGAGTCATACAACGAAAAGCCTGTGATTGAATAAAACAGAACGCCCTACGGGAAATCAATATTGGTAATTCTGCGAGAGGAAAAACAAACAGAAAACGGACGGCTTGCCGTCCGTTTTCTGTTTGTTTTTGTCATTTTTTGGTTGACAACATTGTTGCTCTGTGATAAAATAAAGTTGCTATAAATGATTAAAACACCCTTATGGGATTATTCGTGCTATGTTGAAAAAACAAAAGACTCCAAAGAGGAGTCTTTTGATGCACACAGTGTGCGATCGGCTAAGCCGACGATTTGAGAATTCTTATAAAGAAATCCTTTATTTGAACTCGTAGTGTAGTTTTATAGGGGTCTACAAAACTGTAATTATTATAACACAACTTGGGAGGGTTGTCAATATGAAAAATGAAAATTATTATTATTTGGGTCTGGATATCGGTACGGATTCCGTAGGATATGCCGTGGCGGATGAGGAGTATAACCTCTTGAAGTTCAGAGGAGAGCCTATGTGGGGCGTGCATCTGTTTGATGAAGCTATGCTTGGTGAGGAGAGGCGTAGCTTCAGAGTGGCTCGCAGAAGGCTTGACCGCAGACAGCAAAGGGTGCGTTTACTTAGGGGAATATTCGCACTTGAGATAGCTAAGCTTGATCCACACTTTTATCGACGGATAAAAGAAAGCGCGCTTTGGCGTGAGGATGCAAGTGACAGGTATTGTCTGTTTGCAGATGATGGCTTTACTGATGTGGAATATCACAAGCAGTATCCCACTATTCATCACCTGATCTGTGAGCTTATCGATAATCCCTCGCCTCACGATGTTCGTCTGGTCTATCTCGCTTGCGCGTGGCTTGTGGCGCACAGAGGTCATTTTCTCAGCGATGTGTCCAAAGACAATGTTGAGGAACTTTTGAACATCAAGACGAGCTACGACGGCTTTATGGAATTCTTTGGGGACATCAAGCCCTGGACGGTAGAGCCACAATCTTTTGGAGATGTGCTGAAAAAGCAAATTGGTATTACTGCAAAATACCGTGAATTGTGCCGTCTTTTGTTTGACGCGCCTAAAGCACCCAAGGACTCAAACGGCGAATATCCTTACAGCATAGAACATACTCTGAAATTGCTCTGTGGCGGTAAGGCTTCTCCAAAGGATCTGTTTAGTAAAGAAGAGTACGCAGAGCTGTCATCATTTACACTCAATGGTTCTGAAGACGAGCTTGCAGAGCTTCTTGGCGCAATTGGCGACGACGCAGACTTTGTGCTTGCGCTCAAATCACTTTATGACTGGTCGGTTCTTGCTGACATTCTTTCGGGCGCAGAGTATATTTCAAAAAACAAAGTTGAAATTTTTTCTCAGCACAAAAAGGACTTGAGGATACTTAAACAAATTGTTCGCAAATATGTGCCCGAAAAATACAAGGCTGTGTTTCGTGACGAAAGTGTAGCCGGATATGCTTCTTATTCTAAATCAGGCAAGCAAGAAGAGTTTTGCAAGTACATAAGAACCATACTCAAATCGGTTTCTCCCGATGATAATGACGCTGCTTGCTTTGAGGATTTGATGCAACGTGCAGAAGCAGGAATACTTTGTCCCAAACAGGTAACAGGAGACAACCGTGTTGTTCCTTATCAGGTTTATTGGGTAGAGCTTCGTCGCATACTTGAAAACGCATCGGGCTATCTTTCGTTCTTGAGCGAGCGCGATGAGGACGGTTATGTGACCAAAGACAAAATATTGTCAATAATGGAATTCCGAGTTCCGTACTATGTAGGCCCACTCAACAGCGACAGCAAGCGTCATTGGTTCGTGCGCAGAGAGGGAAAGACAGGACGCATACTGCCTTGGGACTTTGAGCAGATGGTGGATCTTGACTTAAGCGAGCAGGCGTTTATTGATAAAATGACAAATACCTGCACGTATCTTCCCGACGCAGATGTTTTGCCAAAATGCTCGCTATTGCACGAAAGATTTCAGGTGCTTAATGAAATCAACAGCCTAAGCGTTAATGGCGAGAGAATAACCGTTGCTCTTAAGAAACGAATTTTCAATGAACTGTTTTGCACCAGGAAGAAAGTGACGCTTAAAGCAATTAGGGACTTTCTCAAGAGAGAGGGCTTATATACGGAGGACGAGCTTAAAACTCTCGAGGGAGCTGACGAAACGATAAAGAGCTCGCTTGCATCCTATCATATATTCAAAAATCTCATCTCATCAAAGCAGCTCTCCGAGGATGATGTCGAGGAGATAATCAAACGCTCTACATATACAGAGGAGCGCAGTCGTTTCACAAGTTGGGTATGGGCAAAATTCCCCCACCTTTCCGAAGATGACAAGAGACATATCTCAAGACAGAAATTCAAGGATTTTGCAAGGCTGTCGGGTAAGCTGTTGTGCGAAATATACGGCACAGAGAATGGTAGCGAAACCGGCGAGGCTATGTCCATAATCGAGAGAATGTGGAATGAAAATCTCAATTTGATGGAGATCCTTTCCGACAGATTCACATATAAGGAAGTAATAGAAAAGCTGAACGATGAATACTTCAGCACGCACACTCTAAGCCTTGACGAAAGACTTAAGAGTATGTGGATATCTAATTCCGTTAAGCGTGCAATTATTCGCACACTTGATATCGTGGGCGACGTGGTAAAAATCAACGGCGCACCTCCAAAGAAGATATTTGTCGAGATGGCGAGAGGCAGCAAGGAAGATGAGCGAGGCAAGCGAACCAAATCACGCTATGAGCAGCTGAGGGAGCTGTACGCTTCCTGCGAGCTTGAAGAGGCTCGTGAGATGGAAGCAAGCCTTGAAAGCCTTGGCGAGGACAGGGACCGCAAGCTTCAGGGCGAAAAGCTGTTTTTGTACTATCTCCAGCTTGGACGCAGTATGTATTCGTTTACCCCCATAGATATTGAGCGACTTGGCGAAAAGCTATATGACATTGACCACATCTATCCTCAATCAAAGGTTAAGGACGATAGCCTTTGGAATAACAAGGTGCTTGTGCTATCGGAAGAAAACGGAGAAAAGGGAGATCGTTATCCCATATCAGAGGACATTCGCAAGAAGATGTACGGCTGGTGGAAGCAGCTTCTTGACCGTGGCTTTATTACGCCGGAAAAATTCAAGAGACTTACCAGACACACACCGTTTGATGAAAACGAGGAGTGGGGCTTTATCAACCGTCAGCTTGTAGAAACAAGACAGTCCACAAAGGCAGTTGCTACAATTCTGAGGGAAATGTTCCCTGATAGTGAGATAGTATATGTCAAAGCAGGTAGGGTATCGGATTTTAGACGGGATTTTGATATGCTCAAGTCCCGTGCTGTAAATGATTTGCATCACGCAAAGGATGCATATCTCAATATCGTTGTCGGAAACGTGTATAACGAACGCTTCACGCACGAATGGTTTGTGGCAAACCGTGAACGGTATAATCTTAAGATAAAGACTTTGTTTTCAAGAGAAGTTGTTGTCAAGGGACGGAGAATCTGGAACGGCGGGGAGTCTGTTGGCAGAGTAAAGCAGATAATCCATCGCAACAACGCAATCCACCTGACGAGATATTCCTATTGCAGACACGGTGGCCTGTTCAATCAGCAGCCACTCTCTGCGGCAGAGGGACTTGTGCCGAGAAAGGCAAATCTCCCGACTGAAAAATACGGTGGATATAATTCAAAGACGGCTACATACTTTATGCTCGTCGCATTCACTCAGAAGAACAAGCGTGAGGTTATGTTCGTCCCCGTTGACTTGATGTATGCAGACCGTATGAAGAACGAAGAGTCAGCAAAGGAGTATATCTGTGAGCAGATAAAGGAGATTACGGGAAAACCGATAAGCGATCCCAACTTCCCGTTAGGCCTCAGACCCATCAAGATCAACACCCTGCTTGTGTGTGACGGACTTTATATGACGCTGGCAAGTAAGTCAACAGGCGGTAAAAAAGTTGGAGTATCCATTATGACTCCTCTGATTGTTGGTTATCGCTTTGAAAAATATATAAAGAGGCTTGAAAGCTTTGCTGAAAAGAAGAAGCAAAGCCCCGGAATTAAGCACTCACAGTTCTTTGACCAGATTTCGTTTGCAGAGAATGAAGAGCTTTATATTGTGCTTATGGAAAAGCTTAAAGCTACAATTTTCTCAAAGAGACCTGCAAGCCCTATTGATGTAATTGCTTCGGGCTTTGAAAAATTCAAGAAATTAGATATGAATACACAAGTTGATGTGCTTTTGAGGATGGTAGCACTCTTTGGCAGGACAACGAATGGATGTGATTTGACCGCTTTGGGAGGAAAGCCGCTTTCGGGAGTTCCAACAATGAGCTCGTCTCTCAGTAACTGGACGAAGAAATATCAGGACGTGCGCATAGTCGACAGGAGTGCGTCGGGACTTTATGAGTCCCGCAGCGAAAATCTGCTTGAGCTTCTATGAGCTGGCGTGTAGTTGTAATATCGAGTCGATGCAAGCTCGATCTCAAAATGGGCTATATGGTAGCAAGAGGGGAAGACACCAAGCGTGTCTTCCTCGATGAGATGGCTATGCTCGTTATTGAAAATCCCGCCGTCTCCCTCAGTGGATGCTTGCTTGAGGCACTTGCAGAGAAGAAAATCCGTGTTGTGTTTTGCGACAGCAAGCGTTCACCTTATGCTGAGCTTGCGCCGTATTATGGCTCTCATGATTCCTCAAGAAAGGTCAGAACACAGGCCGACTGGGACAGGATGGTGATGGGTACTGTTTGGGCAGAGATCATATCGGAAAAAATACGCAAGCAGTCAAGCTTTCTTTCTGAGCTTGGAAAGACTAAGGAAGCAGAGCTTATTCATTCTTATCTCGGTCAGATTGAGATGTATGATTCAACAAATCGAGAGGGTCACGCCGCCAAGGTGTATTTCAATGCTGTCTTTGGTATGCAGTTTACAAGGAGTGCCGAATGCCCTACAAACGCAGCTCTTAATTATGGGTACAGCACCATTCTGTCTGCATTTAATAGAGAGATAACGGCTTGTGGATATCTGACTCAGCTCGGAATTTTTCACTCTAATATGTTCAATCATTACAATTTGAGTTGTGATCTTATGGAGCCTTATAGGGTGCTTGTTGACAGACGTGTGTGGGCGATGGATATGACTGAGTTCGGCAGTTCACACAAGCACGCTATGTGGGATATACTAAACGATTATGTTTATATCAATGACACAAGGCAAACTGTTCTCAACTCAATCAAGGTCTATTGCCACAGCGTTTTTGATGCGCTCAATGACAGAGACCCTTCAAGGATAAAATTTTATAGCTTATTGAGAGAGAAAGAATGAGTTACAGATTTATGAGACTTTTGGTTTTTTTCGATCTTCCGACAGAGACGAATGAGGACAAGCGAAATTACAGAAGATTTCGTCGCACACTCATTAAAAATGGGTTTATGATGCTCCAAGAGTCCGTCTATTGTCGTATGCTAATTACACCATCAGCCGAGCACGCCGTTATGGATATTATCAGAAAAAACAAGCCACCCGAGGGAACTGTTCAAATGCTTTCTGTAACGGAGAAACAGTTTTCAAAAATGGAGTATCTTGTGGGCGAGTATCACAGTGATATTGTGGACAGCGACGAAAGGCTGGTGATAATATGAAGATAGCATATCCTGCTTTTTCTGAGCCTGTGGTGACAGATGGCGACGCCATACCCTGTCTTGTCATTGAAAACAGACGGTTGTTTCGCTCGTTTTTGGTAGATATGGCATCGGGAATTGATGGAATGAAGAGTGATGTTGTGCTCTCGAGAGGCGATAAATTGCTCGATTTGTCAAAATATACAGAGGTGTTGACGAATTTTGTCAATTTTGATATCAACAAAAAGACACTCATAAACAAAATTATTGGTGAGCTTGAGAAAATGGCAGTTTCTCCCGAATACTATCTTAAAACTCAAGAGCTTCTCACAGAGATAGACAATGCCGTCAGCGACTGGGCTTTTTCCTTTGACTGTGATATTATACCAAGCAAAATTTCTGTTCCGTCTCTGATAAAGTCCGTAGGAATAGAACTGAGAGGCGATTATGAGGGGATTTGTGGAGAAGTGGAAAAACTACTTGACTATATGGGGCTAGTGCGTGAGTTTGAGAGGGATAAGCTATTTGTCACTGTTAATATGAGGGCGTATTTTGATGACGAGATAATTGAACGCTTTCTTTTGAGCGCACGAGGTCACGAATTTAATATATTGATGCTCGAGTCACAGGCATACAAGAGACTGTCCATCGAAAAGCGCATCACGATTGATGAGGACTTGTGCGAATTTTGATTGACTTTTCTTGGCTTTTGTGATATAATTAAATTACAATTACTTACACTGAACTCCTATATACTCTCAAGCCTCACGGCTTCGTAACCCGATTTCTGAATTTTGATTCAGATTTGAGGTTTGAGAGTAGTGTAATTTTATAGGGGTCTCAAAC
>JAZPXL010000021.1:0-3060 GCA_045543615.1 Eubacteriales bacterium
AACATACACCTGCTCGTGCGGGCATACATATAAGGGAAATTTTATTGCATCTAAAAGGCAGTCGATAGGTCTTGAGTATTCCATCAATCCTGACAAAAAGACCTGCAAAATCATTGGGATGGGCACTTGCAAGAGCTCTGAGCTTGTTATACCGTCCACAATAGATGGATATTTGGTGACAAGTATAATAAGCAGAGCATTCAAGGATTGCGTCAGCCTGAAGAGCGTCACCATCCCCGAGGGCGTGAGTAGCATAGGTAATCAGGCGTTCAGTGGATGCAAAGAGCTCAGAAGCGTCTCCATCCCCTGCAGCTTAACAAGCATAGGCGATGAGGTGTTCTCAAATTGTTTTGCTCTGTCTTACAATACATATGACAGCGCAAAGTATTTAGGCAACAAAAAATGTCCGTGTGTAATATTGGTAAAGGCTGTTAATACCAAAATAACATATTGTGAGATCCACGAAAGCACCAGGGTGATTGAAAGCTCTGCGTTCCGGTATTGCCAAAGCCTTGGTAGTATAAGTATCCCCCGTAGCGTAACCGATATAGGCGGGTGGGCGTTTGCAGGCTGCTCTGCTCTCTCTGATGTTTATTATGGCGGTAGCGAGATCGAGTGGAACAATATAAGAATCAGCAGCTCCTACAATGAGAAACTGACAGAGGCCACACGCCATTACGATGCTTGCGTGTCAAATCTCCAAGCTAAAGGCGATGTTTCGGCAAAAAAACCATCAAAAGGACTTAAATATTCCGCAAACTCGGATAAAAAGACCTGCAAAATCACGGGGACGGGCACTTGCAGGGACACGGACATCGTTATACCATCCACAATTGATGGGTATGTGGTGACAGGCATAGACAAAGATGCGTTCAGAAATTGCACAGCTCTCCGCTCCATCACCATCCCCGACAGCGTAACAAGCATAGGCGGTGGTACGTTTAATGGTTGCAGCAGCCTGACAAGCATCACAATCCCCGAAAGCGTAAAAAGTATAGGCACAAACGCATTCGGTGATTGCACCAGTCTGACAAGCATAGAGGTTGACAAGAAAAACACGGTTTATCATTCGTCGGGAAATTGCATAATCGAAACAAGCAGTAAAACCTTGATAGCAGGCTGTAAGAACAGCGTTATTCCTGCTGATGGCAGTGTAAGAAAAATAGGCGAGTGGGCGTTCTACGAATGCGCCACCCTTGAGAGCATCATCATTCCCGAGGGCGTGTGGATGATATGTGCGAATGCTTTCAATAATTGCGACGGTCTTAAGAGCGTGACCATTCCGGGTAGCGTAACAAATATAAAAGCCTTTGCTTTTTTCGCTTGCACGGCTCTGTCCACAGTCAATTATTGCGCCGGCGAGAGAGAGTGGAGCCGAATTGTCATTGATTCATACAATGACAACCTTGAGAGTGCAACACGCCACTACAATTTTGTTATGCCAAAAACCGACCACGGCTTTGTTGATGAGGAAGAGGGAGCAATAGGTAAGCTTGATTATTCCATAAGCTCGGGCAAAAACACCTGTAAAATCACGGGGATGGGCTCTTGCAAGGATATGGATATCCTTATACCGTCTACAATAGATGGATACAAAGTGACGGGCATAGACAGCTTTGCATTCTACGGTAGGGCTATATTCAAGACCATCACAATCCCCGAGGGCGTGAGTGATATAGGCAACAGCGCATTCGAGGGCTGCGAAAGCCTTGTGAAAATCGTTATTCCGTATAGCGTGACAAGCATAGGCGAGGGAGTGCTTGCAAGGTGCAGAAGCCTTTCAAAAATTGAGGTTGACAAGAAGAACAAGGTTTATCATTCGTCAGGCAATTGTATCATTGAAACAAGCAGTAAAACCTTGGTGGCGGGCTGTAAAAACAGCGTAATTCCTGCCGACGGTAGCGTAAATATCATAGAATATATGGCGTTCTGTGGTTGCACCGGCCTGACAAGCATAACAATTCCAAGTAGCGTAACCAATATATGCCTGTCTGCCTTTGAGGGCTGCAAAGCCTTAGAAAGCATTACGCTTCCATTTGTCGGAAACACGCAGGGGGGATCTGTCAATGCGCATTTTGGATATATATTTGGGGCGCAGAGCCATTCTGCAAACTCAAAAAACGTGCCCCCTTCGCTAAAAAACGTAGTGATTACAGGCGGAAATGAAATAGCCAAGGCTGCGTTTTCGGGCTGTGGCAGCATCGAGAGCATCACCATACCGAACAGCGTCACAAGCATAGGCTTGGGAGCATTCTCCGGATGCAAAAGTCTCTCTGTGGTCTATTATGGAGGTGGCGAGAGCGAGTGGAGCAATATAAGCATTAAGTTTTTCAACTCCGACCTCAAAAACGCAACCCGCTATTTCTACAGCGAGACTCAGCCGACGACAGATGGCAACTATTGGCACTATACGGGCGGCGTGCCGACTAAGTGGTGACGCATAAGCACATCGAGTGGCGAGCGTTCAACTTGTCGAGCGCATCGTTTTGTAGCATAAGCCCTGCGCAGCAATACAAAGCATTAGTAATAATGAAGCTTTTGGGGCGTGATGGGCGAATAATTCACAGCTTCATTATTTGCACAAATCAAGGGTAGCGTCCTGACTCTACAGAAACAGACGGCTTTATGCCGTCTGTTTTTTGTTAAAACAGACAATAGTATTGACAAATCTTTTTTTGAGTGGTAAAATGAAAATGCCAAACCAACTGAATAAAACAAAAAAATCACAGGCTATTTCTGCCCAAATGGGAATAGCTATATTTTAGCATTGTTTTTGAATTTGATAAAATGCAAATTCCGTCTGAAAAATGATGCTAATGATAATTTTTTCAGTTGGTTTTGCGACTATCGGGGTTTGCGTTTTTGTGCGTTTGCTTCGGTGTGCGCACTTTTTATTTTTATTCATTTTTAATCAGGAGAAGAAGTGAGAAATGAGCATTTTTAATGAATTTGTAATAGAGAACGGCGTCCTCGTGAAGTATACAGGAACTGATACGGATGTTGTTGTCCCGTCCGAGCTTGATGGTCACGAGGTTCGGAGCATCGGGGACTTTGCTTTTC
>JAZPXL010000022.1:0-6402 GCA_045543615.1 Eubacteriales bacterium
AAAGGCTACAATTTTCACTCCTTGGATAATGAAACTTTGCAAAATATTGTTTTGTCTATTAACCTAAGACCAAAAAAATGCTTGGGCTGGAAATCTCCTTTTGAAGCGTTTTTTGGTGTTGCACTTGCTTGACAATCCACCGCACTCCCCAGTCGCACACAAGGGGCAAAATGTGGTAATGAAAAACCATTTGCGCAAGGATATAGGTAATAAGACAGGACATCGAATGGCAAATTCGAGTGTCCTTTGCCATAGGTCGCCACCCACGGCAAGCAAAAGGCTCACTTCTCTCTTGAACCCTTTGCTTGCCGCCCAAGCCCCGAAGGGCTTGGGTTGGGCTATAATAATTCGAATGTTATTATTCGATTACAACTGTACCGCCATCGTGAGCGTGGCAAATATCTGCAACTGCGCCGTTTACATTGGTGCAATTAACGAGCTTAAGAGTTGCCCCAACGACATCCGTGCCTGCGCAAGGATTTGCAGAGAGATCAACGTTAGCTACGTCAAATACGCAGTTTGTAAGAACTGTGTTCTTATAGAAACGAGCAATACCGTATGTTCCGTTGCCCTTGATGGTGCAGTTGTTCATCTCAACTTCAACAGAGCCAAAGGAGCTCCAACCTACAAGAGTACAGTTGTTGAAAATAACCTTACCTGTGCCACCATCAAAGTGGATGGAATAAGCAGCAGCCTCAAAGGTGCAGTTTTCAAATACGATAGTACCGTCTACCTTGTTACCATAGCTTGATCCACTTACATTTGCGTTAGCAATTGTAACTGTTGAGCCTGCGGGAACCTTTGATGTACTAAGAGCGTACTCAAGATCTCCGATGTCTGCGCCCGCTGCGTCAATATAGCTTGCGCCGCCGCTGATAGCTGCGCTGATGTCGGACTTGTTTGCAGCTGTTACATAAGCCTCTTCGCCTACCATATAGTACTTATAGTCAGCACGAATTGCTGTATCAATAGTAGCTGCGCCGTTGTTAGCAATATTATCCTCAACTACTACAACGGAGTTGGTAGCAGTATAGGAGGACTTGATGCTAAGCATAGGAATCTCTGCATCCTTTGCAAGAGCCTTCTTGAAGCTGTTGCCTGTGATGATGAGAGAGAGAACTTCGCTTGAGGAGTCTCTGCTTGTGCCGAATGCATACTCGCCATCAGCCCAGTTGCTAAAGCTGTTGTCTGCGATAATCCAGTTAGCCTTGTTGCCGGAAGCGTTGATGTTGTGGTGAGATGTTGCAGCAGCAAATGTGTTGTTCTTGATAACTACATCACCGTCAACATAGTTGAGACGAATGTGGTTAACTGCAGGAGCATTGAATGTGCAGTTTTCGATTGTGACGTTTGTGGAAGGACCACTTACACGGCCTGAATCCTCAAAGTCGATTGCACAATATGTTGCGGGATCGTAGTTGCCCCAGCCGATAGCATAATCAAATGTCGTAAATGTGCAGTTCTTGATTACAACATCATCAGCACCATAGGGTGTGGAGGTGGTGTTTGTAATGCTTGCGTAGTAACCGTAGGGGGTGTAAGCACCGCCTGAATAGGTTGATGTAGGAATCTGGTCATAGATTGCGTAGAATGTCAGACCGTCAATAGTTACGCCATCCTTGCCGTTGAGGTCAACACTGTCAACAATAGCAGTATTGGAAACGAGTGTTATGTTGTTCTGAGGAATTGCAATTGTGCCAATGTATTCGCCGGCAGCAAGACCGATAACGTCACCTTCCTGTGCGTTTGCAAGGATTTCGCCGAGTGTAGCGGGTGTAGCAACAACGTCGCAAATCAGAGCATCTGCGTCATAGTCATTACCAAAGCTGTCTTCCTCAGCTGTGAGCTGTGTAGCAACGAGGTTGATACCAAGCTTGATTGTGGGAACAGCTGTTCCTGTCTTGTAGTTAGCCTCGTTACCAACGGTCTCGGGCATATAAACTACGAGAGCAACATACACATCATCAGCGTCCTTGAGCATTGAGCCTGTCTTGGTATAGCCGGTAGCGAGAACTCTGGCTCTTGTAGCAGCTGCACGTGCGTCTTCGCGGCTTGCATAGGGAGTGTCAACACCCTCAATAGCAGCAAATCTTATGTAGTTGGAGAGCTTGAAGTTCTTGCCATCTACATTTGTGCCGGCTGTCTCATCAACAATGTTGATGCCGAGCTGATACTTGAGTGCGAGAGAACCAGCGTTGCTGACCTTGAGGTAAACAACTTCTGTGTGACCGGGCTCCCAAAGTGTATTTGTTTCAAATACATTTGTGGAATCGTCAACATCTTCCCAGCTGTCGCCATCATACCACTCAAGGTCGATGTCGAGGTTGCCTGCGGTAATGATATTGTTGTTAGAAACAACACTATCGGTAAACCAAGCGTAGGTTGTACCGAGGAGCATTGAGAAGCAGAGAATCAGTGCTACTGCACTTGAGATCAACGCTCTCTTTGCGAGTTTTGTGTTCGTCATTTTGTTTTTCCTCCTTCGAAATGTTTTTTGAGTGACGAATATCTGAACGCGTTTTGCGTAAAGATCAAAATTTATATATTTTGTTTAAGCTTAAACTATTTTTGCTACATAACGAGAGTTATGTTGTAAAACCTCGGCTGAAACATCAAGCATCCCCACGCTTACAATAAAAATTGCGCAGAAACAAAGCCTTTCGCCTTAAAAATCAAAAAACAAGAACGAAAGGTTTTTTTGTCGTGCAAAAATCGCAAAAAAATGTGAAAAAAGTATTGATTTTTCTATCGGTTAGTGATAAAATAATTTATGTATCAGCATTTGATACAACATAACTCTCGTTATGTTTGGGTGCGCTCGGTGCTATTGCATCGGGTTTTTCTTTTTATATTATCAGTCGCATCTGCTTCATCTTCTCACGGTGCTCAGCTCCACTCGTCATAATGTATAACCGAGTGGTATTTATGCTTGAGTGACCGAGAATGTCCGCAAGCTTTGCTATGTCTTTTTCCATATTATAAAAAGTCCTTGCAAACAGATGTCGCAGGTTGTGTGGAAATACCTTTTCGGGCGATACCTCGGCGTCAGCGCAAAGCCCTTTCATCTCACGCCATATATTGTTACGGCTGACGGCTCTGCCACTTTTTGTTATAAATACAGGCCCTGTTTTTATCTTTTGCTTCCTTATATATAATAGTAGCTTCTGCCTCAGCTTTGGCACTATAAAGACGGTTCTGTTTTTGCCCTTACATCTTACGCAAGCCTCGCCCCTCTCCACAGCCTCGGCAGTTATAAAGCACAGCTCGCTTACCCGTATGCCCGTGGCGCATATCGTTTGAATTATCAGCCCCAGCCGATACTTCCCCCTCTGCTCTGCCGTTTTTATCAATCGGCAATACTCTGCGCGTGTAAGCTCCTTCTTCTCTGAGCAGAAGACCTGTCTTTGCACACGAAGTCTCTTCACGCACAACTCACTCCACCCACAAAAGCGCAGGAAGGTGTTGATTGCCGCAAGCATTGAATTTACGCTTGACGGTGCGTGACGGCTGCCGATCTCTCTCTTGTAGTCGAGTACAAGCTCCTTGTCAATTTCCCGAGAGCCCGAAAACTCTGCAAAGCTACGCACGTCCCTTGTGTACTTTTCAAGCGTGGCGGCACTTTTCTCCTCAGAGGCAAGATAGAGCCTGAAGGCTCTGATTTTTTCGTTGTCAACAATTCTTTTGTTCATATAACACTCTCCGTTTTTTATTTTGCCTGCTATTATTATTTTACCAAACATAGCAAGTATTTTACATTTGAAAAAAACACAAGCAACAAATATAAAACACAAATCCACAGACAACTTACTGTTGTCTGTGGATTTGCCTTGTGGTTATATAAACTTTAATACCAAACACGAGATGGTCTACTACGCCGTGTTTGCGTGTGAGTCTCCTCCACTGTTTTTGCGTGCGCAAGCGTTACTTGCTCTCGGTATATTCCTCGATCTCGCCCGTCAATATATGAGCCTTGAGAGAAATAAATTTGTCGTCACGCTCAAACACCAGGACGTTGACGGCAGGCTGCTCGCACCACCTGTCTGTGTCTCTTTCGCCAAAATGAGAGATGTAATATTCATATAAAAGCTTGTTAAGCTCTTGTTTTGTAAGAATGTTTGCCATATTCCCCCCTAAGTAAATGCTTAAGCTAATATTGAGCCACGCCCAACGCCCTCGCATAGCCTTGTGCGTATACTTAATAATTATACCATATCCCCACTCGATTGTAAAGACGGGGAGGTAGAAAAAGAAAACGAAAGCAATCAAGCAGCTTGATAGATTTCAATTAATACTCACACAAATACGGTCATATTTCAGCGAAATCGAGGACTGAAAATCAATTGAAGAAGCATATAATAAACATACCGCAAAACGTGATGCAAAAGTTGTGTTGGCTGTGAGGGTTATCTCTTGGGAGTGCGCACCCTATTTCTTTTGCCTTGTTCATAGAATCGTATTGAATAAAAGCTGTTTTTGTGGTATAATTCTTTATCAAACATTTGGAGATGCAGACTCGCATAAATAAAGAGGGGAATGAAATGAATTTTTTAGCAGATAGACGCAAACGAAAAACATTTATAATCATAGTGTCTGTCATTCTGACTCTTGCAATTGTCGCCGGAGCTTGCGCCATCTATCTTGGCGACTATTACCGAGCAGATAATGAAGCAATAGGTGCGTTTTTGCCACAGGGCGCAACGTGGAGTGAAGAATCCGGCAGGATAGTGCTTGAACCTGATGGAGCAACGAAAGGGCTTATCTTCTATCCCGGCGGCAAGGTGGAATATACCGCATACGTTCCGCTGATGCAGGCGTGCGCAGAGAAAGGAATTCTGTGCGTGCTTTTGAAGATGCCATTCAATCTTGCTGTGCTTGACGTGAATGCTGCGGATGGTATACAGACGGAGTATCCCGAAATAGAGAATTGGTACATCGGTGGTCATTCGCTCGGTGGTTCGATGGCGGCAACTTATATTGCAGATAATACCGATGATTACGAGGGTCTTATTTTGCTCGGCTCGTACTCCACGGCTGACCTATCCAAGACAGACCTTGCCGTGCTTTCGGTCTTCGGAAGTGAGGATAAGGTCATGAACCGTGAGAAATACGATGACAACAAGTCAAACCTGCCAAGCGATTTTACCGAGTTTGTCATTGACGGAGGCTGTCACGCATATTTCGGTATGTACGGAGCGCAGGATGGCGACGGTACGCCCACGATTACAAACGAGGAGCAGATTCGTTTAACGGTTGAAAATATTGTTGCAATAATGGGATGATCAATTGTAAACTCATTGATACGCAAAAGAGCTTGGCATTGAGTAAATCAAATCCCAATTTGTCGGGGCAATATATAAAGCGAGGGCTGACGAGATCAAGCGTCAGCCCTCAAAATTTGCGCCGCAGTAAACAAAGAAAAGCGATTACGGCTTCATCACCTTAATGAAACGGAACATTTCATCAGGTCCCTCGTCGGGATCGTGCTTCTCATCCTCAAGCATATCGTGCTCGGGCTGAAAATGCTCACACCAAAATTGGTCGATTTGAAAACCGCACTTGTTTACGTAAAAATGGATATTTCGCTTCTCAAAATAGGGCGTGCAGGTCTCCCACACTTTCGTTTCGGGGTGCAGAGCCTCAACAGCAAGCCACGCGCCGTAGCCGATACCTTTGCTGTGCGCTTCGGGAAGGACAAAGAGAATATCCAAGTGGTTGTGATGCGTTTCCTTGTCAATCGTAAGTATCAAGCCACCTACCTTCTCACCGTCAAGCATAATGCGGTAGGCTTCGCTTTTTGGATTGTCGATGGATCTCTCAATAGTTGCGCGAGAGATGATCTCACCGTTATTGTCAATGTGGTCGTCACGCTCACCGAATTCCATCATCGCACCAAATTTAAACGCCCATTGATTGTCAAGGATGAATTGCTCACGGTCGTCTGCCATAAGCGGAACAAGAGTAACTTTCGTGTTTTTCATAAAATACCTCCAAAATAAAAATAGAGCCAAGGTCTTGCAAATGCAATAACCCAAGCTCACTTGGACACCTAATCCGGCATTACGGTACTACGGTACACAGCCTCCGGTGACAAATATTCAACGCAGTTATTATACCACAAATATAGATATGTGTCAAGCAAACGATTGAAATATTCATAGAAAAATGATATAATATACTCATCGATAAGATTTGCAGGTGCGAATGATGAAAACTTTATATATGATTGGTGGCACTATGGGAATTGGAAAAACAACTGTGTGCCAACAGCTCAAACAGGATTTGCCGAATAGTGTATTTCTTGACGGAGATTGGTGCTGGGATGCAAGTCCGTTCCAAGTAACCGATGAAACAAAAGCAATGGTGACGAATAATATTTGTTATGTACTCAATAATTTTCTGAAG
>JAZPXL010000023.1:0-7674 GCA_045543615.1 Eubacteriales bacterium
GTAAAATTATTGTGTATATTTTTATTAAAATGCAAAAATATAACATCATTAAGGGGGTCATAAAAATATGACGAAAAAGCATTCAACCAAAAAAGCGTTGATGGCAAGTGCGCTTTCTCTTGTGCTTTGCTTCTCAATGCTCATCGGTACCACGTTCGCTTGGTTTACGGATTCCGTAACCTCTGCGAACAACATCATAAAGTCCGGCAATCTCGATGTTGAGATGTACTGGGCTGACGGAACAAAGGCTGTTCCGGCGGACGATAGCTCCAATTGGACAGATGCTTCTTTAGGAGCAATCTTTAACTATGACAAGTGGGAACCCGGTTACACCGTAGTTCGCCACATCAAGATTGCCAATGCAGGCACACTTGCACTCAAGTATCAGCTTAACATTGTTGCGAACGGCGAAGTTTCCGAACTCGCTGACGTTATTGATGTTTACTATGTTGATCCTGCAGTTCAGGTAGCTGATCGCACAGCTCTTACCGATGCTAACAAGCTCGGCACACTCACAGATGTTCTTGCTAATATCAGCACCACCGCATCGGGTGAGCTTGAAGCCGGCAAGGCTGACACAATCACTCTCGCTCTCAAGATGCAGGAAACTGCAGGCAACGAGTATATGAACAAGTCCATAGGCTCAAGCTTTGCTGTTCAGCTCCTTGCAACACAGATGACTGCAGAGAGCGATAGCTTCAATGATCAGTATGACAAGGATGCTTGGCATCCAGACTTTATTGTTACTTCCGTAGAAAATCTTGCAGCGGCACTTGCCAATGGAGGCAAAATCCAGGTCAATGGCACTTTGAATGCGGGAGCAACGCAGGACGTTCCCAACTGGACCAACGCACCGGCTGAATTTATCTTCGATGCAACCACGTTGGACGCTTTAAAGGGCGGCAAGTATGTTTTGGAGCAGGGCTCCAGATACGGCGTTGTTGGTCTTATCAGTGCCGGCGAATCTCTTGCTCTGTCCGATATGAAGATTACTGCTAACTCTCAGTGGCCAGTATATCTTTCTAACTACGGCGGAACCCTTATTCTTGAAGATATCGACGTTACTGCTACTCAGGGCGCGGGTATCTATCCCTACGGTACGAACGGTACTACTACCATTAAGAGTGCAACTGTAAATCAGAAAGCTCTTTCCGATGAATTTGCTTCAAGCACTCCTTGGGCAGGAACCGCTATTGCTACTTCTAACGGTCATAACCTCATCATTGAGGATGGTACTTACGTTGGTAGCACTTGGGGCGTTTACGTTTATAACAGCGGTGCAAACGTAACCATTAACGGCGGTACATTCAAAGCTCCGCAGGTTATTCGGGCAGACGGCGTTTGGAGTACCGGTGGTAACAAGAGCGTTGTGACCGTTAACGATGGTAACTTTGATGGTGCTCTTTATTTGGATTGGGGTACTACACCTCCCGAAATTTATATTAACGGCGGTAACTTTACCAATTTCTCCGCTACTGTTAACGGTGCGGCGAAGCTTGTCATCAAGGGTGGTACCTTTGATGCTGATCCCTCCGCTTACGTTGCTCCCGGTTATCAAGTTACCAACAATGGCGGCGGCACCTACACTGTTGGCGGCTACAAAATTTCTACCGGTACCGAGCTTGTTGATGCTATAGCTAACGGCAAGGCTGTTGAGCTTACACAGGATGTTAGCCTTGGCAAGATCGATCTCACCGGTGCGATCACAAATGACGTTGTTATCAATGCTAACGGTCACAAGATCACCACTACCGACGCTTACGGTATCGAGGTTACTGCAGGTAAAAACGTTACCATCTCCAATGCTGACGTTGTGATGACCAAGGCTGGCGACTATATCACCTATGCTGCAGGCTTCAAGATTGCTAACGGCGATTATGCAGGTGCTACCATCACCCTTGAAAATTGCACCATCACGATGGCAAACACTGACTGGGCTTATGCTGTAAATATTCCCGCAAGCGTAAAGAATCTGAATCTTGTTATCGACAACTGTACTCTTGAGGGCGCAATTGCTGTACAGTGTTGGGGTGATAACAACAATATAACAATCACCAACTCCAAGCTGATCTGCAACTACACCACCAATGCAATGTACACTTCCTACTGTGTAGTTCTTCAGGACGACGGTTACAATGCAGCAGAGAACAACACTCTTGTAATTGACAACTGTGAGTTCCTCTACAACGGTATTGATAACTTCAACAGCGTAATCAAGGGTGCAGCTGATGTTTCCGGTTCCAATACTGTAACCGTTACCAATTGCACTTACGGCGAGAAGGTTGTTGCCGACTAATTTGCTGATTATCTTCGTGTAAACGAATAACTAAGCCCACCCACTCTCTTCGGGGAGTGGGTGTTTTTTATAGCGCTATTTTTTGTGTGGTGCATATTCTGACACTAATCTTTAGTTAAGTGTCAGAATGATTATCGTTTACAGGTTTTTGAGGTATAAACCCTCAAAAATTCAGTAGAAAGAAACTGTACAATTTTGATACGGACACTTATCTTTTAGGTTTGCGTAAATGATTTATGCATCAAATAATAAAACTTATAAATTATTAGTAAAAAATAATGCAAAAACTATTGACAAAATTGCGGGGGAGAGTATAATAATTGTGTATTTTAATTAAAATGCAAAAATATAACATCATTAAGGGGGTCATAAAAATATGACGAAAAAGCATTCAACCAAAAAAGCGTTGATGGCAAGTGCGATTTCTCTTGTGCTTTGCTTCTCAATGCTCCTCGGTACAACCTACGCTTGGTTTACCGATAGCGTTGTTTCTAACAACAATATTATCAAGTCCGGTAATCTTGATATTGAACTTGAATACTGGAATGGAACCGATTGGGTAGATGTTGCAGGCAAGTCCGACATCCTCACCAACACCCTTTGGGAGCCCGGCGTTACCGAAATTGCATACCTCAGAGTCAAGAACGCGGGCACTCTTGCGTTCAAGTATCAGCTCGGTATCAACATTATCTCCGAGCTTGGCGGTATCAACCAGGCGGGCGATCCCTTTATGCTCTCCGATTACATCAAGTTCGGTGTAGTTGAAGGTGTAAACGGTCAGAGCAACGCATACGCAACACGCGAGGCTGCAGTTGCGGCTGTAACAGATGCAAAGAAGATCTCGGCAGGCTATACAAAGGCTTCTTCCATGGAGTCCGGTGACGAGCTTTACCTCGCACTTGTAGTCTATATGCCTACATCTGTTGACAATGTTGCTAACCACAACGGCATAAAGATCCCCGAGATCAATCTCGGAATCAATGTATTCGCTACTCAGTACACGAGCGAAGAGGACAGCTTCGACAAGTACTATGACGCAGGCGCACCCTGGGTAGGCGGCATCGACACCACATGGTATGATGCAGCTCCCACAGCAAAGGAGTTCACCATCAATACATCCGAACAGCTCGCAGGTCTTGCACAGATCGTAAACAGCGGTGCGGACAGCTTTGAGGGTGATGTAATTACTCTTGCATCCGACCTCGATCTCGGCGGCAATGCTTGGACTCCTATCGGAACCAGCTCAGCTAAATTCAACGGTACCTTCAAGGGTGAGGGACACACCATCGTTGACCTTTATGTAAACACCTCCAAGAACGCAGGTCTCTTTGGATGCACATGGACATCCGCACACATAGAGAATCTGACCATCGACGGCGCTATCGTCCGCGGTAACGACTACGTCGGTGCTGTAGTAGGCGGCGGTTATATATCTGCTAACTGCATCAAGAACTGCACAGTTATCGATGCAGAGATCACAGCTACTCCTTATCTGCTCGCTGACGGCGTAACCTACGACGGCGGTGCAAAGGCAGGCGCGATCGTCGGTCAGGCTTACAACGGCGATCTCACAGGCAACAAGGCTATCAACTGCACCATCGAGGCTTACCGTGATCTCGGCGGTATTGCAGGTATGCTTTACGCTGACGGCGTAACCAACCGTACAATAAAGGCATATGACAATGAGGTCAAGAACGTAACTCTTACATACTTTGATCTTAATGGCGCAAAGTACGCCGGCAACAAGGTCAACGAAAATATGGGCAACATAGTCGGCCGTCTCGGCAGAAGCTCAGCAGCGTGCATCCTGCCCGTAGTTGAGAACAACACAGAGGAAAATGTTACACGTGAGACTCTGATCTACTATATCCTTGACGGTATTTCTTACGCAAAGGACGTTGACACAGATTATATTACATTCCTCGGTCTGACTGCTGACTTCGAGGGTACAGATGTTGTTATCCCCGAGGGCGTTGACGCTATCGGCAACAAGACACTCTATCAGACAAATATCACATCTGTTACACTTCCTTCTACACTTTCCTACATTGGATACAGTGTATTCAACGGATGCACATCTCTTGAATCCGTAACTATTCCCGCAGGCGTAACATTGGCTGAAAGAGAGAGCGGCAATGCAAATACATTTGCAGGCTGCACATCCTTGACCACCCTTGTTATCGAGGAGGGCGTTACCTCTCTTCCCAAATCCTGCTTTGCAGGTTGCACAGCGCTCAAGAGCGTAACTATCCCCGCTTCCATGAAGTCACTTGCAAGAAGAGCTTTCTATGACTGTCTCTCTCTTGAGTCTGTGATCCTTCTCTCCGAGGATTGCGAGATCGGCGACTCTGTATTTGGATCAAACCAGACAGGAAAGTTTGGCGAAATGGAAATCTTTGTAGTCAGCGACGCTATGAAGGCTGCTGTTGAGGCTACTCTTGATGACAACAACAAGAACTTCGTTACCGTAAGCGTAATGAACGAGATCGCCGACGGCGAGGAGATCTCCGGCTCTCTGACAGACGGTGCTGATACCGTTTATCTCCCCGAAGGCAACTACACATTCCCCGCAGACAAGATAGGCGAGGGCGACACCATCATTTGTGCTGACGGAACAGTATTCGAGGGCACAAGCAGCCTGAATGTCGACGGAGCTACCGTTATCGGCGGTACCTTCTCTAATCCGAGCGGATCTGCAGTTTCGCAGAGCGTTAACGGAACATTCAAGGATTGTACTTTCACAGGCTACAACGGTCTGCGTTATTGCTACGCGGGTGATACAGTTGTATTCGAAAACTGCGTATTTGACGGCAGCGTTTACGGTGTACACTTCGATGGCGGCGCAAACAACGTAATATTCAGAAACTGCACAATGAGCGGATTTAACGCTATGGGTAGTGCTATTACTCAGTTGACTATGGAAGGTTGTACCTTTGTAGCAAACGGAAAAAGCGGCTACAACGGAATCAACCTGTGGGGCAGCACGGAAATGAAGGATTGTACCTTCGTATTTGACGGTACTGCCGGCACCGAGTGGGTACATGCACGAGGCACAAACAAAACTTATACAATCACTAACTGTGTTGTTACCGACGGCACAAATGTTAAGAGCATAGCAAATGAATTTTATGACTATGGCACAGGCAACACTGTTATCATAGACGGCGCACAGGTAGTTTCTACCTCCGATGCCCTCAAGGCAGCTATCGAGGCAAAGGCAAGCAAGGTTCTTCTTGCAGACGGTGATTACTCACTTAGATTCACAAACAATACCGCCTTCAATGCAGACGGTATGACCATCATTGGTAACGGTGATAATGTAAAGCTCTCTATTACCTCCTCTGAGGTTTGGTACGGACGTGTTCAGGGCAACAATGTTACTTTTGAGAACATTCATTTCACCAGCTCCGTAGGTGCTACAGGCAAGGCTACATACAACGAGTGCACATTTGACGATTGGGCCATTTGTGCAAGCAGTAATAACGCAGAGACATATTACAATGACTGCACTATCAACGGATGCCTTAATACCTCTACAGATTTCAGCTCAGGAAACACCTTCCTCAATGGCTGCGATGTTGTAAAGGCAGAGTACTCCGGTGCTGCTACTATGAACTTTAAGGACTGCACGATCGGCGAGCTCATCTCCTGGAATATGGACACCGTTCTCACAGGATGCACAGTTACAACTCTTGTAACCGAGCATATGAGCAGCAACACCATTACAGTTGACGGCACAGTTGTCGCTCCGTAAGTTGCGCAATACCGATATATAAGCTAAAAAAAGCCTTCCCGTCGGGAAGACAAAACAGCAAAAAAGCTTGCGAGGCTTCCGCTTGGAAGCCTCGTGGTTTTTTATTGTATAGGAAATTACGTAAAATATGATTGGCAAATCCATCTTTCCGTCTGTCATCCTCGAGGGAGCAACTCGCTCCGCACCTTGCAACGCAAAAACAAGTAAAGCGACGGTTAAGTTAGCCTTTTCTCACAAGGGAAGGCAACGGTACGCGCATTTTCGTCATTCACATCTCGCGCTCGAAGCCCTTGGCCCCGAACCCCCAGGTTCGCTCCGTAAGAGGTTGCAAGGCACAGAGCTACCCATCCCAACAAAACAAAAAGACGGCTGATGCCGCCTTTTTGTTTTGGTCGGAGTGAGTGGACTTACGAACCTACATTTGCGCACATTATTGGGGTTTGTTGATGATGTTTGTGGGTAGTGCGCAAACATTAATTCCTCGCAAAGCGAGGAATTGAGGCTCTTCGTCTTTCTTATCTTCGATAACAAAAAAACAGGACAGACACAAGGTCTGCCCTATTTTTTGTGGTCGGAGTGACAGGACTTACGAACCTAAATTTGCGCGCTTTATTTGGTGAAAACACTTCATTCGGTGGTCGCGCGCAAATATTACACCTCGCTTTTGCGAGGTGTAGAGTTTCTTCGTCTTTAGCTTCAAACTAAAAACACTCAGGTGGGAGGATTCCCACCTGAGTGTTTTTGGTCGGAGTGACAGGACTTGAACCTGCGACCTCTTGGTCCCGAACCAAGCGCACTCCCAAACTGTGCCACACCCCGATATTTAGTTAATCATTGTGCAGGACTTGAACGCGCGACCTCTTGGTCCCGAAATCCCGAGCAAAGCGAGGTTGCGCACATACCAAACTGTGCCACACCCCGATATTTGTCAGCAATATATTATATCACTCATATGCGATTTTGTCAAGTGCTTGCAGAAATAAAATGCAAATTAACACTTTTTCCCCCGTCCTGCTCCAACCTCTCGCCATTTCCCGGCTCTTTTATCCACTTCAGTCCACCTTTCGCCTCTCTCGCCCACTATGCTATCGTTTTTTACCAACTCGTCCTTTTCTTCCACCCCTTGCCACAAGCTCGCCCGAAATAAAAAACGTGCAATTGGTGCAAGGACGTGCGCCTTTGGGGGTTATATATTTTTGCGCCACTTGTGTTGCCGGTTTACCGAGCCACGCCCTTGATTTACTTGCATCTTTATGATATAATTTATATTAATATAATTTCTATGACGGATGCTCCGGGCGGGTAGCTTTTGTGACATATAACGCAAAATTGTGCATCGCAGGGTGGCAGACAAGACCGGCAAGCATAACCATTCCCGAAAGCGTCAAAAGCATAAATGGGGGAGCGTTCTATGGTTGCAGCGGTCTCTCTGCTGTCTATTATTTAGGCGCACTTTTTATTTTTATTCGTTTTTATCAGGAGGAGAAGTGAGAAATGAGCATTTTTAATGAATTTGTAATAGAGAACGGCGTCCTCGTGAAGTATACAGGAACTGATACGGATGTTGTTGTCCCGTCCGAGCTTGATGGTCACGAGGTTCGGAGCATCGGGGACTTTGCTTTTC
>JAZPXL010000024.1:0-33747 GCA_045543615.1 Eubacteriales bacterium
TGTCAACACCGCTGACGGTTGGAGAATTGCTGATTGCGACTTTGTCGACGCCCTGCAGAATTCACGTGACCGTAAGCTTGTTGAAGATGTCATTTTTGAACGCACAGAGGGCTGGGATTACAACGCCCCCAACACCGCTGATGCTTCGTTTGAGCAGATTGTAATGCTGACAGTGGTTGCCACACTTTCGCTTGTCGCAGTTCCGGTTGTTCTCTCACGCAAGCGCAGAGCTATGTAAGAAAGAGGTGCAGGAAGATTTATTTCACTTTCTGTCTTTTGCAGAATGATCTTATCTTTGAGATAAAATGAAAAAATCACCACCAACTTTTTGTTGGTGGTGACTTTTTATCGGGTGCGTTCTGCCTCACAGCCCTCTACAAGCTCTCGCATTGCGCATAGTGCGTCAGAGAGTCCTCCTATTTGGTCTATTATGCCGTGTCGTACTGCCTCCTCTCCGTCAATGACGCTTCCAACATCGGTTGCTATCTGGTCGGGGCGCATCATAAGCTCTCTTACCTTTTCGGGTGTTGCCTTTGAATTTCTGCAAATAAAGGATATTATTCTTTCCTGCATATCGTGGAAATAGGTATAGGTCTGTGGTGCGCCAACGACAGTTCCACTTATCCTTACGGGGTGGATTGTCATTGTTGCGCTCGGCACGATGAATGATCGTTTTGCCGCCACAGCGAGTGGAACGCCTATTGAATGTCCACCACCGAGCACGAGCGAGACTGTTGGCTTTGTCATTGACGATATAAGCTCTGCTATTGCAAGTCCTGCCTCAACGTCCCCACCCATCGTGTTGAGCATAAATAACACTCCGTCAGTATCCCTGTCTTGATCGAGAGAGACGAGCAGAGGCAACAGATGCTCGTATTTTGTGTTCTTTTGGTTTTCGCCTGAAAGATAATGCCCCTCTATCTGTCCAATTATGCAAACTGCACGCACACGCTCGCCTGAATTTTTGATGTCTGCCGTGTCTCCCAGCAAATCACTGCTCTCGGTGCTTTTCTTTTCTTCTTCTGCCATTTTCCTCTCCTTTTGTTTTTATATTATTTTGCCTCAACTTGACTTTATTATTCTTTTTTATTGAAAGAGAGGAAGATTTGTGATATAATAATAAAAAATATCCGAAAGGAAAACGAAAATGATAGTTAGTGGTACTAATGCCGACAAGGTATTTGAATTTTTTGAGCTTCTTTCAAGCGTTCCTCACGGTTCTGGCAATATGGGAGCTATATGCGACATTTGCGAAAGGTTTGCGTCTGAGCGTGGACTTTTCTGTCTTCGTGATGAGTGTGGAAATATTATTATTAAAAAAGAAGGAAGTGCCGGCTACGAGCAGAGCGAGCCTGTGATCCTTCAAGGTCATCTTGATATGGTTTGTGCAAAGGATAGCGACTGCAAGCTTGATATGGCAAATGAGCCAATCATCCTTTGCCGTGACGGTGATTATCTTCGTGCAGAGGGTACGTCTCTTGGTGGAGACAATATTATTGCAGTTGCTATGATAATGGCTCTGCTTGACAGCGACGACATCCCCCATCCTCCCATTGAGGCAGTATTTACCGTAGACGAGGAGATAGGACTTCTTGGAGCTTCGGTACTTGACACCTCTGTGCTGAGTGGCAAGAGAATGCTCAATCTTGACTCCGAGGAGGAGGGCGTTTTCACCGTTTGTTGTGCAGGTGGTGTGAGAGTCAACGCCACGCTTCCTCACGATAAGTACCCCACTACCACCACAGAGGTAGCGTACATAATAAGCGTTGATGGTCTTTCGGGTGGACACTCGGGTGTTGACATTATTCGAGGCAGAGAGAGTGCCAACAGGCTTATTATCAGATTCTTGTCATCCCTTTCAAGAAGAATACCCACTCGCCTCGCCTCACTTTGTGGTGGTGAGCTTGACAATGTTATTTGCCCTAAGGCTGAGGCAGTTGTTGTAATAGACCCCGCCGATGCTGAGGCTTTGCACGCAAGCGTGCTTGAATTTGACAGGATATATAAAAACGAGCTTGCCGTCTCTGACGGTGGCGTAAGTGTTACGGCTTTGGCAGTGGAGCTTCCCACTCTTGCCACAACTGCATCTGACAGCCGACGCATTCTCGCGCTTCTGTTCTCGCTCCCCAATCACATTCAGCGAATGAGCCGTGATTTTGAGGGACTTGTGCAGACCTCGCTCAATATGGGAGTATTGATGGACGGTGATGATGCGCTTCGCTTTTCGTACTCCGTCCGCTCGTCGATTTCTTCCGAAAAAGAAGAGCTTGTTGAGAAGATACGTGTTATAGTCGAGGAGCTTGGTGGTGGAAGTATTGCGCTTCACGGCGAGTATCCTGCGTGGGAATACAAGCGTACCTCGCCCCTCTGCGACCTGCTTAAGCAGACTTATTTGGAGCTTACGGGCAAGAGCGCAAAAATTGAGGGAACTCACGGTGGACTTGAATGCGGTGTGTTCTCGGGTAGCATTGAGGGACTTGATTGTGTGTCTCTCGGCCCCGACCTCTTCGACGTTCACTCTCCGAGAGAGAAGCTCTCCATTCCGTCTGTCGGACGGCTGTGGACGCTTGTTTGCACTCTCCTTGAGAAAATGAAATGACAAACAAAAAATGCACGGACGCTGTCCGTGCATTTTTGTTTTGAGCTTTATTCAGCCTTTGTGTAAATTGTAGCCTTGTTGTCCTTTGTAAGTGTGAGCTTGTCGCCCTTTACTTCAAATGTAAATTCCTCAATTGTCTTAACGCCCATAACCTCGTGTATGATGGTAAGGGTGTCTCCGTCGACCTCGTACGTGAAGTCTGTTGTGATTCCGAGAGAAGTCTCGCTACCAACGCCGTCCTTCTCAAATGTGTAGGAGCTTTCAACTGTTCCGAACAAAGAGTCGGTCGAGGTCTTCCAAGTTCCGATGAGAGCAGATGCGCCACCACAGGATGTGAGGAGCACGATGGGGAGGAGCATCATTACTGCGAGGACGGCACTAATCGTTCTTTTCATAGTTTTTCTCCTTTTAGCTTTTATTGGTAAAATAATTATACCACCAAGGCGCGAATTTGTCAACAAAAAATGGCTTATTTTGCAAATTCCTTGTTGTAATTGTCGATGGATTCCTGAATGATTTTCTTAGCCTCAGCAGGACCGAACAGCTCTCTAACAGCCGTCTGCTTGTTTTCAAGCTGTTTGTAGACGGTGAAGAAGTGCATTATTTCATCGAAAATGTGCGCAGGAAGTCCGTCGATGTCGGTGATATGGTTGTAGTTGGGGTCGGAGAGGGGAATTGCGATAATTTTATCGTCAAGTCTGCCACAGTCAATCATACGCATAACGCCGATGGGATATACCTTGATGAGTGTCATCGGGTAAATCGGCTCAGCACCAATGATGAGAACGTCAAGAGGGTCGCCGTCATCTGCATAGGTGCGAGGGATGAAGCCGTAATTTGCAGGGTAGTGGGTTGAGGTGTAGAGCACACGGTCGAGCTTGAGCAGTCCTGTCTGCTTGTCAAGCTCATATTTGCATTTGCTTCCCTTTGGGATTTCAATAAGTGCTATGAATTCATCGGGAGTAATAAGCGAGGGGTCGATATCGTGCCAAATATTCATAATTGACCTCCTGTTGTTGTTTATTTTACGAAATCAAATTCAAAATCATAAATTGAGACGGTACAGCCATCGGTACAGCCGGCCTGTTCAAGTGCGTCAATGACGCCACTTTTCGAGAGAACCTTCTGGAAGAATCCAAGCGACTCGTAGTCCTCGAAATTGACCTGACCACAGAGATTGAAGAGCCATTCGCCCTCAACATAGAAGACATCGTTTTCTCTGCGAATTGTGGTTTCCTTGCCACCACCGACGTATGCGTCCTCAGGTTCATATTCTGCCTCATATATGGTCATAGGAGGAAGCTCTGCGAGCATCTCGTCGGCTCTGCGAACGAGTGTGTCAAGTCCCTCGCCGCTTACGGCTGATACATAAATAATCTCTCTGCTCGTTTCCTTGCAGTACGCCTCAAACGCCTCGACATCGACCACGGTGGGATCGAGAATGTCGCTCTTGTTTGCAACAATGATCTGTGGACGTGTAGCAAGCTCGGGGCTGTAACGCTCAAGCTCACGGTCTATCATCTTGATATCCTCTACGGGATCACGGTATTCAACCGATGCGATATCTACAACGTGGAAGAGCAGACGGCAACGGTCAACGTGGCGCAAGAAAGCGTGTCCAAGACCTGCTCCATCAGCAGCTCCCTCAATAAGACCGGGAATATCAGCTGCAACAAAGCCACGTCCCCTGCCCGATGTGCTGACAACGCCAAGGTTGGGGGAAAGGGTTGTGAAGTGATAATCTGCTATTTTGGGCTTTGCCGAGGATATTTTTGAGAGGATTGAGGATTTACCAACGCTGGGGTAGCCGATAAGTCCGACGTCAGCGAGCATCTTCAGCTCTAAAATGACCTCTCTCTCCTCGCCCCTTGTTCCACTCTTTGCGAACATCGGAACCTGGCGTGTGGGAGTTGCGAAATGGCGATTGCCCCAGCCACCACGGCCACCCTTGCAGAGAAGAAAGTCAGCTCCATCATCTGCCGACATATCGTGAATGATCTTCTCGCTTGCGGCGTCGAGGATGAGAGTTCCTGGAGGAACGCTTATAATGCAGGGTGGAGCAGATGCCCCGTGGCATTTGTGTCCCATACCGTTTCCACCGTCCTCTGCGATGAACTTGTGCTTATATTTGAAGTCAAGAAGTGTGTTACAGTTCGTGTTTACACGGACGATGACATCGCCGCCACGCCCTCCGTCTCCACCGTCAGGGCCTCCGTGTGATACATATTTCTCACGTCTGAAGGAAACCGAGCCGTTTCCGCCGTTTCCCGATCTGACGAGGATTTTTACTCTGTCGATTAACATTTTGTACGTCCTTTCGGATATGTTTGGGGGTTGTTTGCCTTGAATGCAAGATTATTTATCGTCGCCCTTTTCCCTGATTATCAGCTTTATGGGAGTTCCCTTGAAGCCGAATGTCGAGCGCAGGCAGTTTTCAATATATCTCTGGTACGAGAAATGGAACAGCTCTGCGTTGTTACAGAAGATAACAAAGGTTGGGGGAGCAACACCTATCTGTGTCATATAGTAGATCTTAAGTCTCTTGCCCTTGTCAGACGGTGGCTGCACACGGATCATTGCATCACGCAGAACGTCGTTGAGCATACCTGTTGTAACACGCATTACAGCCTGACCGTAGACATAGTCTATCTGCTCAAAGAGGTTTGTCACGCGCTGACCTGTGAGAGCAGAGACAAACATAATTGGAGCGTAGGGCATATATGCAAGAGCAACACGGATCTTGTCGGTAAACTCCTTAACTGTGGAGTTGTCCTTGTCGGGAATTGAGTCCCATTTGTTTACAACTATTATTGACGCCTTTCCTGCCTCGTGTGCGATACCTGCGATCTTTTCGTCCTGCTCGGTGATACCCTCTGCGGCGTCGATCATAATAAGACAAACATCGGCTCTTTCAACTGCCGTGTGCGCACGAAGCACCGAGTAGTGCTCGACCGAGTCCTTGATCTTAGCACTTCTGCGAATACCTGCTGTGTCGATAAAGGTGTATGTTCCGTACTCGTTTGTAACAATTGTGTCGACAGCATCACGGGTTGTGCCGGGGATGTTTGATACGATGAGTCGCTTTTCGCCAACGATGCGATTGATTATTGAGGATTTTCCTGCGTTTGGCTTACCGATTACGGCAACCTTGATGCCACCGTCATCCGCATCCTGCTCTTCTGCCTCGGGGAGAAGCTCAAGAACGGCATCGAGTAGGTCACCACTTCCTGTTCCGTGAATGGACGAGAGCGCGATGGGATCGGTATCAAATCCGAGCTCGTAAAACTCATAATATTCCATCGGGAGTGCACCGATGCTGTCACATTTGTTGATGACGGGAATTATGGGCTTGCCACTCTTTTTAAGCATTACTGCGATCTCACGGTCATCGGCAACAAGTCCTGCACGAACGTCGCACATAAACACGATAACATCTGCACTCTCAATTGCGATTTCTGCCTGAAGTCGCATCTGCGAGAGGATAATATCGTCACTCTTAGGCTCAATTCCACCTGTGTCGATGACAATAAGCTGCTTTCCACACCACTCGGTCTCGCCGTAGAGACGGTCTCTTGTTACACCGGGAGTGTCCTCGACAATGGCACGCCTCTCGCCGATGAGCTTGTTGAAAAGTGTGCTTTTGCCCACATTAGGTCTGCCAACTATGGCTATTATTGGTTTTGACATTTTTAACTACCTTTGCTTTATGCTTTTATACTTTATTTTGTCGGGCTTATCATAATGAATGAATTTACCTTGTCAAGAGGAATGGAAAATTCAGCGAAATGTCCACCCTCACGGTCAACCTCTATGACAACGATAAGCTCGCTCTTTGTGAAATAGGTTTCGGGGAAAGTGCCGTACTGTGCGTAGTATTTGTATTGCTCGGAAATAGAGGTAAGTGTGGCTGTATCGGTGTAGGCGGTGCTTCCTGAAATCTGTGTAAACGCTCCACTACGGAAGAGAGAGAGCACGCTGCCAAAGTCTGAGTAGGTCTTTTTGAGTGTGATATCCTTCTCGCTTGAGAGGTTTATGTTATTGGTGTAGACAAAGCTCTCGTCACGGCTGTCGTCCGAGGAGTCGATTTTACCCTCACTGCGCACAGAGAGAATGTTGTTGCCCATATAGGTGATTTCAGTTGAAATAATTTCGTAAACTATTGTATTGCCTGAGGCAATCATCTCCTCGGCGTTGGGCAGACGAGTGCGATACTCAGCCTCTGCAATCTGTGAGAGTAACTCGTTTATATCGTTCTGCTTTTCCTCGTCGGCAAGTGACTTGAGTCGAGGGAAGCGCAGAATGCGCTCGCTCTTCTTTGTGCCCTGAGTGCCGATGGTCTGACTAACCGTCACGATTTCAAAATCGTATTTTTCGGGAACAACTACTACCCCTGTGTCCTCGGCAGTTGTGTTTTCGACCACGGGAGCTTTGGTTGTTTCATCTGTGGGTGCGCTCGTTGAGTCAGACGGTGGCGCAGTTGTGACTACACTCGGGGGTGCTTTTGTGGTTGATTCATCACTCGGCGTGCTGTCGGGAATGACGGGTGCCGGCGTGCCGGAGCCGAGAGGTGTTGTGCGATAGCCGTCACCGTGATATTCGGGATAGCAGGACGAGAACGCTAGTGCGGTGAGTGCAAGCACAAGGAAAAATAACAATAGTGCAAATTTCTGTTTTTTCATCGTTTAATAAAGTGGTTTGTATCTCTTGCCAAGGCAGAGAGCACGAACAAACTCGCCACCGTCACAGGGTGTTGTGATAACGGGAGTGCCGAGTGCCTCGCTGACAGTAGCAGGAGAGAGGTTATCAAGGAAGAGGTCACCGTCTGCACGAAGACAGTTGCGTGGGATAAGTATGCATTCGCCAAGCGCAAGCTCACGGCATTGGGCGATGATGTCAGAGCCTGTGATAAGTCCCGACACCGTTACACTCTCACCGAAGAAGTCGTTTCGTATTGCCTTGACATTTACAGAGATGTCGCCACGTTTTTCGGTTACCTTGTCTACGATCTTCTTGATGGTGGAATAAGCTGCTGCGCCTGTTATGACAGTCAGCGTACGCTTATGATTATTGTCAGCCTTTGGTGTGATATATTCAAGCTCACGCATAGCTTCTGAGAGGAACGAGGTCAGCATACCAACGCCATCCTCTATCTGCGAAAAGTCACCGTAGTGCTCCTCGCCGGGAAGCTCAACTTCGCCCTTTACATAAAACTCATCGGAGCAGAAGAATATGCGCCGTCCGTATTTCGCACAGCAAAAGTCACCGTAGGCGTCCACTTGTTTAATTACAGCACGGCATTCCTCGGGAGAGTAAGATGTGAGAGGATAGAGACCTTCACGGTGACGTGTAAGTCCTGCGGGAACGATGGAGACGCTGTCAAGTGCAGGGAGATATTCCATCAGGTCGTGAAGTGTGCGATCAAGCTCAGAGCCGTCATTGATACCACGGCACAGCACTATCTGCGCACAGATGGTGATGCCTGCATCGGCAAAGCGTCGCAGATACGAGAGCGTCTGTCCTGCAAAGCGATTGTTAAGCATCATACAGCGCAGGGTGGGATTTGTTGTGTGAACGGAAACGTTTATCGGTGAGATGTGCATCTCGATTATCCGTTCCACCTCACGCTCGCTTATATTTGTCAGGGTGATATAATTACCGTGCAGAAATGAGAGACGGGAATCGTCATCCTTGAAATAGCAGGACTCTCGCATACCCTCGGGGTTCTGGTCGATGAAGCAGAAAATACATTTGTTTCTGCAAGATTGCTTGTCATCCATCAGGGCAGTTGCAAAGTCAAGTCCTATATCGGTCTGCTCTTCGCTCTTGTTGAAGGAGACGGCAAAATGGCGTGCTCCACGTCTCAGCTCAAGGCGAACTCTGCGCTCGCAAAGACGGAAGCGATAGTCAAGTATATCAAAAATTTCGTGACCGTTTATGGAGATAAGCTCGTCTCCCGGCATTATTCCTGCTCGGAATGCGACAGTACCCTCACGCACATTTTCGATAACAACCATTTTCCCACCACCTTTACATAATTTATCATTCTACATTATAACATAAAAATGGCTCTTTGTCAATTATATAATATATAATTAAAAGAACCTCGGCAGTGCGAGGTTCTTTTTCCTTATTCTTTGATGTATTTTGCTACATATTCTTCAAGTGTAAGACCTGACGAATGAATCCTCAGTGCGTGGTACTGACCGACAAAACGTAAATGTCCGGGTTCAAACGGGTAGCCCGTGACAGTTTCCTTGCCATCGGGGTATCTAAAAATAAAACCAAATTTGTGAGCGTTGTCGCAAAGCCACGCATACGCCTCTGTGTCGGCAAACTCCGTGCCGGTAAAGCCCGGAATATAGAGATTACAGCCAAGACCTGTCTGGTGGTCGCTTGTTCCCGGAAGAGCAGAATATGAGCGAGCGACTCGCTCTGCATCAGCATAGGAGAGCGTCTTTTTATTCTGAGCAATATAGACGTTTTGGATGTAATCAGCACCAAGAACCGAATAGGCTGTGTCGCTGAACCATTTTCCCGTAGTCTCGTAATTGTATGTGTAGTAATACCTCTCTGTAAAGAGGAAATTGTCAAATTGGAATTTCTGCGTTTCGTACGAGCGGTATGCAGTCATAACCGTTACATTCATATATCCCGCCGAATAAAGCTCTGTAAAGAGAGCTTCAAGCGATTTCTCTGCGTTCCTCGAGAGCAGTATTTCGGTGTATCCTTGTGGGATGTTGAGTACGGGGATCATATCCTCGGGTACGTATTCTGCATCGAGAACGTTTGACGGATTTGCCAAAAGGAGATATTTGTCGGGATCTGATGGACTCATATACTGATAATACGATGATAGATCGTTTACAAACTCATACTCAGGAACACCATCGGGGAGCGTTATTGGCTGTTCGGGGAGCGAGGAGTCGGAGATCCCACCGAGAGTATCGTTGGGCTTCAGAAGATACGAAACGGTAAGAAAACCGTCGCCACTTGCGTTCTCGATTCTTGAAGCTGTGATTTTTATTTGTGTCTTGCCACCGTCATCGGTATATTCGACAAGCTTGAGCGTCAAGCCAAGCAGATAATGCTCGGCAAAGGAGTACGGGATCCAAAGCCTGCCATTACGCCTGAGTACCTCGCCCTCAAGCATAACCGATATTCCGTTGACAGAGGCATAGCGTGATGGAATATCAAAAGAAAGTCTCTCTCCGTGGACGTTTGTGAAAACGAGATTAGAGCTGTCTCCACTTACAGTAAGCTGTGAAAACTCAGCCAAAGCTGACATATCGACATAGTAAACGCCGTTTATAACAATATCCTCATAGCTGTATTTCGATTTACTGTCGCCCGTCTCAAGCGTGATGGTCTTTGGTGTCTCTGCTTTGTCACCCCGAGTCAAGAGGGAGAGTAGAAATACCGTTGCCGTAAGCGTGCAGATTATAACAAGCACGCATAGGAAGAGCGCGAAGTAACCGAGCGAGTTGCGAAGAATAGACTTGTGGCTTGCAAAAAAGTCATTCACTCTCTCGCCTCTCTCAGCTCGCCTCTGTCGTCTTTCGGCATCCCTTGCCTCTCTTGCGGCAGCAGCTTTAGCTCTCGCTTCCTCTCTCTTTCTCAGAGTGTCTTCTCTTGAATGGTCGGGCTTTCTTTTCGGTTTTGACTTTGAGTGTGTTTTTTTCTTTCTTTTTGCCACGCTCTCGCCTGAACTCTTTTTTGCAGGAGGCGTTGTTGGCTCTTCGGGGGATTGTTTTGTGGTGCTTGTGGGAGGTGGAGGTGGTGGAGACGGTGGGTTTACTTGTGGCCGTCTTCTTTGGCTGTTGAACTGTGGGAGGTTGAGTCCACCACTCTCTTCGGGACGGGAAGAGGGGGTGTTATTATTTTTGTTTTCCATTTTCCCATCCTTTCGGTGATTATCTTTGACGTTTTATTTAGTCTCTATCAGGAAGAAATAGGGTGCTGTTGGGGAGTTTACGATTTTGATTTTCGTCACGCAGATGGCAAAGCGTGAGAGAGTGGAGAGGTATTCCTCAACAAGCTTGCCCTCAGCGTCACCTTCAGGGTGACCCGGGTAGACGGCAACTGTAAGCACGCCGTCGGAGTCGAGCAGGGATATTGCCGTCTCAATTGCAGGAAGAGTGGTCTCTCGCATTGTGGTGATGCTCTTGTCACCACCGGGAAGCCATCCGAGATTGAACATTCCACCCTTTATTTTAGAGGGGATGTACTCGGCAGCTCTGTGGTGTGAGTCACAAATGAGAGTGTAGTTGTCGGGACAGCTTTCTCTAAGCCTTGCTCTTGTGGACTCTACGGCAGAGCTTTGAATATCAAATGCGTAAACGTGGCCACTCTCGCCAACCGTCTTTGAGAGAAATTCGGTATCGTGTCCGTTGCCCATCGTAAAATCTGCCACCGTATCGCCACTTTTAATATGTGTCAGAATAAACTGCTTATGTAGGGAAAGAAGATCAATCATTTTGTTACCTGTTTCCGTTATCTATATTTTTTACCTGTTGCGTCTCTCTTATTCGCACGCTTATTTCTGCTTTGGTGTGCGATGAATGTCTGAGTTGAGGAAGGCCATAGCTCTCTCGACAGCGTCCTTTGAGTTGTACCAAGGCTCCTCGCCGTAGCGATAGTCAAATTTCTTGCAGAACCAGGAGACGTCCTCCCTGAGTGTATCGAAATATGCAAGGACTACCTCACCTGCCGCCTTTGCAAACTCATAATAGCTCTTTTTGGGGAGCTTTGCTTTTGCCATTCCAAGCATCATTTCGTAATGTGGCAGGCAGAAGAGTGGCTGTTCGGAGAATTTCTTGCGGAACTCCTCGTCCTCCTTCCAAAGACAAACGAGGTTGTCAAGAAGATTGTCAAAATACACGTCGATGCGACGGCAGATATAGCAGTCATCCTCAAGCTCGGCAATTCTCGCCCGTGCTCGTGTGCCGGGTACAGTGAGAGGGAGGTCGGTTATCTCTCGGCGAAGCTGGTCGAGGTGACTTTCAAGCGTCAGAGCCATAGGCAGACGCATTCTATATGCAAACATCATCTTCATATGTGTATCGCAGAAGCCGAGCTTGTTGGTCTTTGCGCGTATATCGGGCTCCATCATAGATGCGCCGAGGATTAGCTCAAGCTCGTTTTCCTCAAGCATTCTGTAAAGAGAGCATACTGCGCATCCACAGGTGTGGTCAGCGCGTGAGTGGTCGAAATGCTCGTTTATCGGTATCGTATATATCTGTTGCATTGAAAACCATCCTTGACTTGTTCTTTATTGTGTAGTATAATTAATAAAGAAAAATATTAATTTTATTATAGCAGAAAAAACTGCGCTTGGCAAGCGATAGATAGAAGTTTGTTTAAAAAAGTCACAAAAGCTGTGACTTTTTTCCTGAAACGAGGAGATAGAGATGGAAAGAGAGATTCCTTATGTTGTTGAATACCTGAAAGACAAGGGCGGCGTGCCTATGGTCAGGGTCTTGGGCGTGGACCATTTTCACACAAAATCCGTTTTTGATTGCGGACAGGCGTTTCGCTTTATGCCTGTAAGCAATACTCTGCACTCGGAGGAATGGGGTGGCGTGGCGTATGGAAGATATATCACCGTGGCAGAGGACGAGGACGGTCTTTACATATACGGAGTTGAGAGAGAAGAGTTCCTTCGAGTGTGGGGGCATTATCTTGCGCTTGACTTTGACGTTAGTACGGCGGCAGAGGATATTTTGTCTCGCTCAGATAATGAGGCTCTCAGAAATGCTGTGCGTTACGGTGAGGGGATAAGAATACTTCGCCAAGAGAGATGGGAGACGCTGTGCTCGTTCATTATCTCACAGAACAATAATATTCCGAGAATACGCTCGCTTATCGAGAGAATATCAAGAGAGCTTGGCGAGAGCGCAGAGTGCTTTGATGGAATGCAGGCTCACGGATACACCGATGCGTATTCCTTTCCAACGCCCGAGCAGATAGTCGAGGCAGGAGTCGAGAGGCTGCGGGAGATGAAGCTTGGCTTCCGTGCGCCGTATATATACGATGCTGCAGAAAAGATTTGCTCCGGTGTGCTTTCGCTTGACGAGGTTGGAAGTGCCGAGAGCACAGAAGAGGCTGCAAGACTTCTGATGACGGTGAAGGGCGTCGGCCCTAAGGTTGCGGCGTGTACGCTGTTGTTCGGCTTTGAGCGTGATGATGCTTTCCCCGTCGACGTGTGGGTAAGGAGGGTTATTGAAAAATATTTCGAGCCACCGTTTGATCCCCTGGCACTCGGCCCTTACGCAGGGCTTGCGCAACAGTATCTTTTTTATTACGAAAGAAGCCTTGAGTGATGTTTTTGGCTTGACAAACAACTCAAAAAGTATTATACTTTAATTAAGTAAACTATCGAAGACAATGGGCGATAGGAAGGACAAATACAATACAGAGAGGACAGAAAAATGAGTGATATTCTTGAACGCTTGGTAGAAACAGCCAAGGAAAATCAGATCAACACCTACACAATCAGCGTATGGGACGAGGAGGGACTGCAGACACGCAGACTTATTCCCGCAAACCCCTGTCAGAATGCGTATTCGGTAGCAAAGCTTTTTGCAGTTACGGCATTCGGAATGCTTGTTGACGATGGACTTGTAACACCTGCTGCAACAGTTGGCGAGGTTTTCGCTGATGAGATAAAAGAGTACGGCATTGACAGCGCAAAGTGGGCAGAGGTAACGTTCCACGATGTAATGCTTCACAAGGCCGGATTTGACAAGGGTTATCTTGACATTGACGTTGAGGATGCAACGAAGTATCCGTCACAGGATTATCTGAGACTTGTGCTTGAGAGAGATCTGCCACACGCACCGGGCACTCATTATCAGTACACAGATGCAGTATTTTATCTGGTATCGAGAGCAGTTGCAAAGATCAGTGGAATTAAGTGCGACCAGCTTCTGCTTGACCGTCTTTTCTCTAAGATAGATTGCCGTGAGGTTGCGTTCTCCAAATGTCCCGCAGGACATTTTATGGGAGCAACGGGACTTTATCTGCGTACGGCAGATATGTGCAAGCTTGGTAAGATTTATCTTGACGGCGGAGTTTACGGTGAGCACAGAATTATATCCAAGGAATGGGTAGACACGGTTATCCGTGAGGGCTATGAGCTCCGTCCTGCAGGCAGAGGATACGCCAAGGGTGGTATGAGAGGTCAGAAGCTCTATGTCAACTTTGACGAAAAGCTTGTAGTCGCTTGGCACTCCTTCGACGACGGCAAAACAGGCCTCCTTTCAGGATTGCTTTGATTATTAAAACCTCATCATTCTGCCAAAACGCAGAGTATTGATTTAACAACAAACGCCACGAAAAGCTTTTCGTGGCGTTTGTCGTTTTTTATTATTAACTCAAAGGGTATCAATACTCCTCTGCAAGATCGAGGATGAGGCGTTCTGTCTTTTCCCAGCCGAGGCAGGGGTCTGTGATGGACTGTCCGCACACATAGCTTGCCTCGTCAGTTACCTTCTGTGCGCCGTCGATGAGATAGCTCTCGATCATAAGTCCCTTGACAAGTCGGCGTATGTCGGGGTTCTTGTGGCAGCTGTGGACGATGTCCTTTGCTATGCGAGGCTGTTCTGCCCACTTCTTGCCGGAATTTGCGTGGTTTGTGTCAACTATTACGGCAGGATTTGCAAGTGGTGTCTTTGCGTATGTCTCATAGAGTGCAAGGAGATCCTCGTAATGATAGTTGGGAATGTTCTTACCTCCGACATCTACATATCCTCTGAGTATTGCGTGCGCAAGGGGATTTCCACTACTTGTTACTTCCCAACCCCGATAGATAAATGTGTGGCTGTGCTGTGCTGCTGTGATGGCGTTCATCATTATCGAAATGTCGCCACCTGTGGGGTTCTTCATACCAACGGGTACGGAAAGACCACTTGCTGTCAGGCGATGCTGCTGGTTTTCTGTTGAGCGTGCTCCAACTGCAACGTAAGAAAGCAGGTCGGAGAGATAACGATAATTATCCGGATAGAGCATTTCGTCAGCAGAGCTCATTCCGTATTCGGAAAGCGCACGGCTATGTAGCTCACGAATGGAGATTATTCCCTGGAGCATATCGGGCTCGTGTGTGGGGTCGGGCTGATGCAGCATTCCCTTGTAGCCGTCACCTGTTGTGCGGGGCTTGTTGGTGTATATTCTCGGAATGATAAGTATTTTGTCTCGTACTTCTTCTTGCAGTCTTGCGAGTCTGCCGATATATTCAAGAACAGGCTCAGGCTTATCAGCTGAACAAGGGCCTATAACGAGGATGAGCTTTTCTGTCTCACCTCTGAAGATGGATGCGATCTCAGCGTCCCTTGCTTCCTTGATTGCCTGCATTTCCGCTGTGATAGGGAACTGTGCCTTTATATCCATCGGAATAGGCAATTTTCTTTTGAACGTCATATTCATTGTTTTCATTTGTTTGTCTCCTTGCGTGTTTAGGTTTTGCTAATATAATTCTTTATAAGTTCAAAATTGTTGATACCGTTATTTCTTATCGAACAGCGCACGGTTTGCGCTTGACTCTCTCATCATCTCTCGCAGAGCCAGAGTATCTCCCTGCTTGAGAGCAAGCCTGAGGGCATCAAATTTTCCAGCAAACAGATCCATCTGCTCAAGCAGAGCATCACGATTGCACATAAACAGCTCGCTCCACATCTTGTCATTTATCTTTGCTATCCTCGTAAGATCACGGAACGAGTCTCCTGTGTAAGCCACAAGATCGGGCGAATCGTTACAGCACATAAGTGCAACGGCTATTGCGTGAGTTAGCTGGGAGAGGAGTGCTATCATCTCGTCGTGCTCCTCAACGGAGAGACGGGAAATTCTCGCAAATCCAAGCTCTCGTCCAAGCTCCTCGCAAAGCTCTATTGCTTCCTCTGTGTTTTTCTCCGTTGGAACTACAAGGTAGTTTGCGCCTGAGAAGATTGCATCGGTTGCATTTTCCACGCCCAACACTTCTCGGCCTGCCATCGGATGCGCAGATATAAACTCCACGCCCTCGGGCAGACAAGCCTGCACCTTGTCAACGGTGTATCCCTTGACTCCGCTGACGTCCGTCAGTATCGTTCCACTCTTCATTAGATGTGCGTTTTCGCTTATCCATTCGATGAAAGTCATAGGATAGAGCGAGAAGACTATCAAATCTGCTTCTCTTATCATTTCCTCATCAACCCCCGTTTTGCCCTTTTGGATATATCCGTGTTCAAGAGCAAAGTCGATGCTTGATTGGGAGCGAGTCAGTGCATTTACGGAGTAGCCCTTTTTAGTGAGAGCCATTGCGTATGAGCCACCGAGAAGTCCGAGGCCCACAATTAGTATTTTTGTATCTTTAGTAAGTTTCATTGTCTTTCGGTAATTCTTATGCTTACGCCAAGCTCTGTGAGCTTTCCGAAGAAATCGGGCATACTTTTTGCAACAGCCCCTGCGTCCTCGACAGTACCACCGTAGCGAGTGCAGAGCACAGAGAGCGACATAGCAATTCTGTGGTCATTATGTGATGAAAGTGTGGATGATGGGGAGGTAAGGTTGCCACCTCTTACGATGAGACGGCCACCCGTGTCCTCGTATTCTTCAAAGCTTGCTCCGAATTTCGACAGCTCTTCTTCCGAGGCGGCAACTCTATCGCTTTCCTTAAGGCGAAGCCTTTGGGTGTGAGTGAACTCTCCATAACCGAAATGTGCCGCAAGCGCAAACAAGATCGGCGCAAGGTCGGGGCAATCGGAGAGGTCGATGGGAGCTTTTCCACCACACCTGAGGTTTTCAAAATGCTTATTGAATACGCTGTCTCCCTGAAGAGAATTTGGATTAAGTCCTCCGACCAAAACCTCTCCACCAAGCAAATTGAGAGAGGCGAAGAATGCGGCATTTGATGCGTCTCCCTCCACTGCCCCATCGGTCGGTGTGTATTTCTGCCCACCCCTGATTTCAAAAACGGTAGCACCGTCCTCTTTCTTTGTAGTGACGATTACACCGAATTTTGCAAGCGTTTCGAGCGTCAGCGCAACATACGATGCGCTTTCAAACGGTTCTGTTACAACGATTCGGCTGTCCGCCTTGCAGAGTGGCAGGGCAAAGAGAAGACCTGTGATGTATTGGCTTGTTTCGTTGCCACGTAAGGTGTATTCGCCACCACTTATTGCCTTGCCCTCTTTAATTTCCAATCTGTCAGCGGCGTGAAGGCAGAGCCTTTCCTTGAACAGCGTAGTGTATGCACCAAGGGGGCGCGAGAGCAGACGGGGCGAGCCTGTCAGCGTTAGCCTGCCGTCAGAGAGCAGACAAATGGGGATCATAAATCTAAGCGTACTGCCCGACTCCGAGCAGTTGATGACGTCGGATGTAGTGGGAGTGCCACCAATACCCGTGACTCTCAAAGTACCCTCAGTTTCGCTTGCCTCAACCTTTGCACCAATTGCCCTGAGTGCGCCAATGGTTGCCACGATATCCTCAGAGAGTGCAACGTTTGAGATGTTGCTGACACCTGTGGCGAGTGCCGATGCGATAAGCAGACGATGCGAGATGCTTTTTGACGGTGGTGCGAGCAGATATCCCTTTGGCTTTGAGGGGGTTATGTGAACATTGTAATTTCTCATATGCTTCAGCTCTGCTTTGAAATATGATTTATTAGCAGGTCGATGGCTTCAAGGTAGCCGTCAGTACCCTTGCCCGAAACAGTTGCGATACAAGCGGCACGAACATAGCTTATCTGCCTAAAGTCCTCACGGCGTGAGACGTCGGATATATGCACCTCAACGGCAGGTAGACCAACTGCCTTGAGCGCATCGAGCAGAGCAACGCTTGTGTGCGTGTATGCGGCAGGATTGATGACAATACCGTCAAAGCGTGCGTAGGCAGCTTGAATTTCATCGACAAGTACGCCCTCGTGATTGCTCTGCACACAGCGTGTATCGACTCCCTTTTTGCCTGCATAACCTTCGATCTTTGCGATGAGTGAGGCATAGTCTTCCTTGCCGTAAATATCAGGCTCTCTGAGCCCGAGCATATTGATGTTTGGGCCGTTCAATATAAGAAACTTCATTTTTTACTCCAAAAAAGTGGATTTTTTACGGATTTTATAAATTTATTGATTATCTCGTCGGCTATCTCGTCCGGTAGGCGACTGTGATCGCTTGCCTCTACGATGTCAGCCGATGCGAGATACAACGGCAGTCTTGTACTATATAGCCCTAGGAGTTTCTCACGATCAGCCGACAGAGGTCTGTCGGGAGTTATGGGCAGATGCTCCGGGGGTGTGTCGATGAAGACTACAACTCCGTTTAGGCGAAGAGAGGTGATGTTTTCGGGAACGGTCACCACACCACCACCGGTTGCTATCACAAGCCCCTGCTTTTTTGAGACTTCAAGCACAACCTCGCTTTCGATGCGGCGGAACTCGCCCTCACCAAAATCCCTTAAGATTAAGGAGGGATGGCGTGAGGTACGAACAGCGATCTCTTTGTCGGTGTCAACCATTGTTCGCCCGAGCTTTTCTGCCAAAATACGCCCAAGCGTGCTTTTTCCACTTCCGGGCATACCGACTAAGACGATGTTTTCCTTTGAAATGAATATATTTTCGATCGTTTGCTTGAGCTTTTGTGCGTCGACGGGAGTGCCGAGGAACAGCTCTGAGGCACGCGCCGCCTGAAGTATGAGCATCAAAAGTCCACCTGATGATGGAATATTTCGCTTTCTTGCCTCTGTTACAAGGCGAGTGCGAAGTGGGTTGTATACCACGTCGAACACGCACTCAAGGGAGGGGAAGCGAGAGATATCTATCGGGCAGAGGTCGGTATTCGGGTACATACCGACGGGAGTGGTATTGACAAGAAATTCTGCGTCTCCGTGGAGAGCGTAGGCGTCCTCATAGCTTATGGTGTCCTCTTTGCCACCTCTTGAGACGGTAATTATTTTGCCAAGTCCGAGATCCTCAAGCACTGCACGAGCAGTTTTGGATGTTCCGCCACTACCAAGTACAAGAGCCTTTTTGCCTTTGGGTGAGACTCCAAGAGCAAGAATGGACTCCTTCATTCCAAAATAATCCGTGTTGTCACCGAAAAGCTTGCCCTGTTTGTTGATTATGGTGTTTACTGCACCTATGCGACGTGCAGCGTCGCTTATTTCATCAAGATGGGGAATGACAGTTTCCTTGTAGGGAATTGTGACATTGATGCCGAGGAAATCCCTGCTATCAAGAAAAGACGGCAGAGAACGGGGCGCAAGCTCGCAAAGCTCATAGCTGTAAGAGGCGAGCGAGGCGTGTATTTCCTTTGAGAAGCTGTGGGAGAGCTTCTCGCCTATAAGCCCGTATTTCATTTTACCTCACCGAGTGCATCTCTTCCGTATTTTTCAATAAAGAGGTCAGCCATAACGAGAGATGCGACGCTGTCAACAACGACCCTTGCCCTGTGAACGATGCAGGGATCGTGACGACCCGTGGTCGATGTAAGGACGTTTTCTTTTGTCGACATATCAACTGTGCCTTGTGGGATGGAAATTGACGGAGTGGGCTTGATTGCTGTGGAGAAAACTATGGGTGAGCCGTTTGAAATACCACCCGAAATGCCACCCTGGTGGTTTGTGACGGTTACGATGCGATCGCCATCCGTGGTATATGCATCATTTGCTTCGCTTCCTTTTTTGTCGCTTATAGCAAATCCGTCTCCAAATTCAATTCCCTTGACGGCGGGGATGCCGAACACAGCATCAGCAATTCTGTTTTCAACTCCACCAAACCAAGGCTCGCCAAGTCCTACGGGTGCTCCGACTATTACGGTCTTGAGTACGCCACCGACGCTGTCACCTGCTGCCGCCGCATTCTCAATTGCCGTTTTCATTCGGCTCTCGGCAGCCTTGCTTATTACAGGGAACGGAGAGGACGAAAGCGAGAGCAGAAGAGAGGAGAGGGAGGTGGTGTCAAGCTGAGGTAAATCATCATCGGCAACGCCACCGATACGGTCAATTTTTGTTGCGATATATATGCCCTTATTGCGTAGAGCAGGTATAACTATTGCGCCTGCAGCAACGAGGGCAGCAGTAAGTCTGCCTGAGAAATGACCACCTCCACGGTAGTCTTCAAAGCCGTGGTATTTTTCGTGCGCCACAAAGTCTGCGTGCGAGGGACGGGGGATGGAGGGGGTATAGTCACGGCTTCTTGTGTCCCTACTCTGTATGAATATCGAGATGGGCGCACCTGTGGTATAATCACCAAATACTCCACTTTGAATGATGTATTCATCCTCCTCGCGACGAGAGGTGGATATTTTTCCTGACGGACGACGAAGAGTCAGCATTTCGTTAATAAAGTTTCTGTCAACCTTTATGCCTGCGCTGAGTCCGTCAAGAATGACACCGACACCCTCACCGTGACTCTCTCCGTATAGAGTAATTCTTAAAGCTTGTCCAAAGCTGTTCTTGTTTCCCATATTTTTACCCTTGATATAATCTTTCTATAATTTCTGATGGTGTAAGCGTCTCGAATCTGAATTTCTCGACATCGTCAACGAATACAGTTCCAATACCATCCTCTGTTGATTTTTTGTCGTGTGCGATGGCTGCAAGCACATCGTCACGGTCGATCTCAATTTCGCAGAGAGATGTGGGAAGAGAGAGCTTTTTGAGTACGGAGAGTAGACGGGGACGAATGCTCTCGCTTGTCATCGGTATCATTCCAAGCGCAACGCATTCTCCGTGAAGCATTTTGCCAAAGGTAGATGCGCTTTCAATTCCGTGTCCTGCCGTATGCCCGAAATTGAGCACTCGCCTAAGTCCATTCTCTCGCTCGTCACGCTCAACAACATCTCTCTTTGCGCTCACGGCACGGATGATTATCTCATCAATCACGGGAGGGATGAGGAGCGTCCCATCTTCATTTTCCTCAAAAAAGCTGTCATTATTCTCAAATATGTCAAAAAGCTCGCCGTCACTTGTAAGTGAAATCTTGAGAGCCTCGCACAGACCGTTTGAGATATGCCTTTTGGGAAGAGTTGCAAGAAGAGTGGGGTCGATGAAAACTGCTTTTGGCTGCCAGAACGCGCCGATAATATTTTTGTAGCCGCCTACGTTGACGGCTGTTTTGCCACCAACGGAGGAATCGACCTGAGAGAGAAGTGTGGTCGGGATATTGTAAAAATCAATACCACGCATATACATTGATGCGGCAAAGCCTGAAAGATCTCCGACAACTCCACCTCCGAGAGCAACAACGGCGTCGCCTCTTGTGAATGATGCAGAGAGTATCGCACGAATCAGCTCTGTCAGCGTGTCAAGATTTTTGCTGCTCTCGCCGTCGGGGAATATGAAAGTGTGGGCATTCTCTCCAAGCGATGCTTTGAGCGTGTCTATGTACTTTGTCGGCACACCCGTGTCGCTGACTATCATAACTCGTCTTTGTTTGTTCATTATTACATCTGCCGCCATAGAGAGCGCACCACGTTCGACAAGTATATCAATGCTTCTGTCGGGCAGATTTACGTTAATTATCATTTTCTTTCCCCTTGTTTGTTTTTTGCTCAGTCTTCAATAGCCGACAGCGCGCACTCAATCTCAGAGTCAGCATTCTCAGGCTCGTGCAGAAGCTTCTCTCTGTCAAAAGAGCCGAGGATCTTTATGCTTCCGCAAACTTCGCTGAGGGATGCAAGCATACGGCGACCCTCACTTGTCGCAAGACTTCCCTCGCCCTCTGCAAAGAAGTAGTAGTCCCAATTTGTTTCCTTTGTGGGACGGCTTTTGAGTGCTCTGAGGTTGAAGCCTGCCTGTCCGATGGCTTCAATTGCTCTAAGAAGTGCGCCTGCCGTATTCTTTACGGTGAAGAACATAATAAAACGGTCATCACTTTCAAGTGGCGGCAGAATATTTCTTGTGAATACTGCAAATCTCGTTATATTGTTGTTGTGTTCGTTGATCTTTCTCTCAAGAACACGAAGACCGTAAAGCTCTGCCGTTTCATAGCTTGCTATAACGCCGATGCCGACGTCGCCGTTTCTTGCAACCTCCATAGCAGCAGTTGCCGTGTTGACAGCCTCTCTCTGCGACCAGCCGTGTCTGCGAATGTAGGGCGCACATTGACCAAGAGCCTGTGGATGACTTACAACGGTTTTGATATCCTTTATAGATGCGCCCGGCAGACAGAGCAGACAATGCTCAACTGCAAGCTCATAAACACCGCTTACGCAAAGCTCACCACTGTATGCAAGATCCATTACCTGTGTGACGTCTCCGTTTGTGCTGTTTTCGATTGGGAGAACGGCACAATCGCAATCGCCTGATGCAACGGCATCATACGCACTTTTGAAGTCGGGGCAGGGAACACGCACGCCTGAGGGGAAAATTCTTGATGCCGCAATATCTGCAAACGCACCACTAACTCCACTGAATGCAATTCGCATACCCTCAAGCAGACGGTGTTGATACTTTCTTGAAAGTGCCATATTGTATTTAAGATAGCTTATATAATAGGAACGGAGTGCCTCGTCATCAATCATCGCAGCACCACGCTCGATGACGGCTGCCTCACGCGCTCTGTCAAGAATGGGCAAGCCGTGCTCCTTTTTGTATTTCGCAACAACGCCGACAGCCTCCATTCTCGCCATAAAGAGACGAGCCATCTCTGCATCTATTTCATTAATTTTCTTTCTCGCTTCGCTAAGCTTATCGACTTTGTCAGACATCTTTTCCTCCGTTTGTGCAACATACGGCACTTTTTTGCATCTTGATCCGGTAAATAAAAAACCACACCATAAACAAAACAGGTGTGGGCTATATTGCTATTTGCAAGGACACGTGGCAATAAAACCATAAAGGCTTATCTGCCGAGGTCATTCCTCACTGCAAACATTTGCAAGACAGCCCGTATGGCAAAAATAAAATCGTGTGCTCATTATAAAGAATGCCATATCGACCTCTCGCTTTCTAAGTTTGATAGGAAAATTATACACCCGTATATTTTTCTTGTCAAGTATGTTTGTTTTGTTTTCACAGATAAGAAACAAAATATTAATAATTAATTAACATTTCGCTCTTTTGGCAATAGAATTCAAACAAGGAGAGAGATTCTTAATTCAATCTTAATATCTTTATTAATTAATATTTTGCAATATATAAACTTTTTTCAAAATTGTTGACTGTTTAATATATTTGTGGTATACTACCAATGTGTTTAAACGACACGAAAATGCAAATTTTTACAAAGAACAACGGAGGAAAAAGGAAAATGAAGCTTTTGACCAAGATTGTATCTGCATTACTTGTATTTATTATGCTGTTTACAATGCTTGCCGCTTGTGACAACGTAAACCCGGGTGATGATACAACGGACGCAACAGAAGACACAGGTGGCATCCCCGATGACAGCACAACTCCAATCGAGTACGAAGATCCCACAGCACCTGCCGACGGAGACAGGGTTTACAACATCATCTTTGCTCTTGCAACAATACCTCCTGTTTTGGCGGCACTTGATTCAATTGCAAGTGGATATGAGACTTATGCCATCATCGAGAGAGGCAAGACCTATAACGGAATTGACAGCCTTGAGTATTTCCACAACGCAGGCTTTGATCCTGCAAGCAACCTCAGCACAGGCTTTACAGGTACTGAGTTCAATGCTATGATCGAAACTGTCAAGGGACTTAAGGGAGACGGCGTATTCTTCTATTTCTATGCTCAGGACGGCACAGCACTTCGTTGTGCAGCCGTTGCAGCAAACGCAGGTCTTACAAAGGAAGATTTCCACATCATTATGTGTGAGGACGGAACGGGTGCATACGTTGCACTTGAAGATAACTTTGTCGGGGGAAAGCCTGTGACAAAGGATTCCGATGGACCTTATGAGGCGTACAAGAGCCTTGTTTCTGAAGTAAGCGCAGACTTTGACACGGTTATGTCGAAGACCGACAACAAGAACAGTGACAAGATTCTCGGCTACAATATCGGTAAGGCGTTTGCGCTTGCAGCACTTCCGAACTTCACCTATTATCTTCAGGATAAGAACATTGTAGAGAGCGTGCTTGACGGAATCGAGGGTGAGGGAAGCGTGCTTCTCTCTGCATTCGGACTTGACGGCGCAAAGGCACAGAGCGAGTACAGACTTAATCTCAAATATCAGAAGATCTCCGAGGGTATTGCAAAGCTTACCGATGAGCAGAGAACCGATTATCTGACACTTATGTACGGTCAGTATTATGAGGATACCTTTGCAGGTCTGACAAGAGACAAGAGAGCCGGCGAGAGCGCACCTGAAAATAAGCTCGTATTCATCGGCGCACGTCACGGCTACTATCCTAAGTTTGCATCCGATGCAAAATACGGCATTGGTGGACTTTCCGATGACGCAAGCGTTCCCCAGAGCTATGCTCTCCTTGACGCAAAGTACAAAAACGAGCTTCTCTTTGCAAGTGAGGCTGACTACAATGCGTTCCTTGCCGCTATAAACGACCGTAGCAATTACGAACAGGGCATAAGCGATGACCTTGCACGCAGAGCCGCAGTTGCAACCTTCAATATTTATATTGACTATATCTACACTCTCAAATTCACCTACGCACTTTACGGTGAGAATTATGATATTATCCTTAAGGGACATCCCCGTGAGGTAATCGGAGAGTCGAGCGAGTGGGGCAAGAGATATTCCGTCAAATACAAGGACGGAGAGGAAGAGAAGAGCCTTTGCTACGACAAGCTTATCGACAGCGCACTTCTGTCCTTCCACGCAAGCGATTCGACAGGCAAGTATATCGGTATGGTACCCTACGGAACTGCCGCAGAGAACCTTGCGTACCTTGGAGTTGATATTGCGATCTGTGGTCTTCCCTCGTCCACATACAGTGGATATGATACAGATGTTGACGTTCTTTTCATTATGACGGCAACAGACCAGGCAATTGACGGTGACGATTCTCAGGTTAAGGACAGATACCTTGCAGGCAACCTGACCTATGTTGACGGTGAGTTTGAGATCGCAGCATATTTCTACAACACAGGTAATGTCTACAAGCACGCCGCAGGTATCGTTAAGAACAGCGAAACCAAGGCTATGTATGACAAGCTCTTCAAGGATTGGCTTGCAGCCACACATCCCACAAAGACTGACATCAACCCCCAGGGCTTTGCTTCGTAACTGAAAAACAAAACTAAAGGCTGTCCGATCTCGGACAGCCTTTTTTCATCAATATTTAAATCAGAACTTGTTTTTGATCTCGTCAAGGCAATCGGAGCAAATGCGCTTGCCGTTGAAGATTACGATATTGTCTGCACTTCCACAGAAAATACACGCAGGGATGTACTTCTGAAGAATGATTCTTTCGTTGTCAACAAAGATCTCTACGGGATCTTTAATATTAATGTCAAGTGAACGGCGAAGCTCTATGGGAAGAACAATTCTACCAAGCTCGTCGACTCTGCGTACTACTCCTGTTGATTTCATTTTGAAACCTCCCCTTATGTTTGTTTTGTTGAAACAATAATACCACAAATATCTCTCCTTGTCAACGCTTTTCGACAGAATTAGCAGAAATTTACAAATTCATAACATTTTTTGCCAATCGTACTTATAAATGGATTTTCGGGTAAGTTTTATTATATTGAATTAAATTGCACGAAAAGGAAAAATAATAGAAAAAAGCGTTTGGAGGTTGAAATGGGCGAGATAATGGGACGGAGAGGACGCAGAGGACGGGGAGAGTGCGAGCTGTCTATGGCTTTGGATATGGCAGAGGCGGCAGAGATTATTGTAAGCGAGGCGAGGGGAGAGACGCGTGAGCGCAAGCGACGGCGAGTAGGGGATAGGCTATTGTTTTTTGCAGGAATGCTTGTTGGTGGAGCTGTGTCACTTTTGCTGTCGGGTGGAGCGTTTGCACTATGGCTTCTCCTTACTTGACAAAAAGAAAAAATGGGTGTATAATATCGTAGTTGATGCGCAAAGACTGTGGCGCAGGGAAAATGAAATTTTGCTTCGGGTAGGCATTCCCGAGGTTTGTCCATCTGAAAATGGGCATATATATTTAATGTAATAATTTATCTTTGAGAGCAAAGCCTCGGTGCAAAAGCACCCGAGGTGTTGCTTTGCATTGCAAAAATGAAAGGAGAATCTATGCCAAAAAAGAAAAATATTAAGGCTGTGAGTGCCTCTCTCCAAACGGCAGACGATGGCGAGCTGCTTTTTGATATTCCCGCAGAGAGCACAAAGAAGAAGAAAGGGAATGGAGCGAAGAGTAAAAAGCCAACTGACTCTGCGCCCAAAAAGACAAAAAAGAGCACACCTGTCAAGTCAGGGGCAAGAAAGAGCGCACCAAGGAAGAATGAGAAGACCGTCAAGGTCATCCATCTCGGTGGACTTGGCGAGATAGGCAAGAATATGTGCTTGCTTGAATTTGGCGAGGATATTATCATCATAGATTGTGGAATCGGATTTCCCGAGGAGGATATGCCGGGCGTTGATCTCGTGATACCGAGCTTTGAATATCTTGAAGCAAATCGCACGAAGGTGCGTGGAGTTGTGCTTACACACGGGCACGAGGACCACATAGGTGGTATTCCGTACCTGCTTCGTCAGTTTAACGTCCCGGTATACGCAACTGCGCTGACATTGGGAATAGTCAAGGCAAAGCTCAAGGAGCACAAGCTTTCCTATACGCCTGCGCTTAATGTTGTGAGTGCAGGTGACACGGTGCGACTTGGAGCTTTCGCAGTTGAATTTATCCACGTCAACCACTCAATAGCCGATGCTTGCGCACTTGCTATAACGACGCCGTCGGGTGTTATTGTCCACAGTGGAGACTTCAAGCTCGACGTCTCTCCCATCGAGGGCGAGATGATGGATCTGCGACGTCTTGGTGAGATAGGCGAGAGGGGAGTTACGCTCCTTATGTGCGAGTCGACAAATGCCGAGAGGTCGGGCTTTACCCCGTCTGAGAGAAGTGTCGGCGGTGCGCTTGAGAGCGTGTTTGCGGCAAACGAGGACAAGAGAATCATTATTGCGACCTTTTCCTCAAATGTTCACCGTGTGGCGCAGATCATTGATATTTCCGTCAAGCGTGGCAGACGTATTGCCCTGACGGGCAGAAGTATGCAGACGGTTGTTTCAGCGGCAATTGAGCTTGGCTATATGTCACCACCACCCGGCGCAATAATTGATGCGGCAGATATCAAGAATTACGCACCCGGAGACATTACCGTAATTTCAACGGGAAGTCAGGGCGAGCCGATGTCGGCACTGTACAGAATGGCGTTTGGCGATCATTCACAGCTGACGCTTGGCGCACAGGATGTTGTTGTGCTCTCGTCGAGTGCGATTCCCGGCAACGAAAAATATATCGGCAGAATCATAAACGAGCTGTCGCATAGTGGAGTTAAGGTCATTTACGATGGCGTTCAGATGGGACTTCACGCATCGGGACACGCCTGCTGTGAGGAGATAAAGCTGCTCTATCAGCTTTGCCGACCGAAATTCTATATGCCGATCCACGGAGAGCACCGTCATCTTGCGGCTAACCGAAATATCGCACTCTTTATGGGTATGGAGAGCGAGAGGATTTTTGTTGGTGAGATAGGTCAGGTGCTTTCGGTAAGCCGTAACCGAGCCGCGATCACCGACAAGGTGCCTGCAGGCAGAACTCTTGTTGACGGCTACGGTGTCGGAGATGTTGGAGGAGCTGTACTTCGTGACAGACTTCATCTTGCCGAGGACGGAATATTTATCGTCTTTGCATCCGTCGATATCTGGGGCAAGATGATGATAAGCCCACCTGAGATTATCACAAGAGGCTTTGTGTATGCGCCCGATGCCGAGGAGCTTTTGTATGAGGCGAAAAATCTCGCCGCCGAGATCATTTGCGACTGTCTTGCCTCCCGTAAACCAAACCTTGACAATATCAATGACAAGCTTCGCCGTGAGCTTTCAAGGATGTTGTCTAAGACTACGGGCAGAAACCCGATGGTTGTGCCGTTTGTGACTGATCTTTAATACGATTTATGCGAATTTTGTGTAAAATTTACGAATTGTTCACCTATTGACTGCTACAAAGTGGTATAATAAACTTTAGCTTATATCCCTAAGGGGTATTTTTCAACATCCGATACTCGATCGGAAATAAAAAACGGGACAGCACGACCCCTGCCCGATGGAAAGGTTCATAAAAGAAAATGGGAAAAGGAAACAGATCCAGAACTGAAAGAGCTGTTGAAACCTTCAACACACCTGCTGGAGGAAGCAGCAAAAACACAAAAAGAACGACTATTATAGTAACAGCTATCGTGTGCGTATTGCTTGTAGCTTGCATCGCGCTCTCTTTGGTTGCCAATACAGGTATCGTTCTCCGTGCTCAGACAGCAGCAAGCACAAACAACTTCAGAGTAAGCGGTATGGTTATGTCCTACTTTATCAGGACATCTCTCCAGAGCTATCTCTCTTATTTCGGACAGAACGCATCGTATGATTACCTCAAGTCGATAACATACGATTCTGAGACAAAGCTTTCTCTCTTCGACTATGCAGTATCTGCTGCAGTTGATGAGATGCAGGAAACCCTTCTCCTTTGCGAATACGCAAAGCTCAAGGGTATTGAGATCACTGAGGATCAGAAGAAGAGCATTGATGATACACTCGATCAGATTGCTACCTACGCTGCACAGAATCTCTACTCCGTATCAGGCTACATCTCCGCAATCTACGGCCCCGGTATGACAGCAAATGACATCCGTGACGCTCTTGAGATTTCTTATCTCGCAACAAATGCATACGAAGCTCTCACAGAGGTTCTCGAAGAGGACATCACAGACGAGCTTATGAACAAGTATTTTGAGGATCATCCCAACTACTTTATGATGGCTGATTACCTCTCCTACACCTTCACAGCATCCCTTGATGCTGAGGGCTCAACAGCTACCGATGAGGAAAAGGCTGCATTTGAGAAGCAGAAGAAGGATATGGCAGCTCTCGCAGAGGAGCTCTCGAAGGTTAGCGATGCTGACGGCTTTAAGGCGTTTATGATCAAGTATCTGACCGAGACAGTTGCTTCCGATAGCTTCAAGGAGACTTACAATAAGGAAACAAAGAACCTCAAGGACGACGAAAAGCCCACAGAGGAAAAGCTTGCCGAGGATAAGGCTGCTATGATCGCTGAGATCGCTGAATACCTCAAGACTCTTGACAAGGAAGAGGAAGAGGATGACAAGGCAGAGGACAGCGAGGACGAAAAGGAAGAGGACAAGGAAGAAGAGCCTGAGAAGACAGCTTATGAGAAGGCTCTTGAGAAGGTTAAGACCACTCTTCAGACAGCTGCAGAGAAGTCCTACAATGCTCTTCTTACAGAGGACTACTACCACTACGATCCCGAAGCTAAGGAAATCGACGAGTTCGACAAGTGGCTCTTTGACGCTGCACGCAAGGTTGGCGATATCAAGAGTGTAACTGACGGCGACACAACCGATTCCAAGAAGGTAACATATACAGTTTATTTCGTTGTTGAGACATCCCATCGTGACGAGAGCGAGACAAATGACGTAGCTCACCTCCTCGTTTCCTTCGATGACTTCAAGGCAGGAAGCACAATTACCGACGCCGAGAAGAAGAAGGCTCGTGAGAAGGCTGATGAGCTTCTTGCTGAGTTTAAGAAGGGCGAAACAACACTTGAGGCTTTCGAGACATTTGCAAAGAAGAATACTGCAGACTCTTCCGTTGTTTACGAGAACGTTTACGAGGGACAGATGGTTGAGGAGTTTGAGGATTGGCTCTTTGATGACGCTCGCAAGGCCGGCGATATGGATATCGTAGAGACAACATACGGCTACCACATTATGTACTACATCGGCGAGGGACTTCCTGTTTGGAAGGCAACTGCACACAGCGGTGTTCTTTCCGATAACTTCAACGCTTGGCTCGAAGAGCAGACCGAAACCAACGGCTACAAGGTCAACGAGTCCCTTATCAATTCCATAGCGAACTCTATTCACTGATCAACAGATCGACATTATGTGTCCGCACTGCGCCACGGTGCAGTGCGGACATTCTTATTAAACAACGCAAGCCGAATGCTCATTATATATTAAAAGGAAAGACAATATGATAAAAAGAATTATTTCTGTGGCACTCGCTTCGATAGTTTTGCTTACAACGCTTCTGTCAGTAGCGTCCTGCTCGGCGTTCATTACGCTGAAAAGCCCGTTCCTTACGGATGCAGTTGTTGTTTCCACCGATAATTTCAAGATTACCGGAACTATGTTCAGTGCGGCAATTTACAGCGACTATAACAGCTACCGCTCTGCTATGAAGAAGTATGGTGACACGCTCTCAAAAGGCGATATAAGTGTTGAGGACTTCTTAAGCCTCTCTGCATCAGAGGTCTATATGGCTGTTAATTATTATTGTAATCCAAGCCCTGTCGCTGTTTCTTCAAATCTTCTCTCGGTTATGCTCCCGAATGGAAATGGCGATATGTATTTTGAGGACAAGTACGAAGCTCCCGCTATTAAGTATGATTATTCAACCTATGGCGCAGCACCTCAGGTATCGTCAGCGTTGCTCACCCGTCCGTCAACATCCTTGATGCAGGGTAGCTTTGGCAGCTTTGGTGGTGGAAGCAACAACAGCATAACAATGCAGCCGGGCCTGTTATATTCAACAGAGATAGACGCACCTTCGTTTGATCTGTCTCCAATCTCTGCGTGGAATGGTGACGAAAGCCTGACTTATTCCGATGTTGCTCTTGAATACGCAAAGCAGATTATCGGCAAGTGCGAGTACGCCAGGGCAAAGGGTATTAGCGTTGACGAGGACGAGATTGTAAAGGCACGAGAGGAGCTTGAGTCTGCCATTAATACTGCGGGTCAGTTTTTTACTGCCGACGATTTTATTAAGCAGATGTATGGTAACACAACAACCGAAGAGCTTGTAAAGTTCCTTGAGCTTTATTATCTCTCAGAGAAGGCTGATGAGCTTCTTCTTGAAGAGTTTGCTTCAAGCTTTGACGAAGGTGAGCTTGATGGACTTGTGCAGACATTGTCTCCCGTGGGTGGCTTCCGTGATATTCTCTATATAGAGGTTGTTGATTATATCCCCAATGGACTCGCAAGATATTATGAGTCGATTGGTGGGTATGAGCAGAATTATGAGGCACACAAAGCCAAGCTCGCTTCTATTATTGACAGGCTGAGAAATGCTTCAAATGACGAGGATTTCATAAATGCCGCAAAGGAATACATCCATATGGCTGCATTCTATGACTTTTTTGAGAGAATAGAAGATAATCTCGGAGAGAACTATTTTTATGAAATGGTAGCTTATGTGGTTGAGGATGCCGTTGCGTATTTGGACAACCTTAAGCTCGTCATTGATTCGTATTTTTCCGGAGATGACAATTACGGTGCTCCTGTGAGCAATGCAGACGCAAAGTTCCCGTCAGAGTTCGAGGATGCGTTTATATATGCGGCAAGTGGAGCCATTAACCGAATTGACAATCTTTTCTACTATGAGCTTGCGGCTATGAGCGAGGTTTCGTCATCATCCGATGAATTCGCACGTTGGATTTTTGATGAGAACACAGATATCGGCGAATGCTATTATAGCGAAAACGAAAGCTATGTCTTCTCTTCGGGAACAAATACCTCAACGGGCAGTATTTCAAATATGGAACGAAGAACCGTTATGAAATTCGCAAGAATGAGTGACAAATACGATATAAGCAATCACCCGACATATTCTTATGCATCGGCAACCTTTGAAGTTAGTGACCGTTTTTATTCTATGATTCACGCAGGTGAGAATTTGCTCGAAAAGGTAAATGGGGACTCTCTTTCCGAGATCAAGAAAATCGCTATAAGTTGTAGCGCAAAATACAGGCTTCACCAAGGAGTGAGCTTTACAGGCTCTCTGGGTATTGACCGCTGGCTATCTACAAGAAGTGGCGAGATACCCGACAAAAACCTGATTGTTACAAACGATGGAGTGGTGGCTGTGTTTATGGTTGAGTGCAGTGAGATGACAGCGTCTGAGTACAAGGCATATAATGTTCTTTACAGCCGTGCGCTCAGCACGATGCTTGAAGAGTATTACACAGAGGGCAATCTTATAGTAAACTCGAATTTTGGATAATAATTAACTTAAACAAAAGCAGGAAAAGCAAATGAAAAAGCCAAACAAAATTTTGCGCTCGCTTTCAGCACTTCTCTCACTTGTATTGCTGCTTTGCACACTCGCACCTGCCCTTGTGGGATGCGTGGACAAGAGCGAGGCGGAGAAGATGAGAGAGCGTGTGGCACTCAAATCAAAGAACTTCACAATAGATTGCTCGCTTATGGCGTATATGTTCGTCTCAAGCGCGCTTAAGATGTCGGGCGATATTCCACAGTCGGTGCTCGACGAGAAGGGCTTTGATATGGAGCTTGATTTCAATGAGCAGATATACGAGGGAGATATGACCTGGTTCGATCTCTTTATGGATGGCGCAATTGCCGAGGCAAAGACAATGCTCATCTGTTGCGAGTATGCACGTGAGAAGGGCATTGAGCTGACGGACGCCGACATAGCCTCGATTGAGAGCGAGATCACAAATATGAGAATCGAGATAGCTCTGCAGGACGGACGTGAGATTGACGATTATTTCGCAACTCTATACCGTGGATATTTCGAGCTTGAGGATATGAGGCGAATGCTGAAGCTCAACCGTCTGTCAAGCTACGGGTATACTGCGCTTGTGGACGATATAGAGGCATCTGTCAGCGACAGCGACGTTGTCGAGTATGCAAATAGCCTTGAGGGCTTTGAGAAGGACGAGAGTGCAACGAGACTTTTGTGCGCAATTCTGGCAAATCCCGATGACTTTAATAATCTCGATGAGGTAAAGCCACTTGCAGACGAGCTTTGCGACTCACTTATTGGTAAGATTGCAGAGAGCGACAAGATTTTGACATTTGAGGCTTTTGCAAAAAAGTATAACGCATCGACAGAATATCTTTACAGAAATGTTTCGCCCGGGGATATGATGGAGGAAATCGACGAGTGGCTGTACGATTCTTCAAGAAAAATGGGCGATGTTGGTATTGTTCACACCGATTACGGTCATCATATACTGTACTATGTCGGCGAGGATGATCCTGTCTGGATGAGCGTTGCGAGAACAAAGCTGCTCGATCTGAGATATGATGAGACGCTGGAACAAAAGCTTACAGCGTATGGGGTAGAGGTCAAGGGCGATAATTGCCGTTTGCTTGACTTCTGATCCGGCTGACATAACAGAATAACGGGAGGAAATATTCTCTGATGATTTTAGAACCCAAATCGACCACAGTTGCATATCGCTGTCCACAATGTGGAAGTGGTGTGATGAGTGCTGTCGGGATGTTTAATTTATCTGCCGACAGAGTAAGACTTCGTTGCTCAAATCCCGAATGCCCAACACATAAAAAGGGAGAGGAGAGACGAGAGGCTGATGCACATAATTCAAATGATGCGCTTGATGTGATAATGAGCAGGGAGTCCGGCTCGACGGTGAGACTTACCGTGCCGTGTATTTTCTGTGGAAAGCCACATCGATTTACGGTAAATCCAAACCTTTTCTTCGGAAAGGAAGTCTTTATGCTTCCCTGTCCGTATTCAGGAATAAATATTTGCTTTATGGGAGACGCAAATCACGTTAAGGCAGAGCTTGCACGCTCTGAGCTGGAGCTGCTCGATATGCTCGAGGAGAGTGGAATTGAGGGCTTCCGTGATCTTGACGCTGACGAGGCGGCGTTGCCCGACCCACAGATATATGAGATAGTGCTCTTTGTTATACAGGACCTTGACGCAGAGGGAAAAATCTTCTGCAGATGCCATCCCGATACCGACGCAGGACTGCCCGACGGCTGCAAAGCGGCGGCAGAGGAGGGCGATGGAGAGAGATACGAGGGCGACTATACTGTGGATGTCACAGATAAAGGACTTTTGGTAAGGTGCTCGAGATGTGGAGCGCAGAAGCTGATAGAAACAGACTCGCTCATAGGCGCACACGATTTTCTCAATTGCGACAGTCTGTACTTGGAGTAAGGCGAAAGAAATCCCAAGTGGCACAAGCTCTTAAAAACAAAAGCTAAAAATAAAAGATAAAAAAGCAAAATCAAAAAAGAGACGACGGAAAAACAAAAAGCCGTCGGCTCTTTTTTGAAAGAGA
>JAZPXL010000025.1:0-56708 GCA_045543615.1 Eubacteriales bacterium
GCCTGAGCCGCCGCAACTGCAGGATCTTCCTTTTCGTTAGCAACTACTGCCTCTGTTGTGAGGATTGTAGATGCGATGGAAGCTGCATTCTGGAGAGCAGAACGAGTAACCTTAGTAGGATCTACGATTCCTGCCTTCATCATATCGCAGTAAACCTCGTTGTAAGCATCAAAGCCCCAGCCTACCTTGCGGGAAGCCAAGATTCTCTCAACGATAACACCACCGTCAAAGCCTGCGTTTGCAGCGATCTGACGAACGGGAGCTTCAAGAGCACGGAGAACGATCTGAACACCTGTCTTCTCGTCACCCTCAACTGTCTTGAGAAGCTTTGAAACCTCTGCGATGATATTGAGATAAGCTGTTCCACCACCGGGAACGATACCCTCTTCAACTGCTGCACGTGTAGCGTTGAGAGCGTCCTCGATGCGAAGCTTCTTTTCCTTCATTTCAACCTCAGTAGCCGCACCAACCTTGATAACTGCTACGCCACCTGCAAGCTTTGCAAGTCTTTCCTGGAGCTTCTCACGGTCGAAGGAAGAGGTTGTGTTCTCAAGCTCTGCACGAATCTGTGCAATACGGTCAGCGATAGCCTCAGGAGTGCCTGCACCGTCAACGATAACGGTTGTCTCCTTTGTAACCTTAACCTGACGAGCACGGCCGAGATCCATAAGAGTTGCATCCTTAAGCTCAAGACCGAGATCGGATGTGATAACCTGACCACCTGTAAGAATTGCGATATCACGGAGCATTTCCTTTCTCTTCTCACCGAAGGAAGGAGCCTTAACTGCTACGCAAGTAAATGTGCCACGGAGCTTGTTGAGGATGATTGTTGTGAGAGCCTCGCCATCAAGATCCTCGGCAACGATGAGGAGCTTCTTGCCTGTCTTAACGACCTGCTCAAGAAGGGGAAGAATATCCTGAACTGCAGAAATCTTCTTGTCTGTGATGAGAACGAAGCAGTCATCAAGAACAGCCTCCATTTTCTCCATATCTGTTGCCATATAGGGAGAAACGTAGCCACGGTCAAACTGCATACCCTCAACCACCTCGGAGGATGTCTCAGCAGACTTGGACTCTTCAACGGTGATAACACCGTCAGCTGTAACCTTTTCCATAGCGTCAGCGATAAGTGCGCCGATAACCTCGTCACCTGCAGAAATTGTACCTACACGTGCGATGTCCTCAGTACCGCTTACGGGCTTGGAAATAGCTGCAAGGCAAGCAACTGCACGGTCGATAGCCTTCTTCATACCCTTGCGAAGAATCATCGGGTTTGCACCTGCTGTAACATTCTTCATACCCTCGTGGATCATAGCCTGAGCGAGAAGTGTTGCAGTTGTTGTGCCGTCGCCTGCTGCATCGTTTGTCTTTGTAGCTACCTCACGAACGAGCTGTGCGCCCATATTCTCTGCGGGATCGTCAAGCTCGATTTCTCTTGCGATAGTAACACCGTCATTTGTAATGAGGGGTGCGCCGTATTTCTTGTCAAGAACAACGTTGCGTCCCTTAGGTCCAAGTGTGATCTTTACTGTATCAGCAAGCTGATCTACGCCACGAAGAAGTGCATCTCTTGCGGCTGTGCCATAATAAATGTTCTTTGCCATAACTATTATTCCTTTCGATTCAATTATTCAATAACTGCAAGAATGTCTTTTTCAGAGATAATGGTGTACTCAACACCGTCAAGCTTAACCTCTGTTCCGGAATACTTGCTTGCTATAACCTTCTGTCCAACCTCAAGAGCAACGGGGATAATTACTCCGTCATCGTTCTTCTTTCCGGGGCCAACTGCTATAACCTCTGCAACCTGGGGCTTCTCCTGCGCACCGGCTGTCAGGATGATGCCACTCTGAGTCTTTTCTTCCGCTTCGACAAGCTTTATTACTACTCTGTCTGCCAACGGTTTGATATTCATTTTTCTTCCTCCTTCGAAGTAAAAGGCTTGCGCCTAAAGTTTTCATATTGATTTTGGCACTCTTTTTGTCTGAGTGCTAAACTTACTCTATCATTGTACTACAAAATCCAAAAAAATCAAGTGGTTTTGTCTCAAATTAACATAATGTTCACAATGTTTTTAGCACACGGATTTGTAATTGCCAACAAAATTCGAGCATATATTATTTTGAGGTGAAAAAAGATGCTCGAATATATAAACTCGCACTATCTGTCTTTGTTTGTAATTTTATTTCTGTTTGCAGGTGGAATATTTTTTATGTTCCGTCTGCGTTTTTTCGCTCTGCGCCACCCTCGTCTTTTGCTCCGTCCGTTCTTTCGCAAGGAGGCGAAAACGAGTGGGAACAGAAACTCACCACGGCGTGCGCTCTGGCTTGCGCTTGGAGGCGTGCTTGGAGTCGGCAACATCGTCGGCGTTTCCTCTGCCATATTCTACGGTGGGGCAGGAGCTGTGCTTTGGATGTGCGCATCAGCCGTACTTTCGGCAACGCTCAAATATGCCGAAACCGTGCTCGCACTATCGCACAGACGTGCTGACGGTGGCAGCTCATCAACAACAGATTACATTCGCAGGGCACTTACTGCAATTTCCCTGCCCCGTCTCGGCAATATTCTTGCGACCGTATTCGCTTGCCTCTGCCTTTGCAATTCGCTATCTATGGGCTGTGTTATACAGATCAATGCACTCGCATCATCTTTTGAGTCTGTACTTGGAGTTGACAGCATTATAATAGGAGTCATCTCGGCGATCTTGATTATGATAGTTGCATCGGGTGGTATGCGCAGAATATCGGGAGCAACGGCTGCAATAGTGCCTTTTATGACGCTTCTGTTTGCAACCCTCTCCGTTATAGTCATCATCATTCGCCACGAGGTATTACCAACGGTTATAAGCGAAATTTTCCGTGACGCCTTTGATTTTTCATCTGCCGACTCTGTTTTAGGTGGCGTGGGAGGCTTTTTTCTATCACGAAGTGTGCGCCTCGGCATCAGCCGTGGGCTTCTCAGCAACGAGGGAGGGGCAGGTACGTCTCCTATGGCACACTCCACCTCGTCCTCGGATAATGCTGTCGAGCAGGGCTTCCTCGGTATTGCAGAGGTACTGATCGACACACTCATTCTCTGCACCCTCACGGCAATAGTCATTCTAATAAGCTACCCCTCGGTCAAGGTGTGGGGTGAAAACTCCGTGATGATGACGCTCGGTGCATATTCTGCCGTCCTCGGCGTATGGGTAGAGCCTCTTATGTGCGTGCTCGTCAGCCTGTTTGCACTCGCCACCGTCTTCACTCAGACCTATTACGGTATGTCCTGCCTTAGATCCATTACCAAAAGCAAGACAGCCTTGCGTGCGCTGACGCTCGCCTATTCGCTTGCGGCAATAGCTGGCTCTTGTGCGCCCCCTCACTCTGTGTGGGGACTTGCCGATTTTTCGATCGGAATTATGACGGTAATAAATGTTTCAGTTCTTCTCATCGAGCAGAAAACAATAGCAAAATTAACGGCAGATTATTTTTCCTCAGAGTAGCCCCTCTTCATCATACTTCCGTAATTTGCCCAAAAATATCCCGTTACATAGGACTCGAAAGATTTCTCGGAATAAAGATAAATGCTTATATTTTCATTTGCGCCCTCAAACAAATTCACCTGGTCAACGCTCATACTGCTTTCGTCTTCATTATATATATGAAGACTCTCAAGAGTCAAGCAGTCGCCAAAAGCACCACTCACTATCGAAACGATATTGTCACGGATAGTAATTGCCCTGAGTGCAATGCAATCATCAAACGCCCTCTCTCCAATCTCCATAACAAGCCGTCCATCGTGCGTGCGAGGTATCTCAAGCGTGGTCATCTCCAAGCCTGCGTCCTTGACACCGACAACAGCATAGCCGATGAGCGCACCGGTGTTATCGAGCTTTTCTTCATATATAAACAGGCTCTCCCAATCGGACTCTCCGTCCTCGCCACCACCAAAGTCGAGAGGTCTGTCCTCAGGCTCGGGCAGCGTGAGCACGCATAGCTCGGTTATTCCAAGAAAACGGCGAAGATCTTGCGCCAAGTGCGAGGTGTGATGCGCCGCGCCTGCAGAGTTTGGATGGAAATTGCTATCGTAAAAATATTTGCTGTTCATCACGTAGTTTTCAGGGCTTCCGATAACCTCGCAATCAAGCGCAGCAGACAGAAATCTGTAAAGCGAGGCGTAGCTCTCGCTCGTCACGCCTGACTCTATCGCAGATTCATTCATCGGTGGGAAGGTGTAGCAAACCCTCGCCCCTCTCTTCTCGCAAAAACGCACAAAATCATTGACGTAGTCAATAAACTCTGCAGAATAAATCTCTTCGGAAATCTGGATAGTCTTGTTGATATCATATCCGAATGTCATCACATTGTACGGACGGGAGAACACAATGTCACCGTATTCATCAAAGGATGCACGGTTATACACGCCCTGTGGGTCGAGCGTCTCTCCGAAATATTCAAGCTTTGAGACGAGGTGGTTAACTGCACCACCCATCATATCACCGAAATTTTGGGTACCGATAGCCCACAGAAGTGACTTGTCAGCATCAACTGCCTGCCAGGCAGACTCGGCGTTGAAGTAAAGCGAGAGCGTTTGTGCGTCAAGCTCAGGCGCAAGGACAACAACGTCTCCCCGGTCTATCTCGCCCATTGCCATATCCATCATAATCTTTGTGCCGAGCGAGGCGTAGAGTCCGAAATTGACAACGGGCATATCGACAAGCTCACAGAGCATCTCGCTGTCAAGTCCGAAAGCAACGCTCGACCCACCAATGACAATCATCTTCTCACCCTCAAGAGATGAAAGCCTGTCATATTTAAGCGACAATGCGCCAAGAAAGGTTTTCTCAAATGTAGGTGGCATAAACGCTATTGCCGAGGCAAGCATTCCAAACGGAATGAGCGCAAGCAGGAGTAGTGCCAAAGCTTTAAGTAATACTTTTTTCATTTTGCACCTCCCGTCAGAATTGGAAATAGATAAAGGAGCTTGCCCCATCACCTGCAAGAAGAATGAGCCAGGCAAACGCAACTGCCCATACTATGTAGATGTATCTAAGCGAGGTTGTGCCAAGCACTCTTGAAGCAACGCCCTCGCCACACTCGTTTTGAACATATCTCGGCGAGAGCTTGTTTTGATCCATTCTGTCCATAATAATTACGGAAAGAATAGCAACAAGCGCACCTGTGCCGTCCACTCCGAGTGAGGAAACAGTTGCATCAATATAACTCTCACTAAGCGACCAATCGCTAAAGAGCTTGCACAGAAGTGTGCCAAGATCGCCAAACGTGCCTGCCCTGAAGAAGATCCAGGCAAACGAGACTAAAGCAAAGGTAATTATCTGCCTGCGAGCTCTCGCTCCCTTTGAGTCAAGGGAAAATCCAAGCGAGGTAAGCACACGTGCCCTAAGTCCTTGTGTTAGGTGTCCTATAACCTGGTAGATGCCGTGAATTGCGCCCCAAAGCACATAGGTCCACGCCGCACCGTGCCAAAGTCCCGACACGAGAAAAACTATCAAGAGGTTTAACATATGACGCCATTTTGCGCATCTGCTTCCACCGAGTGGGAAGTAGAGATAATCACGAAACCAGCTTGAGAGCGAAATATGCCAACGATTCCAAAACTCCTTAATACTCTCTGCAGAGTACGGACGATCAAAGTTCTGCCCAAGCCTTATGCCCATAAGTCTTGCGCATCCGATGGCTATATCCGTATAGCCTGCAAAATCCCCATAAATCTGGAACGCAAACGCAACTGTCGCCAAAGCTACGGAAAGTCCCGTTGCACTCTCCGGGCTATCATAAACATTTACGACATAGGTTGCGCAGAGGTCTGCAACAACGACCTTCTTGAAAAAGCCGATGAGCATAATCTTCAAACCCTGGGAAAAGTCCTCACGGTTAAATTTATTGTGTGAGTGAAGCTGTGGGAGAAGATTGTCGGGTCTTTCGATAGGCCCTGCAACAAGCTGTGGGAAGAACGAAACAAAGAGAGCGTAATATCCAAAATGATATTCAGGCTCAATATCCCCCCTGTAAACGTCAATCACGTATGAAAGCGTCTGAAAGGTGTAGAACGAAATGCCGACGGGCAGAAGCAGACCGAGCGTAAAGCTCTCGCTCTCGCCACCACCAAAAAGAGCAAATACATCAAGAAAGCTGTTGGCAAGAAAATCGAAATATTTGTAGAAAAACAGCACGCCAAGTGATGCTATAAGTGTTAGCAAAAAGCATAGCTTACGCACGCCCTTTTTCTTACTTTTCTTGATTATTATAGCACAGCCATAGGATATTACAGTTGTAAAAACGATAAGGAAAATAAGCTCGACGTTCCAAGACAGATAGAAGTAATAGCTTGCAAACAAAAGCATTATCCAGCGCAATTTCTGCGGAAGCAGAAAATAGAGCAGAACAACTATCGGCAGAAATACGAGAAATTCAAATGAATTAAATACCATTCTCTGCCCTCCCTACGCCGTACACACAAGAAGAATGATGAGAGTTATGAGCAAATATTCGGAAAGTGTTGCCCCGACTATTGCAAGGAAGACAAACAAGGCAATTACAATTGCAAATGCCACCGCAGCCCACACTATCTTTTTCTTTTGTGTAAATTCAAGTCTGAGAGCTATAATAGCAGAGACAAGCATCACACCTATCGGCAGAGCGTTTTGTATCAGAATGTCCATCGCTTACCCTCTCCCGTCCTGATTATTCGCAAGTGCCGCTAAAATATCCTTAGCAAGCCTGTCGGTTCGCACGTGGCTGCCCTCCGTTGTAAGATGGTAGTCCGAATTGAAGAAATATCGGCTCTCCATCGCAAAGTCTCCTACATCTGAGATCCGTTTGTCAAATGCGAAATTCTTCATAAGCGCAAGCATAAACGCAGTTTGAGTAACCTCGCCCCTTGAATCCTCCGTGAGTGACTCGATATTGACAGCTCCAAAGCTGAGATAAAGCGTCATTCCACTCTCACGGCACATCTCAAGCACTCGGTTGAGATTTGAAACGTAGCCACTCTTTATTACCGTTGTTGAGTATGCTCGTGAAGAATATGACGGCGTGTAGTTTGTGCCTGTCTTGAGCATTATATAGTCACCGTACGAGTTTACGGTCTGGCTTGTGTACTTTTCGTAGTCCTGCGCCTTCATCGTAAGCCTGCTTGAATTGAATGACGCAAATGACGAAAACAGCTTTGTGTAATGCCTGATATCAACAAGCGAGAACGCATCATACGCTCCCTCAAATATCTGCCAGAGCGTTGTGTTTATGGTGTTGTTGCCATACTGATAGGTCTCGCTGTTTTCAGGAGCGTGGATAAGTATATCTCCCTCCCCTGCAAAATGCGAAATCACCTCAAGGTAAAACGCCGCCGAGGTGCTGACGTTGCAACCGTAATTGACAACATTGTATTTGTTGCCCAAAGCAGCCTCAAGTCGCGCAGAATCAACGCCGTAGGCAACATTGGAGCCACCTGTAATTACAATCTTCGGTGAGCTTGCCGTCATCAGCCTTTCGTACTTGATTTGGTATGTACCATTTCTCGTCGAGATATATCTCGGCTCAACCGTGGCTTGCAAATAAAGCGTTGACAGCTCCCCACATCCTACAAATGAGTTGTCGGATACAGTCTTGACTCCGTCGGAGAAATAGAGGGTTTTAAGCTTTTTACAATTTAAAACTGCCTTGTCGAGAACGACCTCAACATTTCTCGAAATATAGAGAGTGTGAAACTCTTCGTCCCGAAACGCCTCGCCAAATATTCTCTTTACCGTCTTGCCGCCAATTGTCTCGGGGATGACAACGATCTCATCGTCTCCGTTGTATTTTGTTATCGTAATTGTCCCTGACTTCTCTGAATATTCAAATTTCGACTCGTCCGTAACCTTAAGCCATTGACAATATAGCTGCGCTACGTCACTCTCAGGCATAACGATATTCCAGCCACAGCCATAATATCTGCCACTTCCGTCACTTTCCGTGTTGTAGCCTGCAAGCACATAGCCCTCACGGGTGAAATAGTCCTTGTTGATAAGCGAGTTCGGGCAGGTGTAAACTGAGTTTTTCCACTCAACACAAATTGCCTCACTACCACCCGTGACCTGTCCACCGTTGGCGTTGTAGACTATAAGAGACGCACCCTCTGAGGCATAATTCGGGTAGAGAGAGAGCTCACCCTCAAGCTCAAAGCTGTACTCTCTGATATAGGATACAGGCACTCCACCGTCCTCAAGCGCAGCACCGTGAGAATATCCGATAAAAAGCTTGCCGTTTTTCTTCTCAGGCGCACTGACAGTTATCTTCGTGCCTTCCTTGTACTGTCCCGCCTCAACGCTTGACACGATCTCATCCGAAAAGCTGAAGCTGTATTCATCAAGCTTTCGGGAAATCACCTCAATAGTAAGTGGGACTGTGACGTTTTCCACCGTCAGCCGTCCGTCGGCATAGGTCGCACCCTCGCACGCCACTATGGAAAAATCATCGTCAAGCGTGATATCAAATACCACGCTCTCACCGACATAGGCTCTCCTCGGATTGTCACCCTCAACCGTCACGCCCTCGTCGTGCGCCACCATAACCAAAACTGTGGCTCTCTCCTCACCGTCCACCCCTGCGTCGCAAGACGCAAAGGAAAGACAAGCAAAAACGATCAGTAATAAGCGTATAAGTCGCATTATGGAGAAATATGTTGTTTTTTTCATATTAGTTCCTCTACGCTGATTATTTGGTCTCTTAAAACTTGTTTTTCATAACCGAACGATAAATTTCGCTTATATCATAGGCAAAACGCCTTGAATCGTATTGATCTTGATAACGCTCTATGCACTCTTTCGACAGCTGACGGCGCAATTCGTCATCTGTGCAAAGCATAGCTATCGCTTCGGCAAACGCATCCTCGTCTCCCTTCGGGCAGACAACTCCCCCACTACCGACAAGCGAAGCATTTCCAAAGAGATCCGACACAACGGGCACAACGCCCACGCTCATTCCCTCAATAATGGCAAGAGATGTAGTCTCAGTACCAACCGAGGTATTGACGTTTATATCGCAAATGCTCATAAGTGGTGCAATATCTTGAACAAATCCTGTAAAACAAATTCGGTCAGCTATCCCAAGCTGCTTTGCAAGTGCCTTGACTTTCCGGGCAAGGCTGCCGTCCCCGACAACAAGAAAATATACATTCTCTACACTCTCGCATACCTTTGCAGCGGCTTTTAAAAAGGTTTCGTGATCCTTTACCTTCTCAATTCGGGCAAATATGCCTACAACTGTGGCGTCCTTTGGTATGTCAAGGCGAGCTCTTGTGGCGTCTTTTTCACCGTCCGAAACAGCCCTCAGGGGTGGTGCGCCGTTTGACACTACCTTAATTTTTTCGCTCGGCATTCCGTCTGCTACAAGCGAAAGCCTTGCGCTCTCACTTGTCGCAATAGCAACGGTCGTGTATTTCCCCTGCAAGTATTCGCAAAAACGGCTAAACGGATAGATCGTGCGTATGCGTGGTGGCATATCCGAACAATGCTTCGTCATAATTATTCGTAATACCCCGGCTCTCCTTGCCGCAACTCTGCCGACAAAGGACGAATGCGTATGCACGATGTCAGGCGAGATTTCTTTGATTGTTCGCACAAGAGCATTCATCGCCAAAAAAGAAAGTGAGCAATCTGCAATTCCGTCAAGCGCAATTGTCCGAATGCCCACATTCTGCAATTCTTTTTCTATGGCACTGCCCGTAGGAATGATAACCGTCAAATCGAACTCTCCGAAAACGAGGGCAGAGCAAAGATAGCTTATCCACTTCCCCGCCCCTCCAATATTCTTGTCGGTAAGAATATGGAGGACGGAGACGGTATCTTTACCGTGAAAGGATTGCATAGGTCGCACTTGCGCCGGGAAGCGAAATATCTCTCGTTACAACACCACAAATATTGCCCTCACAAACAACTCGTGAGCCGTGGCAAACGTCGGCCGCCGCAATACCTGCAGAAATATCATCGAATATATGGCAATACTCCTCTGCAAGCTCAGCCATAACATCGCCCTTGTCGACAATGTCGGAGGCTTCTGCCCGTGTCCAATGCAGACGGTCAGGCGAGGTAAACGGTCTCAGGGCAGCGTCCATAATGTCAGCCACAACAGCTCCTGCAGTCGGAAGCTTGCCTGCTCCCTGACCGTAGAACATAGCGTCACCAAGCATATTGCAGGTGACAAGCACGCCGTTGAACACGCCGTCGACGTGTGCAAGAGGACAGCTGTTGCTTACAAATTCCGGAGTAACGGCTGCAAAGATTCTGCCATCGTGCATCTTCTGCGCACCTGCGATGAGCTTGACTGTGCAACCAAGCTTGCGTGCGATCTCTGCCTCCTCTCGTCTGACCTCCCTGATTCCCTTTGAATACAGCGCATCAATGGGAAGGAGCTTGCCAAACGAAATAGCACCAAGGATTATCGCCTTTCTGAGCGCATCAATGCCCTCAACATCTGCTGTTGGGTCAGCCTCAGCATATCCCTTTTCCTGAGCCTCTGCGAGTGCCGTGTCAAAGCTGCAGCCCGTAGAAGCCATCTGTGTCAAAATGTAGTTTGTAGTTCCGTTTAAAATACCGCAAACGGACAAAATCTCATTTGATGCAAGGTCATCAATGAGAGGACGGATGATCGGAATACCACCACCAACGCTCGCCTCAAAGAGATAACGCACACCCTTCTCTCTTGCCAGAGCCAACAGCTCGTCTCCACAATCGGCAACAACCGCCTTGTTGGCTGTAACAACACTCTTGCCTGCCTCAAGCGCAGCTCTTGTGAAGTCTGCGGCAGGATGAATACCTCCCATTACCTCAACTACAATGGAGATTTCGGGATCGTTTAAAATTACGGATATATCTCTGACAACTCTGTCGGCATAAGGTGTCCCCGACAGGTCCTTGATTTCAAGAATGTACTTGACAAATACTCCCTCGCCAAGTCTCTGAGCAATAATTTTTTGGTTGTCTTCAATTACTTTGACTACGCCACTTCCTATAACACCGTAGCCCATCAGTGCAATTTTAATCATAAAATAACACTCCTTTCGATTACTTAATAATATAATACCACATTTTTTCATAAAGAGCAAGAAAAACTATTGAAATAATTTAGATTTTATGATAATATTTTATATAGCAAATAGACAAGGAGTAAAAAACAATGGGTTCACCTATCGGAGGAAAGCGCACAGTCAAGATTTTTGTGCTTTATCTTCTTGAAAATATCAATTATCCACTTGAGTTCTGCACAGTAAATGACATCGTAATGCAGACGGATTATGTAATGTATCTCGACTTTGCAGAGAGCTTCAATGAAATGCTCGATATGGGACTTATAGACAGCTTTGAGACGGATGGGATCACATATTACACAGTAAGCGACAAGGGCAGAATCGTTGCGCAGACTCTCAAAAGCGACGTTCTTTCAAGCGTACTTGACGCAGCACTCACAGCGGCTCTTCGCTACCTTGATTTTACTCGCAGAGGAATAAGCGCAGAATGTACCATCATTGATGTCGACAGAAATACGGGAAGCTGTACCGTCCATTGTTCGCTTTCCGAGAAAAAGAATATCATCTTTGAGGCAACACTTCAGGTTGACAGCGTTGACCGTGCAAAGCGAATGAAGCAGAATTTTGATGATCGGCCCGAGGTCATCTACCGTGGCTTTACTGCTCTTATGGCAGGCAACGTCAACTTCCTGTTTGACTAAAAAATATCTATCAAGAATATAATCACAAGCCCGACCACAAGGTCGGGCTTGCTTTTTTCTGTCTTTTTGCTTTATTTGTCGAAAGCAGGATTGAATGCGTAAAAATTCTTTCCGTCGAGATTATCCTGTACTATGCGCATAGCCTCGCCAAACCTCTGGAAGTGAACGATCTCACGCTCACGCAAGAAGCGCAGAGGGTCAAGCACATCGGGATCATCCGTCAGCCTTATGAGATTGTCATAGGTCACACGAGCTTTCTGCTCTGCCGCCTGGCTTTCTGCAAGGTCAGCAAGAGGGTCGCCCTTGACACCGACGTATTTCATATCGAAAGGAACGCCCGATGCTGCCACAGGATATACTCCCGTTGTGTGATCCACATAATAAGGCTCAAACGCCGTACCCGAAATCTGCTCGGGCGAGAGATTTCTTGTCAGCTGATAAATAATGGCACAAAGCATCTCATAATGCCCAAGCTCTTCAGTGCCTACATCAGTGAGTAAGCCCACAACCTCTCTGTATGGCATACCTATACGCTGGTTGAGATAGCGCATTGACGCACCGATCTCGCCGTCAGGGCCACCTATCTGGCTTATCATCATCGCTGCAAGCGCAGGATTAGGATTTTTAATTTTTACAGGATACTGCAATTTCTTCTCATATATCCACATATCTATCCTCCTCAGTTTGCCGCATATTCCCACGGCCAGGGCGAGCGCACGTCAGAGCTCTCGCCACACACTCCGTAAAGAGTGAGCATACCGTGCTTCGACTCGTATTCTGCCGCCACCTTCGCACGCTTGCGTCTCATATCTGCAAGATACTCCCTTGCTGCACGACAGTTTGGATAAACATCGAGGTAGAGCGTTGTCTCGACTATAACAAAATCAATCTCACGAAGAGTCTCGAGAAGACCGTCAGCGTGGCACTGTCCGTTTTCTGTGGTGCAACCACAATTGTTCTTATCCACGACATCTACCTCCATTTCTGCTTTTTGCGCCCACAAGCGGCTTATCGAGGGTTGAGAACATTGTACCCCTCTTTAGAGCCATCTGTGGCTCATAAAGCTCGGAAAATTCCTGAAGTGGCGCATACACGCTGCCAATCGGCAGTCCCGTAAGGCCGTATTTGCTTGTGCCGGGGCTTCCGCATCCGCAGCCCTCGCCACCACTTTCTCCGCTCTCTCTTGAGGGAAGTGGGCAAGTTTGTCTTCCAAGGCTTGCGCCTGTGAGGTCACTTCTGATTGGCCTGCGATACCCATCGCGCATAACCTCGATCCCCCCGTGATTTCTTGTATAGCTATATTGATTCATATTAATTCTTCCTTTCGTGTTCTTTTGTTCTCATTACATCCTATGCAAAAAACGCAAAAGCTGTCACAAAGGCTCGAAAAAAAGAAAAAGGAGCCCCACTCGCTCCACAAAAACAAAAAACAGTACAAGCCCCGTGTAAAAGAATTCGACACGGGGTGTGCACTGTCTAACTCAATACTGAGCCTTAGGCTCGTCTGTCAAGAATGTCGCTCAGCGAGCGCTTCTTCTCTTCTCGTAGCAAACGCTGCAGTATACAGGCTTGTCGGGAGAAGGCTGGAACTTCAGCTTTGCTTCGCCGCCGCAATCGCTGCAGGTAGCATAGTAATAAGTAACGGGAGGACGACCTGCGTTCTTCTTAGCATCACGGCAAGCCTTGCATCTCTTGGGCTTGTTGGTGTAGCCCTGCTGTGCATAAAATGCCTTGTCACCTGCTGTGAAAACGAACTCGTTTCCGCATTCAATACAAACGAGTGTTTCGTCTGTATATTCCTCTGTAGCAACCTCTGCTGCCTCTTCGATTTCGGTACTCTCGACCTTGACTTCTTCGTCGTACATGTTTTACCTCTGCAAAAAATTTGGTTATTGCCCTCGGCGGACTTGCACCGCCACCTTTGAAGATTTCCTGCAACGCTCTCTTTAAGCTATTCGGGCATATTTTTTACACCTTGTGCTTATTGAGAAAGCAAGCGTCTCAGCTTCTGACGGATTCGGCTGAGTGCATTACCGACCGACTTCTTCGATGTCTGCAGGCTCTCGGCAATATCATCAATACTCATCCCTGAATAGTACATCCACCACACCGAGTTTTCGTACTTCGAGAGATTGTCTCTGATGAATCTGCGCAGCTGCGCCGCATTTTCACGCTCGATTACAGCATTAACAGGATCGTCAGGACTGCCTATTTCGGACAGCTCGACCTCATCAAGCGATACGAACTCTACATCAGTGCTCTTCTTAAACTGTCTGAGCGCAGATATGATAGCCTTGCTCACGCAAATCTTTGCGTAAAGCCCGAAGCTGACGTTTCCATACAGAACCTCAAAGCTCATAACTGCCCTATGAAATGCAACGAGTGCCTCCTGGCGCAATTCCTCAACATCCTGCTCGGACAAGCCACTACGATAACGATTGACCGCCGAATCAAGAAGAGGGGAATATTCACGCACAAGAGATGCAAACGCATCCTCGTCGCCCTCTTTGGCAAGCAACAAGAGTCCTGTGTGCTTTTCGGGCATTACTGCACTCTCGTTTTTGCTATCAACTAAATGTTCCACAGAAAAACCTCCGCGAGGTGAAAAAATCGTCAATTCGCACAATTTGCAAAATAGATTATAAATCAATTATATCATTATTTCTAAAAAAGTCAATAGTAAAAACAAAAAATTTTTAAGTAATATTCAAAAAAAATTCAATTTCGTCACAATTTCTCGTCATTTTTGGCAAATAAAGGCGTTAAGTCGGGTACAATTTGCTTTTTTCATCAAACTGACCGAAAAATTTGTTAACAAATGGCGTGTGACAGCATTTTGGGCTGTCACACGCCATTTTTCATTATTGAAGCAGAGCAAGCTCGCTCATTGTTGCGAGATTTTCTGCGCCGAACATATAGAGGATTTCGTCAGCCCCGATGCTTGTTGCAAGGGATGAAACGCTTGCTCGGTAGTATCTCATATCCACCATACAAACCGTTTCATATTGCTCACATACGAAGCTTGAAAAGCTATGCGCGTAGGAATCTTTTACGATAAGGAGCGTCCGTCCGTTTTTCACATCCTCATTTGTGATAGTCACAAGTGCGTGGTTGCCGTCAAGGAATATCGGATACTTGTCCATATTCTCTGCGTGCTCCATAAAGAAGAGGCTGTCGTGCGTCTTCTGCGTGGAAATATCATCAACCACAACGGAATAATTATAATTATTTGGTGAGTGCCAGATCTCAAGCGTGTCGGGTTTAGTTAACCAAAGACCACTCTTTGAGTAATTTGTGCCGTAGAAGCCCTCGACCTTCTCGATATTTGTGTAATTCTCTGTCGGCTCAATGCCCATCGCAGAGCAATATTCAAGATAAGCAAGATATGAGCCACGGGTGGTTGTGTGGTGGTCGGTGTTGTAGTAAACGCTCGCGCCCGATTCCTCTTTCGATTTATAAATATCTCTCAGGTCAACAAGCTCAACGCCCTCCCAGAGCACCTGTTCTGCCTTTTTAAAGATTGCGTCATCAGCGTACTCTCCGTGACCGTATGGGAGCTCTTCATATTTGATGTATCCCGGTGTGGGAACGATGATGAGTGCCGCAGGAATACCAAGCTTTTCTGAAAGCGCATTCAGCTTCGTAAGATTTCGTGCGCATTTTTCGATGTCAACCTCTGCAGGTGCTGAAACAAGGCTTCCGTCCGAAAGAAGATAGATCCCGGATTCGTTACCCCTGCCCGACAGGCGATTGAAATACGAATAGATCCCAACGAAAATGTCACGGCCGGGGAAATGATCGTTGATATATTCCTCAAGTGCCTGTGTAAACTCTCCGTCGGCAAGACTTTTGAGCGTAAACTCCGGGAAAGTGGCAAGCACTCTCTTTTCGTTTTCCGAATAGCTCTCCTTGGGCAGAGCCACAAGAAGAATTGAAAGCGACAAAATTATCGCAATAAAAGCGACGGTACACGGGCCGAGCTTAAATATTTTTTTCTTTTCCATAAGCCTACCCCCGAATTAAAATCTGAAATACAAAAACGGATTGTAGCTTGAGCTTATAAGAGACGATATACAAAGCACTAAAGCCAGCGACAGACCCGCTGTTTCGATGACGGGCTTTATCCGTCTTCCCTCAAGATAGCCCATAAGCATTTTGCCAAGCGGGAGAGACGCAAAAATTGCAACTATGAGTGTCGGGATGAACGAAACGATGGTGTGTAGAGCTTCTCTTGAAACGAGAGCACCCGTACCACCAAACATTCTCGAAATAAACGCACCCATCTCTGCCATATCCGTAAAGTCGAAGATGACCCATCCCATAACAATAAAGAACAGAGCGTAGATGTGCTTTATTGCTGCCGGGGTTTTGGATAGCACCTTGGAAAGCACGAGCTTTTCGATGATAAGCAGAACTCCAAAATAAACTCCCCAAAGCACAAAGTTAAGACTTGCGCCGTGCCAAAGTCCCGTAAGCATCCACGTTACCATCAGATTGAATATATGGCGTGCCTTTGAGCAACGGTTGCCGCCGAGTGGGATGTAAACATATTCCCTAAACCAACTGCCAAGTGAAATATGCCACCGTCTCCAGAAATCCGTGACGCTGTCGGCAAGATAGGGATAATTGAAGTTTATCACAAATTCAAAGCCGAACATATTTCCAAGACCTCTCGCCATATCCGAATAGCCGGAGAAGTCAAAATAAATCTGAAGCGTAAATGCAATAATACCTGCCCACGCACCAAGAGCACCACCGTCTGCCGCAAGCTTCAGCTCATCCCAAAGCACGCCAAGGCTGTTGGCAAGCAGAACCTTTTTGCAAAGACCGATAACGAAGAGCTTAACGCCCCTCTCAAACAGCTCTGCCGTCTCAGTGCGATGGCGAAGCTGATGCTCAATATCGACATACCTGACGATAGGGCCTGCGATAAGCTGTGGGAAGAGGGCAATATATGCGCCGAAAGCTATATAATCCTTCTGCGGTGCGCAATTGCCACGATAAACATCAATGGTGTACGACATCGTCTGGAAGGTGTAGAAGGAAATACCGATGGGGAGCACTATCTCGGGTATCGCAAACGAAAAGAATGGAAGCTTATTTACAAGCTCTACGGCAAAGCCTGCGTATTTGAAATACCCAAGCAGCGCAAGATTTATAATCACATTGAGCACAAGCACAAGTCGCTTCAGCGCAACCCTCTCACGAAATGCACCCAAAAGCAGACCCGATACATAGTTTATCGTGATGGATGCCACCATCAAGATAACATATACAGGCTCGCCGTACCCATAGAAAAACAGGCTGGCAATAAATAGCCAGAGGTTTCTAAGCTTTCTCGGAAGCAGGTAATAGAGTGCAACAACTATTACTAAAAACGCAAAGAGAAAGACCGTACTGCTGAATAACATTTTTACAAAACGACGAGCAGATGATTATTTGCCCCAGAACATCTTACTCATCTCCTCGTTGTGAGCCGAAACGAAGAGGGTAACATACTCGCCATTGTTCTCTACCTTGCACTTCTGCGCAAGCGCATAGTTCTCGGGATCGTAATTCTGCGACTGTGCCTTGATCTCGGAGAGTCTGTTTTCAAGAGACGCCGCAACTCTGTCGGCAGCTTCCTTGCTTGTTGCCTTGATCATAATGATCTCCTGGGGGAAAACTCCGTCCATAGTCATATAGCAAGCACTCTCCTCTACATCCTCGCCCTTGATTCCATAGAGGTCAAGGAGGGACTCCGTTTCAACAGAAATGCTGTCGGTTGCCTCAAACTTATCAATCATATTCTGTCTCATTGTGGAAAGATCCACCTCAAATGTAACACCTGCCGTTGTGTCGGCACTTGTGTCGCCACCGTTTTCTGTGGTGTTGCAGGAGACACAAAAGATAAGCATTACTGCTACAAAAAATATTGCGATGAGCTGTCTTTTCATTTTTTACCTACCTATTTAAATATAATTTTTGTACTGCTTTAATTAAAATCCACGGTGTGAGTCAGAAGATACTCCACCCACGCAGCGCAGGCTGCGTTTGTCATATGAAGACCCATACTGCTGCCGTCGGAGCAGTAGTCAGCCCTAAGCTGTGCGCCATCCTCTTCCCACATAATGCTCTGAACGTCCACAAAATACCAGCCCTCAGCACGGCAAAGTGCTTCAAGCTTTTTGTTGTACTCACGGATCTTTTCGTTGTTGAGATTTTTGGAGAGAACGTTTGAGCTGTTTCTCATTGGAGTCATCGACTGAATGATTATTTCAACGTCAGGTGACTTTGCCTTGATTTTGTCAACAAAGGTCTTGTAGCTTCTTACGGCATAGTCAACACCGTAATTGATGTCATTCATACCAAGCATTATATAGACCTTCTTCGCTCCGCAGGCGGCAACTGCATCCTCTGCATACATTCTTTCGCCCTGATAGGACGGGTGGGTGCTGTTTGATGCATTAAGGGGCTGGTTGAGCGCATTAGTCAAGCTGTAGCTTGCCTGCGTAAAGAAGTCGGCGTCCCCAAGCACGCCCTTTAGTGCGTAATACTTGAGCATAAGGCTTACCGAGTCACCAATAAATGCAACATCGTCAAAATAGCTTTTGTCAACGGCAGGCGACACACCGACTATTCCGTAATCTCCCTTTTTGTTCTGTCCTTGAGGAGATGGGGCAGTTGTAATGTCGGGCTTTGCCGTAGTCTCAGGCGTTACCGTTGTTTCAGGCGTTACCGTTGTTTCTGGCATTACCGTTGTCTCTGGTGCTACCGTTGTTTCGGGAGTTATCGTTGTTTCGGGAGCAACCGTGGTTTCGGGCGAGACTGTTGTATCATCGGCAACAGTTGTCTGCTCTTCCCTTGTTGTTTCGTCTGCCGTAGTATCTTCGGTTGTACTGTCGACAGTTGTTACATCGGGTGAGATGGTTGAGTTGTCGGGTCTTTCCGTGGTATCGTCCGTGTTCTGTGTATAATTGCAAGCGGCAAGTGACAATATCGCCAGGCACGCAAGCATAATTGAAATAAACTTTTTCATTTTTTGTCCTATCAGTTAAACTTTACAGTATGTGTCAAAAGATAATCCACCCAAGCACGACAGGCACTCTGTGTAAGATGAAGTCCCATCGAGTTGCCATCCGAGCAGTATGTGGAGCGAAGCTGTGAGCCATCGTCCTCCCACATTATTGACTGAACGTCAATAAAATAGTAGCCCTTGCTTCTGCAAAGTGCCTCAAGTCTTGAGTTGTACTCCTTGATTTTGTCATTGTTGAGCTTGCTTGATGCAACCGAGGAGTTATTTCTCATAGGCGTCATTGATTGAATGAAGATCTCCACGTCGGGACTCTTTGCTTTGATGCGAGAGATGAACGTCTCATAACTGCTTACGGCGTGGTCAACACCGTACACAAGGTCATTCATACCAAGCATAATATAAACCTTCTTTGCACCACAGGCTGCAACTGCATCCTCTGCGTACATTCTTGTACCTTGATATGTCGGATGTGTGCTGTCGGCGGCGTTAAGTGGCTGTGAGAGCGCATTTGTAAGTCCGTAGCTACCCTGCGCAAACACAGTTGCCTTGCCAAGCGCACCCGTAAGTGCGTATGTCTTCAGCATAAGGCTTACAGAGTCTCCGATAAATGCGGTATCGTCAAAATAGCTCTTGTCAACTGCTACTGAGGGCTTGACAAGTCCGTACTCTCCCTCAAGCGTCCCCGTGTGGGCAGTTGTCTCTTCGCTTGACACTACGTCACCACTACCCGTGGTGTTCTCCTCACTTCCACCCAAAGTTGTCTCGTCATCTGGCGCAGAGGTAGTTCCATCCGCCGCACCACTATCATTTGTCATAGAGTCGGGATGCACGGCACCGTCATCAAGTGGTGGGAGTGTAATATCGACGCCCGAGGTAAAGTCGCAGGCGCACAAAACCATCACAAAAGCAAGAAGTATAATAAGTATAGCACTTTTTTTCATTATATCAAAATCCTTTCATAAGGAAAATACAATTTACCCAAATTCAGTCATTTTATATTCTACCACAAAACGTTCTAAAAATCAATAAAGTAATAATAACTTATTATTAATAAATATACATTTCTCCCGCTTGCGCACAAAAACACCCGGACGAAAGCTCTTCGCCCGGGTGTAAAATAAGAAAAAATTACATATGCGCCTCAAGGAATGCGCAGAGGTTTGCTGAATACTGAACAAAGCCCTCACCGTTTGGATGAAGTCCGTCATCATAGAGAGAACGGTCATCGTCCATAAGCGTGTAGCCGTCAATTATTGTCACACCGTACTTGCGATAAACCTCCGAGTATCTTTCTCTCAGATCCTCAAATTTGCCCGTGGAGATCTCCATAGCCCAATCATAACGGCGAAGAGGAGTTATTGCAAAAATCTTCTTGCCACGGTATCTCTCGCAAATGGACGATACAACGTCCTCTGCTCTTTCGATGATAACGTCAAATTCGGTATATCTTGCATAATCATTTGTGCCGTATGCAATTATCACGATATCGGGATCGTACTCAATGGACGGATCAAAAATTCCGTGATAGAAAAATCCACCACCGACACCCTGAACCACGCTGTCTGCATCAAAATGGAAGGATGTGCGATATGCGTATGAAAGTGAATCAAGTGGTGCTCTTGAACCCTGTGTTATCGAGTCACCAAAGAAAAGGATCTTCATCTTGTACTCGTGTGGTACAAGAGTTGCGCCATCATCGATCTCTACATACTTCAGAAAGCCTATATCGTGCGATGGAAATACTATCGTTATGCGATGCTCGTTTCCGTCTCCGATGGCAAATTCCTCGGTGGCATTACCTACGGCATTGGCATATACTCTCTCGCCGTCAATAAGCACCTCGCTCTTGGCGTATTCGTCGGTCGGAGTTGAGATCTTGTATGAAAGGCTCTTGGTGTTTGAATGAAAATCAAGTCTTACACCGGAGGTTGCACGAGCACGCTTGTGCATAATAGCACTTCTCGACTCCCAAAAGTCAACTTGTGCTTGTGTTAATTTTGAAAACTCAAGGCCTGCATCGGTCTCTTTTACGGAGAGCGCACCTGTGGTGATCTCTCTTATCTGCGTATAGCTTAGTCTCATCTTGAGCACCTCTTGTTTTAATATTTTACCGACATTATACTACTTTTTTTGGGAAAAATCAATACATAAAACAAAAAAGCAAGCTCTCCTAAACAGAAAACCTGCTTTATTTGCCAACTCGTCTCTTGATAGCCTCAAAGGTCTCGTCACTTATTACGTGCTCAATTTTGCAAGCGTCACTTGACGCCGTCTCCCTCACAACTCCCAAGGACACGAAAAAGTCGGACAGAATGGTGTGTCTTTCGTACAGCTTCTGCGCCGTCTCAAGTCCACTATCCGTAAGGGTAATGAAGCCTGTTTTGTCAACAGTGATATATCCACCGGACTTAAGCAGACCAATAGCTCTGCTGACGCTCGGCTTTGAATATCCCATATGCTCTGCAACATCAACAGAGCGCACGGATGTTGTTTTCTGTGACAGAACGTATATCGTCTCAAGATACATCTCGCCCGATTCAGCAAGTCGCATACAAAGCACCTCCTTTTTGTTTCCATTATATATATGATATCACATTTTAAAGAAAAATGCAATAGCCACCAAAAAACATTTTTTAACTCTCATCCCTCTCTGCGCATATTTAACAAAAACTCCTCTTTTTTACTGCCTATGATTTGTATTTGATGAGAAAAATTATGAAAACAACCATTTTTTTGCGTTTTTATCTTGACAAATGAGTTAGCTTGTGCTAATATATATTCAGTTAGTCAAGGCTAACCGTATTGTTTGGTTTACGGAAAGTACCACTTGACGCAAAAACGAGAAACGGAGGACTTGGGTCTTGAAAACACTCAAGAATGCAAAAATCGGCCAGACTGTCCGGGTTGTCAAGCTCTACGGTGAGGGCGCACTCAAGCGTCGCATTATGGATATGGGCATCACGAAGGGCGTCGAGATCTATGTTCGCAAGGTTGCTCCTCTGGGAGATCCCATTGAGGTTACCGTTCGTGGCTACGAGCTGTCCCTCAGAAAAGCTGATGCAGATCTGATAGAGGTTGAGTAATCAGCCAAAACAAAATGGAGAGATTGTCTCTCCAAAAAATTCTGCCCACAAGTTAGCTGATGCTAATTTGGGGAGTCTGAAAGGATACTAATATGAGTTTAAAAATCGCCCTTGCGGGCAATCCCAACTGCGGCAAGACCACGCTGTTCAATGCGCTGACAGGCTCAAATCAGTATGTCGGCAACTGGCCCGGTGTTACGGTCGAAAAGAAAGAGGGCGCACTTAAGCGAGATCGTGATGTTATCGTTGTTGACCTTCCCGGCATCTATTCCCTCTCGCCCTACACTCTTGAAGAGGTTGTTGCAAGGAACTTCCTTGTAGGAGAAAGCCCAGATGCTATTCTCAACATTGTTGACGGAACAAATATTGAGCGCAACCTCTACCTGACAACCCAGCTTCTTGAGCTTGGCATTCCTGTTGTAGTTGCCATCAATATGATAGATATAGTCAGAAAGAATGGTGACAAGATTGATCTTGACGCCCTCTCGCGTGGGCTTGGATGTCCCGTTGTCGAAATTTCGGCACTCAAGGGCACGGGTACCGACGAGGCGGCCGATGCTGCAATAGCCGCTGCCGCAACGGGCAAGTTCATCCCGTCTCACTCCTTTTGTGGTATAGTTGAGCACGCTCTGGCACATATTGAGGAAGCGGCTGTACATAGCTTTCCACCCGAGGAACAGCGTTGGTATTCCGTAAAGCTCTTTGAGAGAGACTCAAAGGTTATAGAACAGCTTTCTCTTGCGCCCGAGGTTATGGCACATATTGAAACTGACATTGTTTCAGTTGAGCAAAAGCTTGACGATGACGCAGAGAGCATCATTACAAACGAAAGATATGAGTTTGTAACCCGTGTGCTCAAGACCTGCTACAAGAAAAAGTCAGACGTTAAGATGACAATCTCCGACAAGATAGATCGCATAGTCACAAATCGTGTCCTGGCTCTCCCTATCTTTGCCGTTGTAATGTTCCTCGTATACTATATTTCTATTGGAACTGTCGGCGATTTCACCGTTGTATTTATGAATGATATCCTCTTTGGCGAGTGGATCTTGCCTGCCGCAAGCGCAGGACTTGAGGCTATTGGATGCGCAGAGTGGCTCATAAGTCTCGTTGTCGACGGAATACTCGACGGCGTTGGCGCAGTTCTCGGATTTGTTCCTCAGCTCTTCATCCTCTTCATCCTCCTCTCAATTCTTGAGGATATCGGTTATATGGCACGTGTTGCCTTCATTATGGACCGTATCTTCCGTAAGTTCGGGCTCTCCGGCAAGTCCTTCATTCCTATGCTCATCGCATCGGGCTGTGGCGTTCCCGGAATTATGGCGTCCCGTACAATAGACCAGGACCGTGACAGAAAGATGACCATTCTCACCACAGGCTTTATTCCCTGCGGCGCAAAAATGCCCATCGTTTCATTCATCGCCGCTGCTCTTTTTGGCAACAGCGCACTTATTGCAACTGCCGCGTACTTCATCGGCATCGGCGCAGTTATCGTCACAGGTCTTATTCTGAAGAAGACTCGTCTCTTCAGAGGAGATCCTGCTCCCTTCGTTATGGAGCTTCCCGCATACCACGCTCCCTCCGCCACAAATGTCCTCCGTGCAACTTGGGAGAGAGGTTGGGGCTTTATCAAGCGTGCAGGCACAGTTATAGTAGTCGCAAGCCTATCTATTTGGCTTCTCAACAGCCTCTCCTTTGAGGGTGGCTTCCATTACATCGGTAATGGTGACGAGGCATCCATTCTTGAGCTTGTCGGCTCTTTCATCGCCGTTCTTTTCAAGCCACTCGGCTTTGGAACTTGGCAGGCGGCAGTTGCAACACTTCTCGGACTTATCGCTAAGGAAGAGGTCGTTGGCGTATTTGCTACACTCTCCGAAACTGCAAACACTATCATCGGAGAAACCGACATATTCGATCTTCTCGACGAGGGTAGTGCGGCATTTAGGGTTATGGGTGCTGAATACTTCGGCGAGGGCGTTGTCGGACAGCTTGCAGGTATGTCATTTATGATATTCAACCTCCTCTGCGCACCCTGCTTTGCAGCTATGGGCGCAATTAAGAGAGAGATGAACAACGGTTGGTGGACGGCATTCGCCATCAGTTATATGTGCGTCTTCGCATATCTCATCTCCCTCATAGTCTACCAGCTCGGCACGTTCTTTGCAGGCGGTGCATTCGGAGTTGGTACAGCCATCGCATTCGTCGCACTTGCGCTTATTATCTTCCTTTTGGTAAAACCTGTACCAAAAAAACATAAGGAGAAAACAGTATGACACCTGCAACAATTGCAATTTTAGCTATTTTGGTTTTGGCAGTCGGTCTGATTATCTTCTATTTCGTAAGAAAGAAAAAGAAAGGCGAGCATATCTGCTCTTGTGGCGGGAATTGCGCAGCCTGTGGCCTCTGCTCACCAAATGAACCAAAAAACGAAAACGAATAATAATTCACGGCTGTTGCTCTTGCAACAGCCGTTTGTTTCGACTTTATGAAAAAAATCTTAATTTTTTCGCAAAAAAATTCAAAAAAGGTATTGACAAACGTTTTTCTTTGTAGTAAAATAACCGCATAAAGCTGTGATCGAAAGAATCAGTAAGAATTCACGCAGAGGCCTACAGAGAGCTGTCGGATGGTGCGAGACAGTGAGCAGGTGAGTTCCGAATTACCTTTCGGGAGCTGTACGCAAAACGGCAAATGCCTAAAGGCGTAACGGATGCCCCCGTAATCGGGCGACACATTGTTTGATGTGCGTAAGGTCAAGCTCGTGAGGGCTTGATGAAACAGAGTGGTAACACGGTTCACACCCGTCTCTGTATCCTATGTGATACGGGGGCGTTTTTTGTTTGCCTCACAATAATTCAAGGAGCTTTTTATTATGCCCATTACAGAACTGTTAGTCAGAAATGCTACGGTATACGCCGACGATATCAGCTTAGTTGAGATCAACGCATCGCTCGATCCCTCGCAAAAGCTGACCTGGAAGGAATACGCACTTATGCAGTCAACCTCCACGGAAAGCTATCGCAGACAGATGAGCTGGCGTGAGTTTGACGAGAAAGCCAACAGATTTGCAAATCTCCTGCTCTCCCGTGGTATAAAGAAAGGACAAAAGGTCGCAATCCTTCTTATGAACTGCCTTGAATGGTTGCCCGTCTATTTCGGAATACTAAAGAGTGGCGCTCTTGCAGTACCGCTCAACTATCGCTACACAGCAGATGAGATAAAATACTGTCTGCGCAAGGCAGATTGCGAATACCTCGTTTTCGGCCCCGAATTTGTCGGACGAATTGAGGAGATTTACAGCACGATTTCCGAAATCAAGATGTGGACTTATGTAGGAAATGACTGTCCCTCTTTTGCCGAAAGCTATGATAAGCTTGTGACCTATTGCTCATCCAGAGCTCCCGCAATACTTATTGATGACAGCGACTACGCTGCTATCTATTTTTCAAGTGGTACAACGGGCTTTCCCAAGGCGATACTCCACGATCACGGTGCGCTGATGCACGCCGCAAAAGTCGAGCAAGCTCACCACTCACAGACAAGGAACGACGTCTTCCTCTGCATCCCACCCCTCTATCACACGGGAGCAAAGATGCATTGGTTCGGCTCTCTTCTCTCAGGTGGACGGGCAGTTCTGCTCAAGGGAACTACTCCAAGCTGGATCATAAAGACCATCTCCGAGGAGGGCTGTACAATTGCCTGGTTGCTCGTTCCGTGGGCGCAGGACATCCTCGATGCAATTGATTCGGGAGCAATCAAGCTCTCCGACTACAATCTCTCGCAGTGGAGACTGATGCACATTGGCGCACAGCCCGTTCCACCAAGCCTTATCAAGAGATGGAAAACGGTATTTCCACATCACCAATATGACACAAACTACGGTCTTTCCGAGTCGATAGGCCCGGGATGTGTGCATCTCGGCGTTGAAAACATCGAGCATATCGGTGCTATCGGCAGAGCAGGCTTTGGTTGGGAGACAAGAATAGTTGATGAGAAACGCAGAACTGTTCCGGCAGGCGAGGTTGGAGAGCTTGCTGTCAAGGGAGCAGGCGTTATGAAATGCTACTACAAGGACGAAATTGCAACCTCTGAAATCCTCGACTCAGACGGCTGGCTCTATACGGGCGATATGGCAAGAGAGGACGAAAGTGGATTTATCTGGCTTGTCGACAGAAAGAAGGATGTCATCATTTCAGGTGGTGAGAACATCTATCCCGTACAGATCGAGGACTTCCTCAGATCAAACAACAAAATTAAGGACGTTGCCGTAATCGGCATCCCCGACAAGCGACTTGGTGAAATTTCTGCGGCAATCGTCGAGCTTAAGGACGGCGAGACGATGGACGAGGGCGAGCTTCTCGACTTCTGCTCACCACTGCCGAGATACAAGCGTCCGAGAAAGATCATCTTCGCAACAGTTCCAAGAAACCCCACAGGCAAGATCGAAAAGCCGAAGCTCAGACAAATGTACGCAGGCGGAAGCGTCGTTCTTCAAGAGATCGAGATCGATCACAAACAAGATTAATTGACGATATTTATATCGCATATTAATATTTCATTTTAATTACTCAAAGGAGACAAAACAATGAAAACCACAAAAAGAATTTTCACACTCACACTTGCACTTGTAATGATGCTTACAAGCGTCTTCGCCTTCTCGTCCTGTACGGATGACGGCAAATATACAATAGGTATCGTTCAGCTCGTAACTCACGATGCTCTTGACGCCGCAACTGAGGGCTTTAAGGCTGCTCTTATCGAGGAGCTTGGCGAGGAAAACGTTACATTTGATTATCAGAACGCAGCAGGCTCACCCGACACCTGCCTCCCCATCGTAAACAACTTCGTTTCAAAGAACGTTGACCTCATTCTTGCGAACGCAACAGCTGCTCTTCAGGCCGCCGCTAACGCAACAACAACAATCCCGATCCTCGGAACATCCATCACCGACTACCCCACAGCTCTCGATCTCAAGAACTTCAGCGGAACTGTCGGTGGCAACATCTCGGGAACAAGCGACCTCGCTCCCCTCGAAGAGCAGGCTAATATGATTAAAGAGCTCTTCCCGAACGCAACAAATGTTGGTATTCTCTACTGCTCAGCCGAGCCCAACTCCGCATTCCAGTACGGCGTTATGAAGGAAAAGCTTGAGGGAATGGGCTACACCGTTTCTGCATTCACATTCTCCGACACAAACGATGTTACAGCAGTAACACAGGCAGCAGCAGCCGCAAGTGACGTAATCTACATCCCCACAGACAACACAGCAGCCTCCTGCGCAGAGACAATCTACGGCGCAATGGCAGGTAATGTAAAACCCATCATCGCAGGCGAAGAGGGCATCTGCAAGGGTTGTGGACTCGCTACACTCTCCATCAGCTACTACGATATCGGATACGCAACAGGTAAGATGGCTGCCAAGATCCTCAAGGGCGAGGCAAGCATCTCCGAAATGCCCATCGAGTACGCTACAAACACAACAAAGAAGTACAACCCCATTGTAGCCGCAGAGCTTGGCATCACACTTCCCGAGGGCTACACAGCCATCGAGATGGACAAATAATAACAAACCACTAATATGATTTTTAACTCTCACCGCCGATAAAATCGGCGGTGAGATGAGGTATTTACAATGAATTATCTTTTATCCCTGCCGGGTGCTGTAGCCCAAGGACTTATCTGGGGCATTATGGCAATAGGCGTATATTTGACATACAGAATACTTGATTTCGCCGACCTCACCGTCGACGGCTCGATTTGCACAGGTGCGGCAGTTTGCGCTATGTGCATCGTCGGTGGTATGCCCGTCTGGCTCGCCATTGTGCTTGCAACCCTTGCAGGTATGCTTGCAGGCCTTGTAACGGGTCTGTTCAATACTCTTCTCGGCATCCCTCCAATACTTTCAGGAATACTCACACAGCTTATGCTCTGGAGCGTAAATCTCAAAATAATGGGTAAGGCTAATCAGGCACTCCCCGCAAGAAATTATCCTCTTCTCATAGCTCAGCTCTATCCCTCTTGGAAGAACATAATTGTTCTTGTGGTCTTTATTGCAGGTGTAATAGGTCTGCTTTATTGGTTCTTCGGAACTGAAACGGGTAGTGCTATTCGTGCAACGGGCAACAACCCCAAGATGAGCCGTGCTCAGGGCATCAACACCAATTTGATGAAGATTATCGGCCTTGTTATCTCAAACGGCTTTGTTGCTATGTCAGGTGCTCTGCTTGCACAATATCTCGGAAGTGCAGATATCAATATGGGTAAGGGTGCAATAGTAATCGGACTTGCCGCAGTTATCATAGGAGAGGCCGTTTTCGGTCGCCGTGTGCGCAATTTCGCACTCTCCCTACTCTGCGTTGTCGGAGGTAGCGTGGTTTATTACATCGTCTACCAGACGGTAATATTCCTCGGACTTGACACCGACCTGCTCAAGATGCTCTCTGCAATTATGGTTGCTATCTTCCTTGCAGTCCCCTATCTCCGAACAAAGATAAAGAAAAAACCACACGCAACAGCAAAAACAAATAAGGTGGAGGAAAGTGGAGATGCTTGATCTTATAGAAATAAGAAAGACCTTTAATCCGGGTACTGTTAACGCAAAGGTAGCACTCGATGGCGTAACCCTCCACTTGAACGAGGGCGACTTTGTTACTGTAATAGGTGGCAACGGAGCCGGTAAATCCACAACTCTCAACGCAATTTCGGGTAGCTTCCAGATAGATGAGGGCGCAATTATGATTGGTGGCACGGACGTAACAAATATGTCCGAGCATCGCCGTGCTGCATTCCTCGGCCGTGTTTTCCAAGACCCTATGATGGGTACAGCTGCAAATATGGAAATTGAAGAGAACCTCGCACTCGCCGCAAGACGTGGCAAGGTAAGAGGTCTTGGATGGGGCATCACAAAGAAGGAGCGAGAGTATTACCGTGAGCTTCTCGCAACGCTCGACCTCGGTCTTGAGGACAGAATGAATGCAAAGGTCGGTCTGCTTTCGGGTGGTCAGCGACAGGCTCTGACTCTGCTTATGGCGACCATAAACAACCCCCATCTGCTTCTGCTCGACGAGCATACGGCGGCTCTTGACCCCAAGACAGCTGCAAAGGTGCTTTGGGAGACGGACAGAATAATCAGAGAGAAAAATCTCACAGCTATGATGGTAACTCACAATATGAAGGACGCCATCGCACACGGCAACAGACTTATTATGATGAAGGACGGAAAGATCATCCTCGACCTCTCAGGTGAGGAAAAGCAAAACCTCACAGTAGACGCTCTTCTTGAAATGTTTATGCAGAAGAGTGGCGAGGAGTTCGCCTCCGACCGTGCGCTTCTCTCTTGAACAATTCAATCTAAATAAGAAAAACCGACAGAAAAGATGGTGTAACTTAGGGATTTACGAAAAACAGTAAATTTTTGAGCGACACCTTCAAGCGGGGCAAACAAGTAAAGACCACACATAAGGATAAAACCTTGTGTGTGGTCTTTCTTTTTGCGTTTAATCTTCTGCCGTGGGTAACATTACCTCAAGCATTGTTTTTGCACCGAGCCGAAAGGCATATACGAATATTGCCTCTTCTGCAAGGCTGGCGTATTCACTCCAACAATCATCGAACCGCTCTAAAATATCACGTTGCTCATCTGTCATTGCTTTTAGTAGGTTTTCGTGATGTCGAGCCATATACTCCATCAACTGTTTCATTTCGGGAGTATTGTTACGGCTATCCGATTGCGGATTTATATTGCCGTGCCACAATTCTGCAAGTGTCTTTTTCATATGCGCACCTCCTTGTAGCACAACACTATACCACAAGGTGGTGCATAAGTCCAGATAACAAATTGTGAACATCAAAAATATATTATTTTTTTACAAAATGTATATCCGTGAGAATAATGAGAGTTTCTTGATTATCTTCCTCGCCTTTCCATGCTACGATGAAACGAACTTCCGAAGATGTAGGCACATAACCTTTGGTTTTAAGTTTTTCAAGCGTTTCTACAAAGGCTTTTGAGAATTTCGCCACACGCACATCTCGACCGTGAAGTTCGGCACTAAGATAAACATCGTCTATCTTTAATGAGGTGCCGCTTCTCAAATCGAATATGAGTTCCTTTTTGTTTTTGAAATAATCGAGAACAACATCTCTGTGCGTTGTTTGCAACACGATTTCTGACGGCTCACTATAATCGTTGCTATCAGCAACATGAATTACATCGGGAAGAACATATTTTGCAAACAAATCGGTGTTGGCATGAATGAATAGATTGCTCTTGGCTCTTGTCATTCCGACATATAGCTTTCTACGTTCTTCATCATTCTTTCCGTGAGCATCCTTAAGCATCATGTATACGCTATCAAATTCACGTCCTTTAGATTTATGTATAGTCGAAACATAGATTACCTCTGCTTCGCTATCAACATAAAAATCTTCATAGTTTGATTCGCTTATGAATTCTTCCAAATCAGAAATGTATTTTACCGAATGAGTGGCTTCAAAATCAAGCACCAGCTTGCGAATATTATCAATGCACGAGCTATTATAGTACTTGCTAAAGAGTTCCTTTTTCGCCTTATTCCATATCTCGTCGGGGATAACGGGCGAATGCAAATCCTTTTTAATAGCGTTAAGGAATACTCGTACCTCTACCAGATTGATTAATCTGAAACCGTCAAGCGATTGTATAAGCTTTGCGCGTTTTCCGTATTTCAAAAGCAATCCCATTATGCGAAGTGCTTCATCATTGGTGTTCGTAAGCACACAAGCTCTGCCGCCGGTATATGTTGCAATTAGATTTTGAACGACTGCTTCTTCCATATTAGCAGAAGTGTGGCGTGTGATTTTTACAACTCCTGTTTCCTCGGTAACAGGTTCCACGGGAGCAACCTTCATACGATTCGTAATCGTTTCCGCAAACGCATTCGCCAATGCAACCACATTAGCTTTGCTACGATAATTTTCGACCATTTCGTATTTGTTTGCGCCGTACTGTTCGATCAGCGTTCTTAAATGAACGGAATTAGAGCCACGGAACTCATAGATGTTTTGATCGTCATCGCCAACGGCTATGATTCGCATATCGTCATTTTGAGCCATCAAAGCACGAACGAGAGCGAATTCATGCTCGTCCATATCTTGTGCCTCATCAATAACAAGAACGGTCTTGGTAATTTTACCTTGCTCAACCTCTCCGTTGCGAATCATTTCGGCAGCATCTCTTACAATATTTTCCGATGCTTCAAGCGTTCCGATCTTGCCGAGTAAATCAAAGCAGTAGGAGTGGAATGTTTTGATTTCGATGAAATTCGCCGCATTTCCAATAAGCGTATGTAACCGTTTTTTAAATTCGGTAGCTGCAGCTCGTGAGAAGGTGAGCATAAGCATCTGCTCATGCTTTACGTCCTCCAACTGATAAAGCGAAGCGAGCTTGTGAACAAGGACTCTTGTTTTTCCGCTTCCGGGACCGGCTGCCACAACTATATATTTGGATATATCGTTGATAATTTCCTCTTGTATATCGGAAAGCTCACCGAACAGTTGATTGTATCTGTCGGGTGTGATATTTCGCTCAATCTCTTTTGCACGCTCTCCCTTGAAATACTTCGCTATGAATTTCTTGAATTCCATATTGAAGTAGTCCTGAACAAACTGCAAGGCGGCATCATAATCGCGCACCATGAGATTTGCGTATTCACCTACGATGTGGATTTGACGGATTTTCTGCTTATAGAATTCGTCAAGCAATCTATAATCGTCAACCTTGTATTTAATTCGGTTATCTCTTACGATACGCTTGATTTCCATAGCATTGTAGAGGACGAGAAATCCGCCTTCAAGCTTCAGAGCACCGATCTTGGACATATACAGAAGAGCATCCTCGACATCACTTAACTCCACAGGAATTCCGCCTATGTTCATTTTAGGCGTGTTTTGATATTCCTTGTAAAGCCCCACCAGCGAAAAGACAACAGGCTTTAGATCCTCGCCCTCTGCTTCTTTTTCTTTCTGCTCGGCTTTTGCATACAGCTCGGCAAGTATGAATCTGCACAGTTCAATACGCCTCTCAAACTTGTCCATCAAGTTTTTAAGACCCAATGCCGGAACTACATCCACGGAAACACTATCTCGATTTTCTTCTTTGTGAACATAGTTCTTGATAGAAAGAAAATAAAGAATGGTTTTTATATTCTTTATTGTTGACGTGGTAATTCCTTCTGCTTGGGCAGATTCGTTTAATTCCTTAAATCCGAAATTAGCACCTTCATCATCAATCTTTGAGAGAATGAAGCGCTCAAGTTTTGCAAATCTTTCGAGAATCAGCGACGACTTATGGTGGCTGTCCGAATCGTTAATGTATGCGGACATATCGCTGTAATCTTCCAACAGACCTTCCTGACGCATCAAATTGATCGCCTCAATAACAGCTTCTTTTGACAACGCAAGGTTGTCGGCAAGATAATCTATGCGTGATTCAGCTTCATCATTGCCTGCCGTTGCAATACTACGGCTTGATATTAAGGATTTAATTATGCGCAGAGCTGCCGTGCGTTGTTCTTCGGAAAAGAGGGACGAACTTCGAATACGATAAGACGCTTCGGTCATATCCTTTGCTCTTATGCTCGTAGCAAACACCTTCGGCACATTTCTGCCTCGCACAATATAGCCTGCGGTTTCAAGTGCTGAGATGGCAGTTCTGACACGAGTTTCCATTTCAGCACCTGCAGAGTCATCCCACCCCGCCTGACGCGCGATTTCAAGAGCAGAACAGCATATATTGGGGCGATTTTGCGTGAGATCCTTGATGGCTTTCCATACTTGCTGAATTTGGCTGATGCTTAATTTTGTCTGGTTCAGCAATATGAAATGCTTATCAAGATCATTATCGTTAAAAAGAACATAGCATTCAGCTTGCAAGGATTGATCTCGTCCGGCTCTACCTGCTTCCTGAACATAATTTTCAAGGGAGTCCGATATATCATAGTGTATAACAAGCTTTACATCGCTCTTGTCAACACCCATACCAAAAGCCGAGGTTGCTACAATAATTGATACTTCATTGTTCATGAATGCCTCTTGATTGACAATCTTGTCGTTGGCATCCATTTTCCCGTTGTACGGAAGCGCTTTAAAACCATCGCTCGTCAGTTTGGCGGCAAGCTCAAATGTGCGTTTTGTTCGTGAAACATAAACAATCGTCGGACATTGCTTTTGAGCGATCAGCGTTCTCAATGCGCTGTATTTTTCTTCATCCGTTTCTTTGTGTAAGACGGTATAGTGAAGGTTTTCTCTCGTGGCTTTTGAAGCGAAGATCTCCAATGTCAAATCGAGCTTTTTATAGAAATAATCGCATATGTCAGAGATAACCTTTTGCTTTGCCGTTGCTGTAAAACAGGACACGGGGATGGGTTTGCGCTCGGTTTTCTTATCCTTTTGTAGCTTACGGATAAAATCACCGATATATAAATAATCCACTCTGAAGTCCTGCCCCCAAGCAGAGAAACAATGCGCTTCATCGATAACAAAACGCACGATATTGCGCGACATCAAGAGTTTCTCTATCGTTTTTGAACGAAGCTGTTCGGGGGATATATAAAGCAGAGATGCTTTGCCATTCTTTACTCTTTCGATGGCATCAGCGCGTTCGATGGGATTCATCATTCCATTAATGGTTACTGCGCCCTCGATGCCTTTCTCTACAAGGTTGTCAACTTGGTCTTTCATTAACGACTGAAGAGGAGAAATTACAACCGTAAGACCATGTGTTGCTCTCCCTGCCATAAGTGCAGGCAATTGGAATGTAATTGATTTTCCACCACCTGTTGGGAATACGGCAAGAAGGGATTTTCCATCAACGGCTGCTTGTGCGGCAACTTCTTGCAACGAGATTTCATCACCCGCAAACTTGCGGAAGCCGGGATAACCGAAGAAGGTTTTCAGCCACTTATGAATATCAAGAGCGTTGCGACAGTATTCGCAATGTTCTTCACATGGTGTATTACATAAAAATTTTATAACATTTTCGATTTTGGGATAGTTATAGAGAAGCCAAGGCGGTGTGGTAGAATAATGATCATCACAACCGACTAAAGCGAGCGCATACGCTAATTCTACGGGATAGTGCTTTATAAGAACGTCTAAATCTGCGTTTGCACATATCCTTCCTGAAAATTCATCACTAATCAGTTGTGCTAAATTATATTTATAAGGCTTGAAATCCACATAATCAAAAAATCCTTGGAATTCCTGATGGCTATAAAGCAAACCGCAATATATCATTTTGCGATTTTTTGACAACTGATAAAATGCATTTACTTCGTCATAAAACAAGGTGGATGCTTTGTGGCTATCGTTGACGGGATTATTTAATTCTTCGACTTGAAGCTTATCATCCTTAAGCAGTTTGTGATAAGGACGCTTGGGGAACATAAGAGGAGAAAGATAGAGCGTATCTATTACCTTCTGATGCAGAGCATCTCCAATGTGTGGATTGATGTGCTTCATGTCGTGATGAACTATATTGTGACCGCATAGGAACTCCGCACCTGCCACGAAGGCACAAAACTCCGACACGGAAGGAGAATGAAAAACAGTTTTGTCACCTCTAACCGCGCCTATGTCAAGTATTTTGTTTTCATGGACACTAATTTCTGTGTCGAAGAATACTATGCTTTTTGCCATATTGGCCTCCAAATTGTTCTTATCAAATGATTCTTACTATTGCGTGCAAGTTATCGATTATAAATTTTTGCGCTTCGATATTGTAAAGAGCAATGCTATACTCACCATTGCTACTGCTTCTGCGCTCAACGCTGATGCCCATTTCGCTACCGATATCACTCGGCAATTTATAGTTCTTTGCATCAAGCGAAACTACTTTCAGAATTCCAACGCTCAACAACCACTCTGTAATATCCGTTGCTTTTAATTTCGCTGCACTCGTGTTTGTCTTTAACGCATTTATTCTGTCAGTAATCTGACTTATCATCAAAGGTGTTTCGGAGAATTCAAATTTTGCAAGCTCTGCCTGAGTGATTTCAAATGGCTCAGAAGGCTTGCGTCTAACTGATGCACCCGAATATGCTACGGAAGTTTTAGAGAATTCAATAATTTCCGAAAGATGATCTCTTATGAAGCGTTGGGCATTCACATTACAACGAACATAGTATTTTGCCCGACCATTCTCTTTCATTACTTCATCCGTAGTGATGCCAAGATTTACTCCTTTTTGTGTAGGGCGTTTGGTCATCTTATTATTGCTCGTTGCGATTCTCGTCAAATATCCTTCATGCAAGAGCCAATTGTTCACCTCGGTTGCGGTAAATTTACGAGTAGATCTTAACGCATCGTTTATTCGCTTCGCAAAAGTGCTTATACCCACTCTCAACGCAGAGCATTCGATTCTTGCAAGAACATCGGGCGTGACGATCCACTCGTTAGTCTTATACATTTCTGTCAAGGCAGACGGATTTTCAATGATTTTAGATAAGATATCCGCTACATATAAAAAGCATTTTGATAGTCTTGGGTTGAGAGCAACCTCGCCGTCAGGGATAAGTGTGCCGTCAGTAGGATCAATGCCGATGGCTAATTTATCAATAAATGATTTTGCGTAAGCAATCTTTTCTATTTCTGTCATGAGGTGTCCTCTCCTATTTATTAATATCTGTCACTTCCACAATGTCGGCAATGTCGCACTTCAAAGCGGTGCAAATGCGGACGAGCGTTTCCGTAGATACGTTTTCGTCCTTGTTGAGCTTTGTAAGTGTGCCACGGCTAATGCCGGAAAGCGCAAGTAAATCTTTTTTCTTCATTTTTCGGTCTATCAAGAGTTTCCATAGTTTGTTATAACAAACAGCCATAGTTACACCTCTCCAAAATAAATATACATCAAAATTATACACCATTTGAAGAAATTTTACAAGGGATTTTGCTCTTTTTGTTTTGAATATTTGGTAAAACTTTAAGCAAAAAGTCTATTTTCGTGTGCATTTTAGGGTGTAAGAGCAAAGATAAAGGCAATTGAGTCCGTTCCTTTCGGGGAGCGGATTTTTTTATTTTCCAAACAAATTTCAAAAAAGGGGGTTAAAAAATGCCGTTTTCGTGAGCTACCTATGAGGAAATTAAAATTATTTTTGCATAATCCTTCAATTTTCGCTCTTGCCGAGGCTTATAGGTGGGGAGCAAAAAAATATTTTTGCAAAATCCTTCATTTTTTCGCTTTCTCGTGAGTTTAGAGTGAGGAATAAAAACTTTTTTTGCACAAGAGGTTGACTTTTGACCGCTCCCGTGAGTTTAGAGTGGGGTAAAGAAATCAATTATGAAATTTGTGTGAATTATTTTGAAACCCCTTGAATTTTAGCCTCTCCCAAGGCTTTAGAGTGAGGAGAAAAATTTTTCATAAGAAATTTAGCAGATTTTTTCCGAAACGCCATTCTCGTTTCCATTAGAAGGCAGAAAGGCACAAACAGAATAATCAAGAAAGGAGGTAACTCGATGAGCATAAAACACAATATCAAAATGAAAGGAGGTAGTAACAATGCAGGATTTTATGGCAGATCTGAAGGCGCAACGCATTTGGTTTCATTGGCATTGGGAGAAAGATAAGGACGGTCGCATGACAAAAGTACCGCACTCCGCAAATGGTGGCTCAACAGGCACATCTGCAAATTGGGCGCATACGTGGGTGACCTACGATGAGGCTCTTGCTACGAAGGAAACACATAACGCATCTGGACTCGGCTTCAAGGTGCCGGACGGATACTTTTTCCTTGATGCCGATGACTATGCTCTTGATGACCCCTTGATGCAAGAACTCTTACAACGTTTCAACTCTTATACAGAACGTTCGGTCAGCTGTGGCGGCATCCATATTTATGGCAAATGTGATAGAGCCAAGCTCCCCTTTATAACCAATAAGGAAGACAAACAAAAGCTCGCCCCTGCCTACTATATGAAAAATCCCCATAACCGCTTGGAGCTGTATATCGGTGGTTTAACGGATAGATTTGCCGTATACACCGGGGATGTTGTGTGGGAAGAACCTTTAAAGGAATGCACCGATGCTGTGCTTGCTACCCTTGAAAACAATATGAAACGTGAGGAAATACCCCAAGCACACTCCGTAAACGCTCCCGGTAGTTATCTTTCGGACGATTCTGTTATTATCAAGGCTTCGGCATCCAAGCAAGGAGAAAAGTTCAAAGCCCTGTGGAACGGAGAAATCCCCGAAGGCAAGACCCATAGCGAAGCCGACCTCTCCCTTTGTACCATTCTCGCATTTTGGTGCGGTGGTGACACCGAGCAGATGGACAGGCTCTTTAGGTCATCCTGTCTTATGCGTGAAAAATGGGAGCGGGACGATTACCGTAGCGCTACACTTGAAAAAGCGGTTAATGCTACTACATCATTTTACTCTCCTATTATCACTTCTGCTGCCGATGATTTTGCCGACACCTCAAATCGACTTTATGAGCTTGACCCTGCCAACAACAAACGCTACAGCGGTGGAGATATCGGCTTCGGCAGACTCTTTGCAGATATGTACAAGGACATCGCACGTTATGTGCCTGAACGCAAGAAATGGTACATATTCGATGGTAAGCGGTGGGTTACGGACATTGGTGGTCTTAAAGCTATGGAGCTTGCCAAGGAGCTATCCGATGCCCTTATCGTATATACCGCAAGCATTCGTGATGAGACCCGCCGTACTGCCTTTTTAGAGGTGTGTAAGAAATGGGTACAACGTCGTTTCCGTGAGACCTACCTCAAAGAAGCACAAAGCGTGTATCCCGTCAGTATGGAAAAATTTGATACTGACCGCTATCTCCTTAATTGTAATAACGGTACTCTTGACCTTCGCACTATGGAGTTCCGTGAGCATCGCCCCGAGGACTTCTTCACCAAAATCTCCAAGGTAGATTATATCCCCTCTGCAGAAAGTCCTCGTTTTGAAAAGTTCATAGAGGAAATCACAAGCGGTGATAAGGAAAAAGCACGATTCCTTCAGAAAGCCTTGGGCTACGGCATTAGCGGTGACACACGTTTTGAATGCATTTTCTTCCTTTTCGGTGAGCTTACGCGCAATGGTAAAGGAACGCTTATGGAAAGTTGCCTCTTGGTGCTTGGTGACTACGGCAGAGCCGTGCGCCCCGAAACCATAGCGCAGAAAAACAATACGAACAGCCAATCTCCAAGCGAGGACATCGCAAGGCTTGCAGGCATTCGTTTTGCCAACATTTCCGAGCCGAGCAGAGGTCTGCTTTTGAACGCGGCACAGGTCAAAAGTATGACGGGTAACGATACTATGAACGCTCGTTTCCTTAACGAGAACTCCTTTGATTTCAAGCCACAATTCAAAATGTATGTCAACACGAACTATCTTCCCGTTATTACCGATATGACTCTCTTCCAAAGTGGGCGTGTGGTAATCATTCCGTTTAACCGACATTTTGAGGAATGGGAGCAAGACCGTACTCTCAAAGAGGAATTCTCCAAGCCGAACACCCAAAGTGCAATTCTTAATTGGCTCGTCGAGGGCTATAGATTACTCCGAAAGGAAGGCTTGAAACAGCCGAAATCCGTTATTGACGCCACATATGCCTACTACCACGAAAGCAATAAAATGGCGCAGTTTGCGGAAGAAAAACTTGAAGAGGATATTGAGGGGGAAATTCGCACCTCGGCTCTCTACGATAACTACCGTCATTGGTGTGGCGTTAACGGCTTCTTTGCCGAAAGCAATCGTAATTTTATCAACGAGCTTCGCAAAATGGGTACGATAGAACGTCGCAGACCCAAGACGGGTGGTGAGAAAACCACACTCCTTCTCGGCTATAAGCTGAAAAATGAGTTTGAGGATTTTCTCGCATAACCGCTTGGGGCAGATGTGGCAGGTTTTTATAGTCCTTTCTCTTATAGAGGAAATATAGAACCTACTAAAAATTACTGCCACATCTGCCCCGAAGAAAAAACAAGGAGGTTTTTTATGATTTTAATTCGTAGCCCTTGTGTGGACTAAAGTTCTGCCTCAGATATTTTTCTCCATGTGACCGGGAGGGGGATGCATATCTTACCCGCTATTATATCGACAACGGGCAGGGGCAGCCACGCACAAAAACCGGTATTCAAACGGGGTATTAACCCCTATTCAAACAAACACAAAAAATTCTATTCAAAAAGGAGTATTTTTACTATGACAATCGACACCATTAACGAAAGAGACTACGCTGTGGCTATGCCCGAATACGATTATGCGTTTTGGAACGCAGCAAAGCGTAAGCCTCACAATGCAAACGAACTCAAAAAAGGTATCACCAATGAAAGCGGTGCATATCTTCCTATTCAGGCTAATTCCAAGATGACCGCAGCTCTTAAGAGAGAAAGCGTATTCCGTCCTCTCGCCACCATTGCTTATATGAGAGACCACGGTGGCATCATTCTCGCAAAGCACTGTGTTGAAGACAGTTGCTGGACTCCCGAAAACGGAATGTATACCTTTGGCAATGGTATGGGTGAGTTCACCGAATACAATATTAAGTCGCATAAGCTCGGAACGCTTCTTAAATATGACGAGGCATATATGAGCGATATCGGTCTTGATATCGAAAACCACCTCATCGACAGCATTGCAAAAAGCTTCGGTGCTATGGAAGATGCTGCCTATGTAAACGGCAAGGGCGATATTCAGCCTACAGGCATTCTCCATAACACTCGTGGCGCAGAAATCGGCGTGTCCACCTCGGATCTCACCTACGAAGATGTTCTTAAGCTCTTCTTCTCGGTCAAGCCGAAGTACCGCAAGAGAGGTGTTTGGATGATGAACGACGAGACCGCATATTATCTTCGTACCCTCAAAGACGAAAGCGGCAATTACATCTGGAATCACGCTAACGATACCATCCTCGGCAAGCCTGTACATATTTGTAACGATATGCCGAGTATCGGTGTCGGGGATAAGCCTATTGCGTTCGGTGATTTTTCCTACTATTGGATTATTATCCGTGACGACGTAAGCGTAAAGGTTCTTAACGAACTTTATCACGATGATGGGCAGATTGGCTATATTGCTCGTGAGTATCTCGATGCAAAGCTCATCCGCCCCGAAGCAATCAAGGTCATTCAAGTGACCGAGTGAGGTCGTGCCTATGGATGAAAACAAGGAACGTTCTCACAAGACCGAAACCATCATTGACGGTGTGGTCTATATCGTGGAATCGGTGAGTGCCGATGCCGCAAAGGATACTATGTACGGCAAGGTGAAAAAGCTCATTCTTGACCACGCAAAGTTATCCGAAAATTCAAAAGTATCTTAACAAAATGACTTGACTTTTTGGCGATAGTACGGGATAATACAGTACCGCTTGAAGGCTGTCGGAAGGAGGTAAAAATTGAATAACAGACAGCCTACTATCGCCAAGAACGATAGCAAAATTACGGCATTATATTGCCGCCTCTCCCGTGATGATGAACTTCAGGGAGATAGCAACAGTATCATCAACCAAAAAGCCATTCTGCAGAAATACGCAGATGACAATGGGTTCGGCAACACAATGTTCTTCGTAGATGACGGATACAGTGGCACAAACTTTGACCGCCCTGATTGGGAGCGCCTTATAGCACTTGCCGAGGATGGAAAAATCGGTACGGTCATCGTTAAGGATATGAGCCGACTCGGTAGAGATTACCTTAAGGTCGGTTACTACACCGAGGTATTCTTCCCAGGCTTGGACATACGTTTCATTGCCATTAACAATGGCGTGGACAGTGCCAATCAGCAAGACAGCGATTTTACACCATTCCTCAACATCATTAACGAATGGTATGCCAAGGACACGAGCAAGAAAATACGCGCCGTATTCAAGGCAAAAGGTCAATCTGGTAAACCTTTGTGTACAAATCCGCCCTACGGATATGTAAAAGACCCCGAGGACAAAAGTCGATGGATAATCGACCCCGAAGCCGCAGAGATTGTTAGAGAAATCTTCAGCCTCTGTGTTAAGGGGTACGGTCCCACGCAGATTGCCAAGGAGCTGACACGAAGGCAAATCGAAAATCCCGTGGCGCACGCTCGTAAGCAAGGACTTACACTCCCTGCGAAAACGCTCGATGATGACCCTTGTGCGTGGCACGACTCCACGGTGGCTCGGCTACTTACTCGTGTGGAGTACTTGGGGCATACGGCAAACTTCAAGACCTACCGCAAATCCTACAAGAACAAAAAGCAGATGCACAATAACCGCTCCGAGTGGCAGATTTTTGAGAACACCCACGAAGCCATCATCGACCAAGAGACCTTTGACATCGTGCAGAAAATTCGTGACGGACGGCGCAGGCTGACTCCTATGGGCGAGATGCCTATCCTTTCGGGAATGCTCTTCTGCGCCGATTGTGGGGCAAAGCTTTACCAAGTGCGTGGACGCGGATGGGAGCATAACAAAGAATACTTCGTTTGCGCTACATATCGAAAGCAAAAAGGTAAATGTAGTTCCCACCAAATCCGCAATGTGGTCATAGAGCAACTTCTGCTTGATGACATCCGCAGAGTCACCTCTTATGCCAGAGAGCACGAAGACGAGTTCGTAAGACTTGTAACGCAAAAATCCAAACAAGAAACCGAGCGTAATCTTCGTGAAAGTAAGAAGGAGCTTGAGGCAGCCAAGGCGCGTGTTACCAAGCTTGACGGCATTATCCAAAGGCTCTACGAGGACAACATCGAAGGCAAGGTTTCCGATGAGCGTTTTGCGAAGCTGACCGCTACCTATGAAGCCGAACAGAGACAATTGGAGTATCGCATTGCGGAACTGCAGAGCTTTATGGCAAACGCAAAAAACGAGTCCCTTGGCGTTGATACCTTCCTTTCGATGGTTAGAAGGTATACGGACATCAAGCAACTCGATGCGGAGCTTATCCGTTTGTTCGTTGAAAAAATCCTCGTCTACAAGGCAGAAAAGGTTGACGGACACAGGGTTCAGCGGATTAAAATCATATACAACGGCATCGGTGAAATACCGACAACGCCTGTAAACGAGAAAACGGCATAGCCGAATTAACGACTATGCCATTTTCCCAGGGATTAAAAATCCCTAATTTGCACCCACAAAACTGTCGGTTTTTCTTTTTATTCCGTCCAATGCTCAAGCTCCTCTGCCCCATAGGCTCGTGTCCAATGGTAGGGCTGAAGAACGGATAGAGGCACAAACTTAAGTCTTTCCTCACAGGTAACAGCAACGAGCACGTCCTCGCCCCAGAAGCGCAGCCTCTCCTGGCAAATGCCGCAGGGCGAGAGAACCTTGAACTCGGAGTTTTCATCATCACGGACAAGGCACAGACAATGCGTTACCCTCTCGCCGTACTTGTGTGCCTCAAGCATAGCTCCAAGCTCAATACAAACAACGGCAGAGGCGTTGGCTGTGTCGATAGAAACGCTCGTATAGAAGTTTCCCGCAGAGGTGTGGACAACCCCTGCCCCTCCCCAACCGTGTGGGTATCTTTTCTCAATAAGCTCGACGGCACGAGCATACATCTCGTTTTCAATCTCGCTGTTATTCATTAATACCTCCGTGTGCATTACGCACAGCTCTTGTTCTTTTGCGCCAAAGCGCAAACGTCAAACGTCAATATCCTTCATATATCTGTGGGCATTTTCGGCAATAAACGCCTTTCTGCCCGAAAGATTGTTGCCAAGCAGAATATCGAAGATCTCCTCAGTAGCCGCTGCATCCGAGGGCTTAACTGCTATAAGCCTTCTCGTCGCAGGTGCCATGGTGGTCAGCGACATCATCTTTGCATCGTTCTCGCCAAGACCCTTAGATCGCTGGAGCGTGTATCTCGTGTCGCCAAGCTTCTTGAGAATTGCCGCCTTCTCCACCTCGTCAAAGGCAAAGAATGTGTCCTTTGCAGTGGTTATCTCATAAAGAGGCGTCTCTGCGATAAATACCTTGCCCTTCTCAATAAGTGTCGGCAATAGTCTGTAAAACATTGTAAGCAGAAGCGTGCGGATCTGAAAACCGTCCTCGTCAGCATCCGTACAGATTATGATCTTCGACCAACGCAGAGCAGAAAAGTCAAACTCGCTCATATCGGCGTGTCGCCTCGTCTTTGTGTCAAGCTCAACGCCACATCCGATTACACGGAGCAGGTCAACTATAATTTCGTTGTCAAATATCTGCTTGTAATCGCTCTTCATACAGTTGAGCGTCTTACCTCTTACAGGGATAATTGCCTGGAACTCTGCGTTTCTCGCAAGCTTACACGAGGTCAAAGCAGAGTCTCCCTCAACTATATAAAGCTCACGAAGCGTAGGATCTTTTGAACGGCAGCCTACAAATTTCTCAACACGGTAGGAAACGTCCATTGTGGACGAGAGCTTCTTTTTGATGTCAATGCGACTCTTCTCTGCGCTCTCACGGGTTCTCTTGTTGAGAAGGATCTGCGCCGCGATCTTTTCAGCCTCGGCAGGATGCTCAACAAAATAAATGTCAAGCCTCTTCTTAAGCTCTTCAGTCATCGAGTCGGCAATAAACGAGTTGGTTATCGCCTTCTTGGTCTGGTTTTCGTATGACGCAACAGTCGAGTGGCTGGAGATAACAAGCACAAGGCTGTCAGCTACATCGTTGAATGTAATCTTCTTGACCTCGGTTTTGTTGAACTTGTTTGAGTTGCGCAGATATTTTTCAATTGAATAAACAAACGCAGCACGAACTGCCTTATCAGGCGAGCCGCCGTGTTCAAGATAGCTTGAGTTGTGGTAATATTCCTGCACGGAGGCGGTCTTCGAGAAGCAGAACACATACTCTGCCTCAAGAGGATATTCCTCACGGTCACCACGGTCACAGCCGACAGTCTTCGATCTCCAGAGCACAGGCTCGGTTATAGAATCCCCACCACAAAGCTCGCAGAGATACTCACGAAGTCCGTCTTCTGCTGAATAGTGATATTCGTGCTCCTCAAAGCTACCGTCCTCAAGCTCATAGGAAAGCGAGAACTTCACGCCATAATTGATGGCAGCCTGACGGCGCAGAATATCGGTGTAGTATTCCTTTTCAATGTCAATATCGGTAAACACCTCAAGGTCAGGAAGCCAATGAATTACCGTTCCTGTCCGTCTCTCAGATGGAGAGAGCTCACGGCGCATAAGCTCTGAGGTAGGATTACCCTTCTCAAAGCTGATGTAGTTTACATACTTTCCGTCAAAAGACTTGACGTGCATAAATCTCGATGCGCACTGTGTAGCACAAGCACCAAGGCCGTTAGTGCCAAGCGAACATTTGTATGCCGCCTCGCTTGTATTATTGTCCATCTTGCCACCTGCAAACAGCTCGCAGAAGACAAGCTCCCAGTTAAATCTCTGCTCCTTCTCGTTAAAGCCGAGGGGTACTCCTCGTCCGAAATCCTCAACCACCATAGAGTGATCTCTGTATACGGTTACACGGATCTCCTTGCCGTGTCCGGCGTTTGCCTCGTCAATGGAGTTTGCAAGTATTTCAAAAAATCCCTGCTTACAGCCCTCAATATTATCAGCACCGAAAATTACGCTCGGACGCTTACGAACACGGTCAGGGCCTTTGAGCAGAACTATGCTATCGTTACCGTACGCACCTGAGTCGGCTGTGGGCACAGGCGCAACAACTACCTCACCCTCAACCACAGGCTTCTTTCTTCCACTCCCCGCAGCACTGGGCTTCTTTGTGCCCGTCGCGCTCTTCTTTGCAGGAGTGCTTTTTTTGGTAGTGGTGGTAGTTTTTTTAGTCTCTGTTTTCTTTTGGGGCATTAAAATTACCTCCATTCGTTCTTTCTGTTTTTTCTAACAGTTATATTATACACTATATTTTCCAAATTTGCAATACCCAATTTCGAGCCTTATTAGTTTTTTATCTATTGTTTTTTCTTCATCATTGTCTAATTTAGATTTACTTTGAACAATAATACTTTATTTGTTTGTTATATAATTTCGCCTTTTCAATCTTTTTTTAGATCTGTTTTGTCAGTTTGCGTTTTTCCTGTATTCACTTTTGGCAAAACAGCAACCACAACAAAAAAATACTAAAAAGCCATTTTCTTTTCGACATATTTAACATTGACAACCATCCTCGTTTGGTGTAAAATAATGTTGATAGGCAAAAAGATTGACGCTTTGAGAACGCAAGATCAGGCACGATTTTTTCACCTTTTGATCACCTATCATTATCATTATCATTCATTTTTGAACACTTTATTTTGGAGGTATAAAATATGGAAACAAGCAAAACAACCGTCAAGGTACATTTCGTCACTATCGCAGATCTTTACAATTTCGTCTCCATTGCAGGCAAGTACCCCTTTGACATCGTGCTCAAATCAGGCCATTACAGCGTCGACGGCAAGTCCATTATGGGTATGTACTGCCTTGACCTTATGAGCGAGATCGAGCTTACAGCGCACACGGATAGTGGGGACAATTTCTTTACTGATATTGCACCCTATATTGTAAAATAAGCGATAACGTCCTGTCCGACGGCACACGCCGTCGGACTTCTTTTTTGCTCACTTGCAATTATTTTTCGTCCCGGTACTTGAAATATTTGTCTACTTATGGTATCATATTATTATATATATTAAATTGCTTTGCAGCAGAAAGGAGACACGGAGAATGCTTTTTACATCGCCCACCTTTTTGCTGCTATTTTTGCCCGTAATGCTTGGGATATATGCGCTGACGCCTGCTCGTTTTCGCATATATGCTATATGTATATTCAATGTTGCGTTTTATGCAATAGCTAATATTTATCATCCTGCGTCCGTAGTTTTTCTTCTTCTCTGTGCGATCTTTGCATATTGTGCCTCCTTTGCCGTTTTCAGCGTAAAGAGACGCTCCGTGCTGATTTTTGCGATAGCTGTGCTTCTCGGAGCACTCGTAGTCTTGCGTTATCTTGGCGTTCAGGCTGAGGAAACTGCTGCAAGAACATATCTTCCCTTTGGCGCATCCTTCTATCTGCTTGCCGCAATATCCTGTGTAATTGACACACGCAGGGATGACGTGAAAATGCCACGCACATTTATTGAGGTTCTCGCTTACGTAACATTTTTCCCTGTTATGATAGTCGGCCCTTGCCTCAGATTTAAGGACTTTGTTCGCCTGACAGAGCCACAAAATCTCAAGCTTACAGCATCGGGCGTGGGCTTTGGAATCATTCTTTTTGCTCAGGGCTTTATCAAGCGTGTGGCTATTGCAGCTATTATTGATGAAACATATGATGCGCTTGTTGACCGTCTGCTTTCCTACGGAGACGAGCCAATCGGTCTTAATCTCGCATTTATTCTCATTCTTCTTCTTCTCGTTGGGGCTTATTATTCGTTCTCAGGCTTCTCGGATATGGGACGTGGAATTTCGGCAATGCTCGGAATTAAGCTTGACGCCGATTTCGGCTCGTGCCTGACGGTCAGCTCTCCTATCAGGTATTCGCAGAATTTCCTGTGCAGTCTTACGGTCTGGATTGAGGACTATGTTTCAGGTCCTTTTATGAGATTTCTCAGCTCACGCAAAAAGCTTTGCCTGCCCAAGAAGCTCTGTCGTGCGATTTCCGGTGCGCTTGGCGCACTTGCGCTTCTCTTGTGGTTCAAGATGGGACTCAGAACTCTGCCCGCCCTTCTCATCGTGCTTCTCCCGGCTCTGCTTGACAGCTTCTTCGGACTGACACAAAAGCTTGAAAAAAATCTGTGGACAAGACTTCTTGGTGTGCTCTATACTCTTCCATTTGTCTCGCTTTTCTGGATTCTTGTGCGCACCCGTGACCTCTCAACAATTATCGGTATGGTACAGAGACTTACGCTTTACACAGAGCTTCAGTCCTACACAATGAGCCTGACGCTCAACAACCTTGAGTTCCCTCTCGTAGCAATTCTTATACTGATAATTCAGCTTCCTCAAATAGTCGGCTCACTCTCACGCAAGAAGCCCTCGCTCTTTTTGCGATATGAGTCTTTGCGTTGGATCTACCTTACAATTATACTTGGACTCTTTGTGGTCAGTATTTTCTACTTCTTGCCACAATATCCTGAGCTTGCAACCGTACCGTTCCACGATATAATTTTCTAAATTTTTCTCTAAAAAAACAAACAGAAAGGAGCAGTTATGAAGAGCTTTGTGATTCCTGACGATACTGTGCTTGACAGAAGCAGCACGAATACTCAAACAAATATACCCGAAGAACACCGAGCTGAAGCGTTCTTCACCAACACCCCCTCGTCAAGACGAATGGGCGTTGTCACGATAGTTATCTTCATAGGCATCCTTCTGTCATTTGCCATCAATTTCTCACTCTCCACCCTCCTCGGATCAGGCGAGCTTTGCGACGAGTATTTTGATGGCAAGACGCACGATGATATTGTTTTTCCCGCATTTTGCGATCAACTCTTTTTGTCACAAAGCCAGAGAGATCTCATAGTCTCCTATGACTATCTGATATTCAATAAGCTCAGCACAAGCGATGTTATGCTCGGTCACGATGAGTTCCTCTTCCCCGTTGAAGAGGAAGACACGAGATACAACTACATCGCTGACTATATCGGTGACTATGACCCAAGCGTATACGAGCTTGAAGCGTACACTACGGCAATAAAAAAGATAACGGATGCGTACGATGATCTTGGCAAGGACTGCTATTTTGTTATCATCCCCAACTCGCAGACAGTTTACAGTGACAAAATGCCCGACTTTTTCGGTGACATAAGCGAGAACACAAGGCTTTCTGTGCTCTCTTCATATATGTCAAAGAAGAATATCAATAACTATCTCGACCTGACCGATGCGCTCAAAAATGCAAAGCAGTACGGCGAGCTTTACAATAACACAGAAAACTCGCTCAACGCCCGTGGCGCATATTTTGCGTATATGGCAACTCTTGAGCTATTCCCCGAAAGCGTGCAAAGCAAGCTGACACCTCTTGAGCTTCTCCACGGCGAGCTTGTTTCCTACTCAACCGAGGGCAAACAGCTTGCAAAGACAGCAAATCTCTCAAAGGTCATCAAAAACCGTAGCGTTGCTCTCTCTTCGGACTTCCCTCAGATGTACACTATCCTTGAAAGACGAGAGCTTGTTGAAATGGCATTTGCAAAGCTCGATTACAGAGACGTGCTACCGTCAAGACCTATCGTGCAGTTCCAATTCAGCACAGAGTGGGACAGAATCATTATGATAGACTACTACTCAAACACCTTTGGCACAACGGCATACACAACCACGCTTTCATTCAATCAGAAAGTGCTTGATGCAACCTCCGCATCCCACATCGTGTTCTTCATTCACGAATATGAGCTCCATCTACTGAGAGACTCCTCCCTCCTTCCACAGATTATGGATAATGAAAATGTAGAATAAAGCATAAAAACGACGGCTCTGCCGTCGTTTTTTCGTTTGCCCCTATTGACAACTTGCTGTATTTGTGTTATCATATAATAGAACATTTGTTCTGTTTTGATAATGGAGGTGAGGATATGAAGAGGGACTTTGAACGTGAGAGGATAATCGGGATGTTTTACAAATATGCACGGCTGGGACTTGCTGACGAGAAAAACGCTTTGTCGGTGATGCTGAGGATTTATGGAAGCACAAGCCGTGGCACGACTCTTGATATGCTTGCCGTGTTTGACACGCTGAGGCTTTTACGCTATCTTGGCAAGGGTGATGTTGAGCGAGCCGTCAGGCGTGTGTATTTTGATTGCGCACGCCACCCCTCCACCTTAAACGACATTACCTATGCAATACGCCGTCTCTCGTTTGAGATAAATGCTGACGAGAGGACTATTTACCGTCATCTTGCTGAGGCAAGGGGAATGTGGCTTAGGGTTCGTGCAGAGCTTGAGGGCTCATCTCTACCATCTCGCCGTACTATCTCTATATGCACCGAGATGAGCGAGAGAGGATAAGAAAAACTTTTGCAAAGTGCGTTTTTTGTATTGAATATGGATTTGCGGTATGTTATAATTAATATATATTCTTTAATTTTTATGTCATTTATATAGATTGACGGAAACGGAGTTTGATATGAACGAACAAACTTTGAATAATTGGGCTGAACATCTGCTTGATACAGGCAAACGAAACAACCTTGTAAATTTCAGAAGTACAAAGCTCTCCTCCCTTGAGGTTCTCTCGCCATCCTTTGGTGAGCTGTTCCGTAAGGCACTTCACGGGTGTGTGCTTGAGGTATTCGATCCCAAGTCAGATGAGGACGAAGAGGAAGCTTTGGCAGTGGAGGACGGCGAGGAAAGACCCAAGCTTCTCTCCAAATTTGAGTATGCAACAGCTTTTGAAAAGAAGCTGAAAAAGAGCAATATTCTCCTCTACAATCCCGAAAACAAGCCACTTCGTGCGCTCAAAAACCTGAACAAAAAGGCACGCCTCGCTATTGAGGAAACAGGTGTAAACATCCTCTATCTTGCATTTGGCTTTATAAATTGGACGGAGAAGCGTGACCGTGATACTGTTATGCTCGCTCCCCTGCTTCTCGTTCCCGTTTCCATCGAAAACAAGAGTGCGCTTGAGCCGTTCCGTCTTCGCATCATTGAGGACGGTATGCTGCTCAACCCAACATTCTCCTTCAAGCTCCAGAATGAATACGGACTTACTCTGCCCGAATTCAACGAGGACGAGGAAATTGAGGATTATCTTGATAGCGTAGGTGAGCTTGTTGCAAAGCTCGATTGGTGCGTAACAAACGAGGTACGTCTCGGGATTTTCTCGTTCCAAAAGATAAATATGTACCGGGATATTAATGACAACCGTGACATTATCCTGGCAAATCCCAATGTTTGCGCAATTCTCGGTGACACCACGGCGCAGATTAACAACACTCCCTCCGTCCCCGTTTCTACGGATACAGAGCTTCACAGCGTTGTTGATGCCGACTCAAGTCAGGGTGAGGCGATCCTGCTTGCAAAGAGTGGTCGCTCCTTTGTGCTCCAAGGCCCTCCCGGTACGGGCAAGAGCCAGACCATAACAAATATTATCGCAGAATTTCTTGCAGACGGCAAAAGCGTTCTCTTCGTCTCCGAAAAGCTTGCAGCACTTAATGTTGTTTACGAAAAGCTCCGACGTGCAGGTCTTGAGGAATTCTGTCTTGAGCTTCACAGCCACAAGGCAAACAAAAAGCAATTTATCGAGGAGCTTTGTCGCACGCTCAAGGCACAGAGAAGCGTTCTCTCCGACAAGGCACACACCGAGCTTGAAACCAAGAAAAAGACCGAAGCCAGTCTCCGTGGATACTTCGAGGAGCTTCACGCCGTCCGTCCGACAATAAATCTCTCGCTATACCAGATGTACGGTGCATACTCCTCCTGCCGTGACGCGCAGAGCCTTGACTTCGTCATTCCCGACATCAGATCCAAGGGCGAAGATCACCTGCGTCTTGCTACATCGGCTCTTGAAAAATATGTCAGCTTCGTTCCCACCATTGGTAAGGACTATCGCAAGAGCGTTTGGTACGGTTTTACATCGTACGATATTACTTACGAGGAGCTTATTCAATTCAAATCGGATATTCAGGCAACAGCACGCCTTGCCTCTACGCTCATCGGTATAGGAAAGAGCATTGGCAAGAACTCAGGCATCCTCTTCTCCACATTCGCTGAGGCTGACAATTATTATCGTTATTTCAGCCTTGTTGAAAACGGTAAATATATCACACCTGCTCTGCTTATGCCAAGCCGTGCTTACGAGGCACGCAGAACTGCCGAAAAGATGCGTCCTCTTGCCGCTGAAATAATCAAGATCCGTAGTGGCATTGAAGCGTCATACAGAGCAGGCATATACAAGCTTGATGCTCGCTCGCTTCAAAGAAAGCTTCGTGACAGATGGGCAAATTCCATTCACCGTATGTTCGACAGCGAATACAATGATCTCATTGACAAGCTGAGAGACAGCTCAAAGGGTGATGGCAAGATCACGTACGAAATCGCAGTTGAGGCTATGGAGAGACTTGCTCTCTATCAGCTGAAGCTTGCACAGTTCTCCGATATCGCATCATCTGTTGAGCTTATGTTCGGTAGTGGATACGCAGGCGTTGATACGGATTTTGACGCCCTCATCGGCGAGCTTAGCGAGGTGCTCTCCATCTCCTCATCGGGCATTGACACCGAAAGACTTACATCAATTTATCTTGATGCATTCTTTGATGACCAGAGCAGTCTTTCATCAATTTCCTCGGCATTCGAGGATGCGTTCTCAAAGGCAAACTCTGCTCACACTCGTGTAGTTACTCATTTCAACAAGGACGAATGCGACCTTGGAGCTATGACGCTCTCAGAGCTTGAGGAAAAATGCCGCATTTGCGCAGAGCATTTCGATGAGATAGACAATTTCAGAGGCTTTGCTGCGCTAAAGGGCGAGCTTGCAGAGCTTGGACTTGACGTATTTGTTGACCTCGCAATTGAAAATGATATAGATTACAAAACTCTTCCATCTGTATATAAGAAGATATTCTTTATGCAATGGATAGACTACACAGTTCACGAAAGTCGCACGATCTCCTCACTCACAAGAATACCTCACGATGACGCTGTCGAGTGCTTCAGGGAAAAGGACGTCCTCAATTTTGAGATAAACAAGGCTCTCATCCGTTCCCTCGTTTCTTCAAAACGTCCCGACCTTGACAATGTAAGCACAGATATGTCGATTCTGCTCCGTGAGGGTGAGAAGAAGCGCAAGCAGAAGGGTATTCGCCAGCTCATAGGCGAGATAGGAGATCTCGTCCTTACGCTCAAGCCCTGCTTCCTTATGTCTCCTTTGAGCGTCAGCACTTTCCTCTCAGGCACAACTGAATTTGATGTTGTAATCTTCGACGAGGCATCACAGATATTCCCCGAGGATGCCATCGGCGCCATCTTCAGAGGTTCACAGGTCATTATTGCGGGCGACAGCAAACAGCTCCCTCCCACAAACTTCTTTGCATCAACGACCAACAACCACGACGGAGACTACGATATTTCCGAGGACGATGAGAACGCGGATGAGATCATTTCCGACTCTGTTTTGGAGGAGTCCGCCTCTGTTCTGCCAAACAGAATGCTCTCCTGGCATTACCGCAGTAAGCACGAGGGACTTATCGCCTTCTCCAACCGCGAAATATACAAAAACAGTCTTATCACCTTCCCCAACACCGCAAACGACGTACCCGATATGGGCGTTGAATACGTGTACGTTGAAGACGGAAGATACGACCGCGGAGGCAGAAAGAACAACGTCAGAGAAGCGGAGGAGTGCGTACGACTGGTATTCGAGCATATCGACACTCACCCCGACCGCTCTCTCGGAATAATCGCATTCAGCGAAAGCCAGCAGTCGACCATCGAAAACGCCATCATCGACTACCGCGAGAGAAATCCCTCCTACGAATGGTTCTTCGACGAATCGCGGGACGAACCGTTTTTTGTAAAAAATCTTGAAAACGTTCAGGGTGATGAGCGTGATACCATTATCTTCAGCATCTGCTACGGAAAAGACAAAAACGATACTATGTATATGAACTTCGGTCCCGTCGGACACAACGGAGGCGAACGCAGATTGAACGTTGCAATAACCAGAGCAAAATGCAACGTAAAACTTGTCGGCTCCATTATGCCCTCCGATATCGACATAAAAAGGGCAAGTTCAGAGGGAGCGCGTATGCTCCGCGCTTACATCGAATATGCCATAAGAGGAACTGCCGCGCTAAAGCCCATAGAGGAAAACGAAGAATCGGGAGCGGAAGACATATTCTGCAATATGATCGCCGATGTCATCGAGTCTCACGGATACAAAATTGAACGCCGTGTCGGATGCTCCGACTACAAAATAGACATCGCCGTACTGAACCCCGAGAGAAACGGAGAATATATCGCAGGCATCGAGTGTGACGGACTGTCCTACGTCCGCGCAAAGACTGCCCGCGACAGAGACCACTTGAGACGGAGCGTTCTCAAGAAAATGGGCTGGAATATGTACCGCGTATGGTCCACCGAATGGAGCCGCGATCCCTCGCGGGAGGAACAGGCTTTGCTCGATTTTATCAGGTCCGCCTGCGAGGGCAGAACCCCCGACAGAGCTTCACTTTCATACGACAACACGGAGACAGAGACCGTATCGAAGGAAACTATAGCCGCAGAAGCCGCAGAATCTTCCGAAAATTTCTCTGCAGGTAACCCCTACGGCTTTGACTATTACAAGGAAGCCGATTGGAGAGCCGCCCCCCGCCGTAACACCAATAACCCTCTTGCCAGAACCGCCGATATCATTCTTCATATCGTGGGGGAAGAACAGCCCATCCATATCGAAATGCTGTACAAACGTATGGGACCCGCATTTGCTGAAGGAAGGGCAACGGAATCGGTAAGAACGGCTATCGACAGAGCGCTGAACGAAAGGCTGAAAGACCGCGTATCATTGGACGGCGAACACTTTCTCCGTTTGCTTCCTCTGACTCCGCCCTCTCCGCGTATTCCAAAAGAGTACGAAACTCCCCGCCCCTTTGAATATATCCACACCGAAGAGGTCGCATCTGCGATGGCCGCTGTCATTAACAACTCTTTCGGTATAACCGAGGATGAGCTGGCAAGTGAATGTGCCCGCTTGTTCGGCTACGAACGCAAAGGTCCGAAGATAAAAGCAAAGACCGATGCCGCAATAAAATACTTGTCAGATAACGGAATTATACGAATTATAGACGGAAAGATACAATACACAGGAGGTAAAAAATGAGCGATACAACAAGAGGCGATCACTATGTCGGCGTAAAGCTTGTCCCCCCCGAGGCGCCGATACCGCCCGTTATGATCCCTCCCCGCATTGACCCGCCGAGCACCGAGATAAATACCGATCTGTTGATCCCCGATACGGTAATAAATACTGACTTGATCAGCTCCGAAACGGAGATAAATCCCGACCTTACGGGCAGATCGGATGAGTCCTTTTACGAAAACAACATATCCCCCATAACAGAAGGTACGGTCATCGGAGAAAAATACGAGATCATACGTCCATTGAGCCTGTCGACGGGAGAAGCGGATATTTACGTCTGCACCTTTGAGGGCAAGGAGTACGCGGCAAAGATATACCGCCAAAAAAGAGCGGCGAAGCCTGCAGTTACCGCAATCTTAAAAACTATCAACTCGCCCTACGTCGCCCCCCTTTTCGAGGTGGGAACCTACAACGGTATGCACTTCGAGATACTGCCCTACTATAAAAACGGCAGTCTTCAGGGAAAACGCTTTACACTTCAAGAACTGAAAGAAAACATCATCCCCTGCATAAACGAAGCTCTCAAGATACTGCACGATAACGATATGATCCACAAAGACCTGAAGCCCTCAAACATTATGCTTGCGGATGACGGCAAAAGCGTTGCGATCATCGACTTCGGTACAAGCTCGGTAACCGAGCAGGGCAACACCGTTCTTGTTACAAAAACGGGTATGACCCCCGAATATTCTGCCCCCGAGACCTTCAGAAATCTTTTTCTGAAGGAGGCGGATTACTATTCCCTCGGCATTACCCTATACGAGCTGTTTTGCGGTTATACTCCCTACCAAAACAAAAGCAAGGAGGAGATCGCGCAGTTTACTGCCGTACAACGTCTCCCCTTCCCCGCCGATATGCCGACAGAGCTGAAGGAGCTTATCTCCGCCGTCACCTATTTCGATATCACCAACCGAAACAATAAGAAAAACCCCAACCGCAGATGGACTTATGACGAAGTAAATAACTGGCTCAAAGGCAAAAAACAGGTCATTCCCGGTGAAGGAAGCGGTCTTTTCCCGCAAAAAACTATCCCCGAATACCCATTTATGGGACGCTCCTACAAGGATATACCTACCCTTGTCACCGCCCTTGCAACCAACTGGAACGAGGGTAAAAAGCAGTTATACCGCGGTCTGCTTTCGGCATTTTTCAAAAACTTTGACCCGGAGACCGCGGGACACTGTATGGATGCGGAGGCAGAAGCTAACACCCGCGCGGGAGAAGACGATATCATATTTTGGAAACTGCTTTATAAGCTGTATCCCGAGCTGAACGGCTTCTATTGGATGGGCGGTATTTACGAATCACTCCCCGCCCTCGGCAGAGATATTCTTGAAAGACTGTGGAAAAACGATAAGTCAAAATATTCATACTGGGACGGTATACTGGGTAAAAAACTGCTCTCCGAGCACCTCGCAGCAGTTAACTCTAAAAATGGCGGTCTTATATCCGCCGTTTCCGCCCTTGAAGCCGCACATGCCTTGGAAAGCAGAAGCAAACGGGACAGATTAATGAACTATTACACCCTTGCTTATCTTCTTTCGGGGCAAATACTTCTTGCCATCGGCGAAAAGCGATTAAAAAACGTAAGCGAGCTTGCGGCTCATATGAAAGGACTTCTCGATTCTTCCTACGAAGAATTTGAGGATTTCTGCCACTCGCTGATAAGCTATGACGATGAGCTGGACGTTCAGCTTGAAGCTTGGCTTATCGCCCTCGGAAAAAGAAACGAACTGGAAACCTGGCGCGGTACCTTAAACAACTGATTTATACGGAGGAATACTAAATGAGCGGACCTAAATCCTCGAGATATACGCTTACACCCGAACAGAGACGGATATTAGCCGAGCAAAGAAAGCTTGAAAGAAGAAAAGCCGTTGCAAAAGAAAAAATAAAACTGAAAAACAAAAAGCTGCTTCAAATCGGAGGCTCTTTCGACACCGAAAAAAAGGTATCGGAAGAATTATTGAAGCGGACGGGCAGTGACGGAGGATTTTCAAAAAAGCTTGCAGAGCTTGACAAATTGGTTGCCGCTGCCGATAATATCATAAAAAACACACCGAAGGATGATGCCGACTCTCTTGAGAAAACGGCAAAAACAATATCGGAATATGCTGAAAAGGCAGAAAAACTTTCAAAAGAATTATCAGCTTGCGCCGCCGAAAACGACTCCGCCCTTCAAAAAAAGCTGGGCGAAGCTATAGATAAAGGCTTTGCTTCCTCCTTTACAGAGGAGAAGCAGTTTTCTCACTTCGACACAGCCCTCGAAAAAGGCAAAAGCGCGCTGGCGGAAAAAATATTGAAGACCCTTAACAGCTCTCCCCTCTCCCCGCAGCTCAATAAAGAACTTCAAAAAGCACTGGACGGTCTCAACACCGTTCACACCGAGGAATATTTAAAAAACTATTCCGCATTGACCGTGTCGCCTCTGCTCAAGCGTTGCAAAGCTTATGCCGATGAATACGAAAGCTGCCGCGAAGAATTTGAAGCATTGTATACCGAGTATACGGCTGTCTGCGGTCTGTACCGTTACAAGGCGCAGACCTTCTCCTGCACGTCGGAATCCGTAAAGCTTCTCAAGGAGGAGATACGCCGTATCAAGGAAAGCGTAGCCGAAAACGATGAGCAGGCATACATAAGCGATTGTATTGAAGAAGTTATGGAAGAAATGGGATACAACGTTCTCGGCACGCGGGAGGTCACCAAGAAAAACGGCAAACGGTTCCGCAACGAGCTTTATACCTACGAGGAAGGAACAGCATTAAACGTTACCTATTCATCAGACGGAAAGATAGTTATGGAGCTGGGCGGAACTGACGATACCGACCGTCTGCCCGATGCGGAAGAAACAGCTCTGTTATGCGGTTCTATGACCCGTTTCTGCAGTGACTTCAAGGAAATAGAAAAACGACTGCTTGCAAAAGGGGTCATTCTTGCGGAAAGGCTGTCAATGCTGCCGCCGACCGAAGAATACGCGCAGATAATCAACACCTCCGATTACGATATGACAGGCAGAACGGATAAGCTACAGACACAGAAAAAGCGCAAAAAAACATCAAAACGAAAAGCTATGAGAAAGGAATAACAAATGGCGAAATACAAGATATGTCCCGACTGTAAGACCAAAAACGCCCCCGCGCTTTTTGAGTGTACGGCTTGCG
>JAZPXL010000026.1:0-32063 GCA_045543615.1 Eubacteriales bacterium
TGGAGAAATCCTTGCACCACTTATGGAAGAATAAGAGATACAAGGCTTCGCCTTGATGACATACACGGCTTTGCCGTGATTCCATACCGCAGGCAAGCTGCGGATGCCATACAATGCTACGCATTGATTACATACACGCCTGACGGCGTGATGATATAAACACCTTCGGTGTGATGATATACAAGGCTTCGCCTTGATGATATACAATCCCTGCGGGATTGATGATATACACGCCTTGCGGCGTGATTGCATACAAGGCTTCGCCTTGATATGCACTGCAGGCGGTGCACTATCTTAGTGCATAAGCGTAGATCGAAATAAACTGCAGTACGCTGCCTGCAAGGACGAGGACGTGGAAGACGGAGTGCATATATTTGAGTTTTTTGCCAATTCCATATACCACAGCTCCGATCGTGTACGCAATTCCACCCGACAAGAGAAACGCAAAGCCCTCGCTTCCAAGTCCCTCAATGGCAGCGGGGAAGTCGATGGCAACGCACCATCCCATAACAACATAGCAAGCCATAGATACAGGAAGGAATTTCTTTGTATCAATAGCTGTCAGAACAACGGCAGGCACAAGCAGTCCCCACACAATGAAGAACATAGTCCACGCCATCGTCTCGTCAGCCTTCCAGACGCCTGCAAGCGTTGCAGGCGTGTATGTTCCTGCGATAAGAAGATAGATCGTGCAGTGGTCAACTGTGCGCATCCTAACCTTTGCCTCTCCGACGGGCATATGGTGGTATATAGCAGACACGGAATAGAGAAGTATCAGCGACACGCCGTAAACAATGCTAACCACCGTCTCACGTACTCCATCGCTGACCGACAGGCAGGCAATCAGAACGAATACACCAAAAACTGCACCAAGTGCGTGACTTATATAATTGCAACGCTCCTCTCCCTTGCTGTATGTTGGGAGCAGTGCTCTTGCTTCATCAATGCTCATTTTAAACCTCGTGATTTGTTTAATGCTGTGCGCCACCTCGGACGCAAGGTTATTATATATTCACGAGCCGAAAAAAGCAACCTACGACTCTGTTTGCACGATAGAGAGTAAAAAACCCCCACTCTACTGTCAGTAGAGTGGGGGAAACTGCGAGTTTACCTCGGATTTAGCAGATTTCAATAAGCTCTTTGGGCGAATGAGTGAAGTTGTGGATGCCATCGGGAAGAATTGCGATCATATCTTCAATACGGCAGCCGTACTTGCCCTCGATATAAATGCCCGGCTCAACGGTGACGATCTGACCGGGAGTCAGAGATGCATCCTCAGGCATAGCACGGGATGAGAGCGAGGGAGCTTCGTGGATATACATACCAACGCCGTGTCCGAGCGAGTGACCGAAGAGTCCTGCGAAGCCTGCAGAGTCGATAATGTCACGGGCGATCTTGTCCATCTGTCTGTTGCTGACACCGGGGGCCGCAGCGGCAAGAGCTGCAAGCTGAGCTTCAAGAACGGTGTTGTAAAGACGGCGCATATCCTCATCAGCCTTGCCGATGACAATGGTTCTTGTCATATCGGAGCAGTAGCCGTCAATCTTAGCTCCGTAGTCCATAGTGAGAAATCCCTTCTCAAGAACAACGTCACGGGGAACGCCGTGGGGAAGAGATGATGCCTTGCCCGAAACTGCTATTGTCTCGAAAGCAACGGACTCGGCACCGTGTGAGCGCATAAAGAATTCAAGCTCAAGCGCAACGTCAATTTCCGTCATATCGGGACGAATAAATTCAACGATGTGAGCAAAAGCTGCATCTGCGATATCCTGCGCCTTCTGCGTTGCGGCAATCTCGTCGGCATCCTTGAACTCACGGAGAGTGTCAATGATTTCAGATGCTCCACTTACGATTTCAATACCCTCGCAAGCTGTGCAGAAGTTCTTGTACATCGAAAGAGAAACGGTGCGCTCCTCGACTGCGGCAACACGCACAGAGCAATCACGGAGAATGTCGTTTACTGCAACGGTAAGACGGCGATCGGGAGTGCTGATTTCGTATTCGGCAGCGGCACGTGAAGCCTTTGCGGCCTCAATGTAACGGAAGTCGGTCAAAAGGCAGGCACGAGTGGCTGTTACCACAACAAGCCCGTCCTGAAAAGGAAACGAGGTGAGGTATCTCTGGTTGACCTCGGAGGTCACGATGACAGCATCAAAGCCCATCTCGGCCATTTTTTCTCTGAGTCTTGTAAGTCTGGACATTTTCTTGTACCTTTCGTTTTTTGGTTTATAGTTGTAATTTTTATTTCTGTGTTTTTTTCTGCATTCTGTGGAAGTGCCAAAGCACAGGCTTCTCGAGCGCGCGCTTGAAGCGAAAGAGAAGTGTACGCTTGTCACGGATTGGCGGGACTAGTATAGCAAAGGAAAGGGAGAGACGCTTTGCCACCCACACGTCAGTAAAGATCTGGTCACCAAGCATCGCCGTGTTTTCGGGCAGAGCACCCATCTCCTCCATAGCTTTGCGCATACGCTTTCTTGACGGCTTTTTGCAGTTGGCGTAATAACGATAGCCGAGAGAGCGATTGAAAAGCTCAAGCCTGCCAGAGTCATTGTTGGATACGAACACTACCTCAATTCCTGCACGCTGCAGAGAATCAAGCCAGCGTCTTATGCGCTCGTCAGGCTCAGCAGTCTCATAGGGAGCGAGGGTGTTGTCGACATCGGAGAAGAGAAAACGACAGCCACGCTCAAGCAAAAACTCTGGCGTTATATCATCAAATTTGTCAAAAAGATAATCGGGAGTAAGCGCACGCAGCATTATAACCTCACGCATTTTACACCGAGGGGTGTATTTTCTTTATATATTTTATCACAAATGATGGCACAAAGGCAATAGAAAAAGAGTTTTATTTTTTATTTGTGCTCACTTTTAGCGAAAAAAAGTGGACGGAGAGGGAAAAGAGATGAAAAAAATCAAAAAATACGAACAAAATTCAATAAAGTTAGTAAAACCCCTTGAAAAATTCCGAAAAATATTATACAATATATTATAAGTGCAAACAAGTCAATGCAAGACACTTGCATTGGAAACAAAACCACGGAGGTATAAAAAATGGTAACAGCCGGCGATTTCAAAAACGGTGTAACATTCGAGATGGAAGGCAACGTATTCCAGGTAATCGAATTCCAGCACGTAAAGCCCGGAAAGGGTGCGGCATTTGTACGCACAAAGATCAGAAACGTAATCACAGGTGGCGTGATCGAGCGTTCCTTCAGCCCCACAGACAAGTTTGAGAATGCGTATATCGAGAGACGTGATATGCAGTATTCCTACAACGATGGCGACATCTACTACTTTATGGATATGGAGTCCTTCGATATGACTCCTCTCAACAAGGACGTTCTTCCCGAGTCCTTTGAGTTTGTTAAGGAAGAGATGATGTGTAAGCTTATGTCCTACAAGGGCAAGGTATTTGGCGTTGAGCCTCCTACATTTGTAGAGCTTGAAGTAACAGATACAGACCCCGGCTTTGCAGGCAACACAGCTACAAACACACTCAAGCCTGCAACACTCGAGACAGGCGCAGTAATTAAAGTACCGCTCTTCATCGAGGTTGGCGAGATCATCAAGATCGACACAAGAACAGGTGAATATCTGTCTCGTGCATCCAAGTAATTAAATTTACGGAGGGTTATTATGGCACTTAAGGAAAAGGCAGCCTACCTCAAGGGTTTGGCAGACGGACTTGATTTTGACAAGACCACAGCTGAGGGCAAGCTTATTGCTGCTATTCTCGATCTTCTTGATGAGATGACAGACGCTATCGACGAGATCGATGAGGATCTTGAGTATCTTGCAGACTACACCGAAGAGCTTGACAAGGATCTTGGCGAGCTTGAGGAAGCAGTTTACGAGGACGAGTGCGATTGCTGTGACTGTGACTGCGACGATTGCGACTACGATTGCGATGATTGCGAATGCCTCGCTTGCTGTTCTGAGGGCTTCGAGTTCGAAGACGAAGACGAAGACGAAGACGAGGAAGAGGCGGACGAGGAATAATCCTTGCTCCAAGGCTAATAAAAGGACTCAGGCGTTTTGCCTGAGTCCTTTTTTCTTTCAGAGTGAGGTCTTTGCGATAAGTCTCTTTGCAACAAGCACCATAAACTTTAGTGCATCGGGGATGAGATCGTTTGAAAAACGGCGCAAGAAGGTGTCGGCCTCGTATGTAAACTCTCCATCATAGCGAATGCCGTCGAGGGCGGACATAATATTGTCCCAATTCATAAGTCCAAGACCCGGCAGGGTATGCGTGTCGGAGCGATAATCATTATCGTGAACGTGAAGAGCCTTGAGACGATCGTGACCGAGAATGCGAATGGTGTCCTCAGCCTCAGAGCCAACAAGACCAACGTGGCCAAGGTCGAGGCAGGCGATGACATATTCGCTGTCAAGCTCGTCAATAAACCTTGCGTGCTCTTGTGCACGTGAGGCAACGTCGTCGCAGATGTATTTGCGCTTCGGCTCGTTCTGCCACATATTTTCAAGTCCGATCCTGATTCCAAGCGAGCGTGCAACGGGAATAAGTGAACGATAATATTCAAGATTGCGCTCGTGTATCTCCTCCTCGTGACCGCCGAAGGACCAATAGTGCAGAGGATGTACTACCACAATATCAACACCCATAATTGCGCTGATCTCAAGCGAGCGCAAAACTCTCGGTTTAGCAATATTCTCCCGCTCGCCATCGTCTGCCCAACGGAACGAAAACGGAGCGTGAGACTGGTTGAAGCGGATGCCGTGCTCATCGGCAAAACGGCGGCGTGCCTCTGTCTGCTCTCGCCAATCGTCTGCGAGATACACGGACTCTGCGGGAGCTTTTGACATCTCAAAAAGTGAGAGGTCAAGACAGTCAAAGCCCGAGTTTTTGAGCGTGAGGATGCCGTCCTCAAAGCCAAATCTTTTTATAACTTCACTTGTTTGCGTGGAAATAAGCATAGCGAGTCCTTCCTTTGCGTGGTGAGTGAGATTTCTCTCTATAAACTATTATAAACCCATTGGATACAAAAGTCAAGGAAACGGTGGTACTTTGCGCAAAAAAAGAGGTTAAATGCACCAAAAAAGAGAGCAAAAACATAAAGTAATTGTTGAAAATCACATCATATTATGCTATAATTAATTATTAAACAATATTGGCAAAGCCAAGCACCCCAAGTACACGAAAGGAAAGAAAAATGAACACCGAAAAAACAACCACCACCGCCCCCGTTGAATTTGATTTTGCATCAAGCTACCAGAAAATAGGCAAGGTAATAGACGAGATAGAGAAGGTCATAGTTGGCAAACGCTCTGAGATAGTGCTTCTGCTTACAGCTATGCTCTCAGGCTCACACGTTCTGATTGAGGACGTTCCCGGAACAGGTAAGACAACGCTCGCCGCTACAATTGCAAAGGTCACGGGCCTTGAGTTTAAGCGTGCGCAGTTCACCCCCGACGTTATGGCGTCCGACATCACGGGCTTTAATATCTACAACAGAAGAACTGAAGAGTTTGAGTTCCGTTCAGGCCTTGTAATGTGCAATCTTATGCTTGCAGACGAGATCAACCGTGCTTCACCTAAGACGCAGTCGGCTCTACTTGAGGCGATGGAAGAGTCAAAGGTTACCGTTGACGGTGTTACATACCCGATTCCCGATCCCTTTATGGTAATTGCAACGCAGAACCCCACAGGCTACGTTGGTACATATCCACTTCCCGAGGCACAGCTTGACCGTTTCGCACTCAAGATCCATATGGGCTACCCCTCAACTGAGGAGGAGATCAATATTCTTCTTGCGAGAACGGGTGCAAATCCTCTCGATAAGGTTGAGGCAATTATCAGCCGTGAGGAGCTTCGTGCGATCCGTGACGGAGTTTCGGCAATCAAAATTGACGAGGAGCTTTATCGCTACATCGTTCTGCTTATGAGCGCAACACGCCGTCATCCCTCGCTCTCGCTTGGCGCAAGCCCTCGTGCGTCAGTCGCACTTATGCGTGTAGCACAGGCGTATGCATTCATCAGAGGAAGAGATTACGTTCTTCCCGATGATATAGCAGCAGTATTCCGTCCTGCAATAGGACACAGACTCCAGCTTCGTCAGGACGCAAAGCTCAAGGGAGTATCTCCCGATGAGATCCTCGGCGAGATTCTTCGTACAACAGCAGTACCCTACAAGGGAAAGAGATAAAGCGCAAGACTTAAAGGAATAAAACAATGTCCAAAAAGAATAACAAAAAGGCAAAGAAAAGGGCAAGACCGAGTGGTCATCACGCAGTGGTGTCGCTTACGGGACGATTTTTCCTCTGGCTTCTTTTGTGGCTTGGGGCTTTGATATTTACTCAGGCACTGCGCTCAGTAGCATCAAATATCTTCTTTGGCTTTGTAAGCTCACTTCCGCTTGCGTCATTTATATATGCACTTATCGGACGAGCAACGCTTAAGACCTTTATGCTATCAAACTCCACGGTGACGGAGAAAAATCGCCCATTTACATATGAATTCAGACTTATAAACGAATCAATACTGCCCTATCCCTTCATAGAGGCCTATGCAAAGCTGCCGAGGCGAAACAGCGTGCGCACACAGGAGAGGTGCGTTAAAGTCAGTATGTCGCCTATGTCGAATTACACCGTAAAGGGAGAGGTGAAATTCAGATTTAGAGGAACGTACGAAATTGGAGTAACATCAATCTATATCTACGATTTCTTCCGTATGGTTCGTATTCGTTCCGATCTTAACTCCTTTGATACGATCTATGTTCTGCCAAGAAAGCTCATACTTGACACGGATGATGCCCTCTCATCCTCCGACTCTGCGACGAGAACTAAAACGGCTCCGTACGTTTATGACCGTCTTGAAGTCAGCGACATCAGGGATTATCGTCCCGGTGACTCGCTCAAGAGCATACATTGGAATCTCTCATCGAAAGGCGAGGAGTTTGTGGTCCGTGACTATAACACAGGCTCAACTGACGTGTCATTTGTGTTCTGTGATATGTCATCCCACTTCCCCGATGAAGCACCCATACTTGAATTTGTCAATCCCTATGAGGTTGACGAAGAGACAACGCAAGCACCCAAAGCTCCCTTAGTGGAGACGGACGCTGAACACGAGATGGATGGGGAGAGCACAGATAGCGCAGAGAGCGTACCCACAGCTGTGGCTGAGACAAAGTCAGCTCCCAAGGCAAAGAAGAAGCGCAAGGCCCGAGAGAGCGTAGCAAAAGAGCAGATGCTTATAAATGACGAGGCTTATGACGATATGAACGAGTATTGCGCTGACGGAGCCGTTGAGCTTACAATAGCCGTTGTGCTTCGTGAGCTTCGTGCAGGCCGTGAGGTCGTGCTTATGTGGTACGATGACAGAAGCGAAATCGGTGCATTTTCGTACGATCTTCGTTCAGTTGAGGACTTTGACACAATATTTAGACTGTTTTCGTCAGCTCCCTCGGTTGATGGAGAGCAGAGAAATATCGCAAGGCTCGTCGAGTCCGTTGGCGACACTAATGATGCAAAGCTGCTCATAGTCCTGCCTGCGCTTGACCGTGACACCGTCGCAGATGTATGCGCAATCCCCCGTGTCAGCGAGGTTATAGCATACAGCGCAGAGGAGAGATATCTTTACCCTGAGACGAGACGGGACTTTATTGAGGGCTGCCGTGAGCAGTTCTCAAAAAATGGCATAACATTTATTGATGGCAAGATAGACGAGAGCAAAATTCTCGGAAGCGAGAGTGCGCTTGAGGGAGACGAGCCTGAGACAAATGGAGAGGTTGGATTTGGTATTCGCAAGAAGGGAGGACAGCGTTGATGGATAACGAAGAAAAGGTACAGAGTACATCGACAGAAAAGCCCTCCACTGCAAGCGTTGTCGACAAAACTGCTGCTGAAAAGCGAGCAGAAGCGAGGGCGGCGAGAAAAGAAAAAAGAAGACAGAAAAAAGAGGTTCGCCGACTTCGCCGTGAATATGAGGAGCGCAAAAAGCGAGTTCCTCAACATAAAAAACCGATAATCTGTCCCCCGGATTGCTCCGATGCATCAAATAAGATGGTTGTGTGGGGATATATAATTCGTGCAGTTGTCATTTTTGTGGCTGTGCTTGCGCTTTCGTTCTTCGTAAGCGAGGCGTTTGGCTTTGATATGGCATATCTGAGCGATATAGGCAATCTCTCATCAGCTGACGAGTACAAGGGCGTGCTTGCAGGCGCAGGCATAGGCTTTTTGGCTCTTTGGTCACTTGTGTTCGTTGCGATATTTACCCTCTCCTCGCTCATAAAGAGAGGATATCTCATCGGAGTGCCACTGTCAATTTTGATAGCTCTGGCATTTACTCTGCCAAATCCCATACAGACCGTATATGAGGCAGCCCTTACCACCTACAACGGTGCGCTTGGACATATGCAGTTTATGGGCTTTTACGGATACGGCAAATATGTAGTAGAGGTTACACAGACAACGGGCAGTCCTGAGAAGCTTGTGCGAGTAGTGCTCGTCTTCTTTGTACTGCTTACAGCGGCGATTTTCACTCCAAGCCTTATTCGCAGAGTGAAAATAGTAGCTCCTGCAATATTTGCAACACTCGTCCTTGTCGGCGTGTTTATGTTCAACCTCTCACGCTCAAATTGGGCGATAACGCTGATTATTGCATCGTTCTCGGCAATTATTGTAATGAGCGTTTACGATAAGCTGTATATAGCCAAGCCAAAGGCAGATGAGTATGACTCAACGGACAATATCTTTGGTGAGGTCGAGCCTCCACCAATGCCCGAGAGGGTTGTATCGAAAAAGGCAAAGCGACAGGAAAGACGGCTTCTGCGTGAGCAGAGACGTGCAGAGAAGAAGGCACGAAGAAAAGCCAAAAAGACTCAGACTGTCGAAGAGGAGCTGACGGATTATTTCGCAGATCCTGCGGCAGGACGAGAAAAGAAGAAGAAGGTGCGTCTCACACCCGAACAGAAGAAGGCGGCACGGGCAGAGAGAGAGGAAGCTCGCCGCAAGAAGAAAGAGGAGCGCAACGCCGACCGTGCTGCGATGGGCAAGGTACACGCCTTCAGAAGAGGAAGACTTACAAGAAGTGCCGCGATGGGTGGCTTTGCAGGAGCAGGCGCGATGGTACTTGCGCTTGTTATGCTGTTCTTCCCGACACTGACGGTTAGTGGTAGCTTTGAAACCATCGACGCCATTGACAATAAGATGGACTATTACCGTGACTATATCACGGCACTTATGATGGGTGATGATCCTGCACTTGATACGCTTGCGTATGAGGGAGACGACAGGAATTTTGCACCTCGTACAACCGATGCAAGCCCACGCTATTATAGTGGTAGACCACTTATAACGGTGGAGTCGAACTTTGGCTACAATACATATCTCAGAGGCTGGGTAGGAACAACATACAGCGACGGTGCGTGGAATACGGCAAAGCCGTACAGCGACACCTACGAGAGATATCGTTATCTGTTTGGAACAACAACAGATCCGTCTGAGACGATATATCACAAGTTTTTTAACGTGCTTGCGTCAGAGGATATGCCCGAATACGAGTACGATTATACCTCAAAGACAAAGAGGCTTGAAAAATACGGCTTTGGTATTACACAGGTCAATATGCTTCGTGACAATAGCTTTTCGTCACGCACTCTCTATATGCCATCACAGAATATTTTAAGAGATGTAAGTGGTGGCTCGCAATACCTGCGAAGCTTTGGAGGTGCGAGCGAGGGCAATATCTCCTACGCAAATTTCTTTGACGGAATATACACAAGCTATCGTGCCGGTCTGCTCACCGATGAGGGATACGCTACCGTTGCGATGCTGCAGAATATGAAGAGCGAGGCGTTCTATTACAATATCGCAGACCTTATAATCGAGCTCAATACCGAGAGATACGCAATAAATAAGGGCGTAAATCAGAAGATGGATGGTAGTGGCAAGGTTGTAAACGAGCTGAGATACGCCGACGGAAGCAAGATCAATTACACAGTTTTCGAGGACACAGCGTCGGGTGCAACGATAATCAAGATGCCCGTGGAGAACGGCACAGCCGTTTATACCTGCAAGGACGGCGAGATTACAAGGTCAATGGAGGACTACGAAGAGGTGCTTGACGACGAAGGCAATCCCATAAAGCTCTACGCACCGCCTCTTCCTCTGGCAGTTCGCTATTTCGAGCTTATGACGAGTGCAGAGAAACAGGAATACCTGACGCTTCTGCGCTATATCGACCTCTACACACCCTATGTCTACAATACATATATGGAAAAGTCGGACTCGACCATTATAAAGGAGCTCTGCGAGAAGATAATCTCCGAGGCAACTGTTGAGAAATATGTTGAGGACGAGAACGGTATTACACACCTGACAGCCGTTCCGATCGATCTCTCAAAGGCTATGGGCAAGTCAACATACAGGGAGACATCGGACGGTGAGCACGTATTGCTCACAGCCGTTACCGATGGCGATGTTTACAAGCAACGCCACGAGCTTGTAATGGAGGTAATTGATTACCTGACCGATGAGGAAAACTTTACATATACACTCAGTCCCACAAAGGAAACAGACCCAAGTCTTGACGGAGTGGAAAACTTCCTGACGGTTACAAAGGAGGGCTATTGCGTGCAGTTTGCGTCAGCGGCAGCTCTGCTTATCCGTGAAGCAGGTATTCCTGTTCGTTACGTTGAGGGTTATCTTGCAACCGACTTCGTTTCCAATAATAAGGACGGGGCTGCAGGCAGATACATCACAACGGTAAAGGACTGGAACGAGCACGCCTGGATCGAGGTCTGGTATGACGGACTTGGATGGATTCAGTATGAGACTACACCCGTCTTCTATGATGACTATTACGATGTAGGCTCATCCTCTTCAAGCGACATCAATCGTCCTTGGGAAGATGATGAAGAAGAGGAAGAGGAAAAAGAGGAAGATCCCTTCGACGGACTTACCGATTATGAGATAGAACAGCTCATAAAGGAGCAAGAAGAGGCAGCGAGACGAGAGCTTATCAAGAAGATTATTATCTACACATCGGTAAGCATAGTTGTAATTTCACTTCTGGTGATCTTCTTTGCACTTGTTTGGCGCAGAGCAAGACGGCTGCAAAGAGGTAGGGACGAATTGCTTGATGCACTTACGGCAACCAAGAATAAGGACGCAGAGATACCCGACAGAGAGAGCATACGCCGCATAAGCGAGATGATAAGCAGACTCTTGAGCGAATGCAAGCTCTCACCACGCATAGGCGAATTCCGTGAGGAATATGCTCTGAGAATTGCAAGAGAATGCTCAGGCGCACTCTCAAGACCGGCAGCAAGCGAGAAGCTCAGCGGATTTGAGGCTGAGACGAGCATTGTTCGTGAGCGTGACGTGCTTGCGATGTTTGATGCGCTTGCAGCTGAGGAGTTTGGTAACGGCGCACCTGTGGCGTCAATGCCCACGATGGCGAAATTCTATCGCCGTGTCTATGCAAGTACATATCGCAGACGTGTAAATATCTTCCGTAAGATCTATCTCTATTTCGTCAAGGGCGAAATGTAAAACAAAAACAAAACAAAAAAGCTCTCCATCAAGGGTAAAGTCCTGATGGAGAGCTGATATTTTATTTTTAAACTGCGCAGCTTTCTTCAAGCTTTTCGGAGATGAGCTTGTGGACTTCCTCGCGTGTTAGACCTAAAACAACGGAAAGCTCGCTGTACAGACATTTTTTAGCTGTATGCTCAAAATCATTGTCGAGGTCGGGCAGACGACGGCGAGTGCGACGGAATTCGTCACGTCTTGCTTTGACAGTTTTGATGATTCGGATGAAATCGCGGGGGTCACCACTCTGGATAACATCACGGTAAGCGTCACGGCGACGCTTCTCAATTTCTACCTTGACCGGCTCATATTTTCCGAAGTCGAGCAGAATAGCCTCTGCCTCCTCCTTCGTAATGAGAGTTCTCATAACGACGTGCTCGTTTTCAACAGGGGTGTAGATTACAAGGTTGGCGTTGTCGGAGATGGGTGTCAAGGTATAAAATGTTCGGGTGTCGCTCTTGTCAAACGGAGAGGCGCATATTGCGCTGACGCTGCAAACCCCGTTGGTGCCATACACCATCATATCTCCTACATTAAACATTTTTCCACTCTCTCTCCTTTTGCGATGCTGAAATATAAACTGAATTTATATACATATATTATACACTAAAAAATGCTATTTGTCAAATAAATTGTTCGAAATTCTCAAAAAAAGTTTACAATCTGATTAATAATTCTATCTTAAGTAATGTTCTTAAGACGGTCGAGAGTGTTCTGCAAAATGATTTCGGCAGAGAGGCTGTCGATGACGTTTTTTCTCTTTCCGCCTCTTGTGTCGGTGGCGTTGAGGTAGCGTGATGCGGCAACCGTGGTAAGCCTTTCGTCCGTCATCATAACGGGTAGAGAGGAAACACGGCAGAGCGTCAGGGCAAAATCACGGCAACGCTCAGCTCTTGCGCCCTCGCTTCCGTCCATATTGCGAGGAAGACCGACAACTGCGGCAACAGCACCGTTCTCCTTGGCTATGCGAGCGACCTCGGCGGCAGTTTTGTCGATGCCACCAACACGGCAGATGCCGATGCCCGACGCCAAAAAGCGCGAGGCGTCGCTGATGGCAAGCCCTGTGCGTGCCTCGCCAAAATCAACGGATATGATGCGACCACGTGTTTTGGCAATATCACTTATATCGGAAATTCTGACTTCATCCATATTGTTCTCCCAAGACCCCGAAGCTTGTTTGGGGCAAAATTTAAATATACAATTAAATTATATCATTTTGAGGGCGTATTTGTCAATAAGCCTTGCCTGTTTTTTGAGTGTGTGTTGACAAAATGGGGAAAGTGATGTAAAATAAGAGCGTAAGACAAAAGAAAACAAGTGGTGCGCCACTTGTACGGAGAGAAAAATGCCAAAGGTTGAATGGAAGGGTGGTGCGCTGCTTGCACCTCTGCCCGCTGTTATAGTAACATCAAAAAGAGAGGGAGAGAGAGCAAATGCTCTGACGGTTGCGTGGTGTGGTATCATAAGCACGCATCCACCAAGACTTTATATATCGTTGCGCCCAAGCCGTCATTCGTACGGAATTATCAAGGAGAGTGGCGAGTTTGCAGTAAATCTTGTACCCGTTTCGCTTGTTAGGGCAGCCGACACCTGTGGCGTGCTGACAGGAAAAAAGGTAGATAAGATAGAGAAATGCCACCTTGCGCTTGCAGATTCGTTTGCAATATCTGCTCCATCGATAGCCTCCTCGCCTCTGACACTTGAATGCCGTGTCTGCGAGATATTGCCACAAGGCTCGCACGATATGTTCATAGCCGATATTGTCGCTACTGCAGTTGACGAGAGCCTTATTGACGAGAGTGGTGCGCTGAAGCTTTCAAAGGCAAATCTTTCTGCGTTTGCACACGGAGAATATTTCGAGCTTGGACGGGTTGTCGGCTCGTTTGGATACTCCGTAAGAAAAAAGAAAAAGAATAAAAAGACGGGCGAAAAATAATAGAACCGTGTGTGCCAAAGGCACACACGGTCTTTTTTTATCTTCGTCCTTCGTTTAGGATGTAGTCACGCCAGATGGTGTAGCGTTTTGCGTAGAGGTGAACACCGTCACCGGTAAAGGACGGATCGAGATTGCCCGTCGCATCGTCAAAGAGATGCTCGAATGCAAGATAGAACACAGTCTTGTTGTCTGCAAGAGATGCGATGCGTGCGTTGAGCAGATCGAGGTTCTTGTTGTTAAGACCGTACGTGTTTTGCGCCGACTTTGCAGCCGTAACGTGCATATTCGATTGAAGCATAATCTTTGCGTTTGGCTGATAAGCCTTGAGGTAATCCACGGCTGTGGCATAGGTGTTTGCTACGTAATCAATGCCGTAGCCAACCTCATTTACACCGAGCAGAACGTATATCTTTGTAAATTGCTTTGTGGAGAGAAGCTCTGTCAGGGTCATTGAGCCTGTGCCTGTCTCTGAGGGATTTGCTGAGAACATATTGAACACCGTCATCGAGGTGCGACCGAAATATGTTGCATCGGGTATCCTCGAATAGAGCCAGAAGCCGACGGTTCGTGAGTCACCAATAAACAGAGCATCCTTGAAATAGTCGGGGTCAGGCTCGGGGGTGGTGGTAGTTTCGTCTACGGGTGGTGTAGTTGTCTCGTCCACGGGAGGCGTTGTGTCATTACCCGTGGTATCGTCAGCCGTGGTGCTATCCTCAGTTTCCGGTGGAGTGGGAGGCGTGGTTGTATCGTCACCACTGCTAACAGGTGGCAGAGGGGGCAGATCGGGGAGTACGACGGGTGGCAGAGTTTCCTCACCATCCCCACCCGAGAGGCTGTCCTGAATAAAGAGCATAAGCGACTCGATGGGGTTCTTTGCCCCTGCCCCGAAGACAAGGCCGAGTCCCAGAGCTATAACTACCGTTATAATAAGACAGATGAACAAAAGACCCGAGTCGGCACTTTTTGGTGTATTCTTTTTCATTTTTCTTTCCTAAAAGATATTTGATGGACGGTTTTATCAGAAATTTGTGTAGAGTGAGTTGTTGTTAGCTCCACAGGCTACCATATAAATGGAGTACCAGAAAATTGCGAGCATAATCGGAATGACTATGGGGGGATATTTTCTCAGCTTCTCGAAAATTTTTCTCGGCAAGGGTGTGCAGAAGAGAATACCGAGCACAAGCCATACTCCGACACGTAGCAGAGGGGAGAGAAAATCTGTGCTGTTGACAAATTCCGATGAGCCGAAAATCGGGAACAGGCGCAAAAAGTATGTTCCAACATCGGAGAGAGTCGGGAGCTTGAATATCACCCAAGACATAAGTATGACAAAGGGCGTATAAATATGACCGAGCACCTTGTTTTTGGTGATGAACGAAAGCACACCAAGACGCTCAAGTGCAGCAAAGAAGAAGAGGAAAAGTCCCCATACGAGATATTTGAGATTGCCACCGTCGGTGTGCCAGATGCCTGTTGCGATCCAAACGACAAGCATATTGAAGAGAATACGGATGGTTGCAACACGGCTACCACCGAGTGGGAAATAGATGTTTTCCTTAAACCAATCTCCAAGACTGATTCTCCACCGTCTCCAAAACTCGCCAACCGAGAGTGAGATGTAGGGGTAGTTGAAATCAGGTGGAGTTATGTAACCAAGCATCTTGCCAAGACCTATTGCCATAAGCGAATATCCGTACGCCTCAATGAAGAGCTGGACGGCAAAGGTAATGATGCCAAGCCAAGCAAATGGAGTTGAGATAAATTCATAGCCGATGGTTTCAATTCCATAGGGCGGCTCTGTCCAAATGATGCCAAGACGGGTTGAGATGATAATATTGAGTCCAAGACCGATGATAAAATCATAAAGGCCATCGTTGATCATCGGAAGTGTGATCTTGCGAGAGCGCAGATAGGGCAGAAAATCGGCATAGGTCTGAATAGGGCCAACGGTTATCTGCGGAAAGAGAGCAAAATACGCACCAAGGTCAATAACATTTCTCTCAGCTCTAACCTTGCCTGTGTAAACCTCGGTAAGATAGGAGATGCACTTGAAGATGTAGTAGGAAAGGCCGAGAGGGAAGATGAGCGAGAGGGGAGCGAATGTGGAGGGCAGAAGGGCTGCAAACGCCGCACTCAGCGCACCTGCGTACTTAAAGAAGAGAAGGGACAGAGAGTTAAGCAGAACGCCTGTGGCAAGGCAGAGCTTGCGGGTGATGCCGTCCGTGTTCTCGATGAGAAGACCCAACGCAAAATTGATAAGTATCGCAATACCCAGTAGAAGCAGGCAGATAACAGCGTCACGGTCGTCGTATGCCGAATTGAGCGAGACGGCAAAATAATAGAAAACAAAGCTACCTGCGAGAAGCACGCTGTTTTTGAACCTCGTCGGCGCAAAGGTGTGCGCAATCAGAAACAGAGGCAAAAATATAAATATAAATTCAAGACTGCAATAATTCATTTATAAGTACCCGAAAACCTGAATGTTAAAATACATAGATAAAATATTATAACATATATTTCGACATATTGCAACTAAAAATGAGGATTTGCAAATAAAAAAGGCTTCCGAGGAAAAGACCCTCGAAAGCCATACGGTTTATAATTAATAGTTCTGTGCAAGCTCTCTGAAGTAAGCCTGAGGATGAGCGCAAACGGGGCAAGTAGCAGGTGCCTTAGGACCTACGTGAATGTGGCCACAGTTGGAGCAGTGCCAGATGCAATCGCCGTCACGGGAGAATACAAGGTCGCCCTCAACGTTGGAGAGGAGCTTGCGATATCTCTCTTCGTGGTGCTTCTCGATCTCAGCTACCTTCTCAAAAAGGAAAGCGATCTTTGTAAAGCCCTCTTCTCTTGCTACGCGAGCAAACTCAGCGTACATATCTGTCCACTCGTAGTTCTCGCCCTCAGCTGCTGCAAGAAGATTTTCAGCTGTTGTGGGGATCTCGCCGCCGCAAAGAAGCTTAAACCAGATCTTTGCGTGCTCTTTTTCGTTGTTTGCAGTCTCTTCAAAGAGGTCAGCTATCTGAACATAGCCCTCTTTTCTTGCCTTGGATGCGAAGTATGTGTACTTGTTTCTTGCCTGGGATTCGCCTGCAAACGCAGTCCAGAGATTTTGTTCGGTTCTTGAGCCCTTGAGTTCCATATTGTTTGTCCTCCAAATATGTAAAAAATTTTTATGTTTCTGAAAAAATCAGTCTGAGTTGTTGTCTGCCTGTCGGCAGCTTTTGCATATACAATGCGCAGTCAGGAGATATGACGTGATTTGCTCGTCTGCCTGTCTCTCGATCTCGTCAATGACCCGTCCTGCAACGGGAATGTCCTTGACAAAACCACATTTGTCGCAAATAACGTGCCAATGCTCATCATCGGGCAGATCGTAACGGTCCGGCATTCCCGTGGCTGATAGCCTTACAACAAGCCCATCGTCAACAAGGACGCCGAGATTTCTGTATACAGTTCCAAGCGCAATCGACGGCATTGTTTCTCTCGCAGCTTCAAGTATCTGCATAGCCGTTGGGTGCGAGTGTGAGTGGCGCAAAATGTCAATAATAAGCTGTCTCTGCTTTGTCATCGTCCACCCTCCAATTCTGTTTACATTTCAATCTATTTTAGGAATTGTTCCTAAATCATTATATCAAAAGCACATATCATAATCATCAACGATTTAATAACAATTTGTAAACAAAATAAGAACAGCCCATCCTTCTATGCGAAAGATGGGCTGTTTTCTTCATTTAATATATATACGCAATATTTGGCTTAGCCTGCAACGTATGAAAGAGTGGTGACCTTAACATCCTCGTAATCAATTCCGAGAGTGTTGGTCATAACAAAATTGTGAACCGCTCCGTCAACAGTAACGTCTACCTCAAGATAAACGCTGATGGAGATTATCTTGCCGTCCTTGTCCGTTGTGAAGGAGAAGGTCGATGCTCCGGCTTTAGCTGTCGGCTGGGTCTGTGGCGTTACGCCAACGCTCTGAAGCAGTGAGGAGGCGTAGCCGTCAACGGCCTCGTCCGAAAGGCTGAATGTTATGATAGTCTTATCGTCGACCTTGTCAATTGAGGTGAAGCTCTCAAAGTATCCGGGTGAGAGATAAATGCTGTAAAGTCCCTGGTAGAGCGTCATATAAATATTGTTTATGTTGACTCCGTTTACAACTGTAACGGGCGCATCATTTATCTTGGAGAGAAGCTTTGAGCCGTCATAGAAGAGGGTTTCCTTAGTCTTGCTTCCGCTGTTGTCAACGGTTGATACAAAGCTTGCCATTTCATTTACGAAGGCGTATACTGTTTTTCCGTTAGTGGTGGAGCTTTTGTTGTTGCTTGTGTGAGTGATAATGCTGTCACGGGTGAACATAAGTCTTATGCTTGTGTCAAGCAGAAGCTGATACTCTGAAATCGAATCCTCAAGCTTGGATACATCAGCAAGCGAGGGAACAAGAAGATAGTTTTCAGGATCGGAAACGCTTGTAACCTTGACGTCTCCGTTTCGCTCAAGATACTCAATCTTCATATCAAAGCTTGCGTTTGTGGACACACCGTTTATGAAGGACGTTGCGGCAAGGGAGAAATTAACCTCGAAGAGATTGCCGTTTGTGTCAAGCTTTGCCTCAAATGTACACGAGTCAATGGAGGAGGTGGCTGTGTCAAAGCTCATAAGAGTCAAAAAGGTTTTCTTGCCTTCATCCGTGAGAGACGAGAAGGTGACCTTGATGGTGTCGCCGTCAACTGCTACTGTTCCGTCCGAAAAACTGGAATAGCCAATTTCCGTATCACTTCCGACTGATAAAGTTATAAAATCATTTCTGGTGGCGTTTTCCTGATAATAGTCGCCGTGCTTGCCGAACATATAAAGCTTGCCGCCTGCAAGATAATAGGCCGAGGTAAGATTCTCATCAGTGAAAATCTCATAGCTTGCGCTATCGCCGTTTACACGTCTCTCGCCCCTCATAGTCTGAGTGTGAGTCTGCCCCTTTGCAGTAGCCTTTACGTTTGCGCTCATCTTCTCGACATAGGAGTTATGATCTAACGACTCAGCGTATTCCATAAGCTCTTCGGCCGTCATCTCTGTCGGCTTTTTGGGTGCCGTTGTCGTCTCGTCGGAGAGAGTTGTTCCGTCCGCAGATGTCGTCTCATCCACAGGGGAGAGAGTTGTGTCATCGGTTGCGCTTGTGTCATCTCCGCCTTCCTGTACACAAGAGGCAAGGGAGAGGAGCATTATCAGCGCAAGCGTGAATGCGAAAACTTTTAATAGCTTGTTTTTCATCGTGAGAGTTTCCTTTCTTTAGTGCTGGGGGGTTGTGGACAGAACGCTTAATCCTCGCCGTTCTTTTTTGCACCGAGAGATTGCAACAGCTGTACCATCTTTTCATCAGGACAGAAGCGCACACTGCCGCCTCCGTCACGCTCATTTGCGCAAAGACGATATACGGGAGAGATGAACAGAGAGGGACGGTAGTCATAGACCTCGCCCTTTGGCATAGCTTTGCCGTTGCTCTCCAAAAAGAGAGTAGAGCCACCAATTTCGATGCGACAGACGGTTCTGGAGCGTCCACCACGGGTTTCCTTTATTACAAAATCACAATACCCATCGCTATCTCTATCCTCAACAATATAAGTATAGCTTGTCATAATAAAGCGAGCACAAAGCATAACAGAGACTATTGCGACAACAAATCCGGCAGCCTGAAGCACGCCCTTGTATACGGGAAGCAAGCCACCGATTATTACTATCGCAAGAGAAAGCGAGAGCAGAGAGAAGACAAGAAGCTTTGTTTTGCTGTCTCCACTCTTTGGTGAATAAGAATAAATTTCCATACTGTTTTATGCCTCAATTCCGAGAATGGAGAACACGGAGGTGCGAATATCCTCTGCAACCTCTTCAATAGAGCGAGTTGCATCAATTACAACGATCTTCTCACCCTGAGTGCGCAGGAATTCTATTGCGTCAAGATAATTTTGACGAATGCGCACTTGCTTTTCATCAGCATCGTAGATCTCGCTGTCGGCTCTCTCGCTTGTGCGTCTCTGCTTTGTAACCTCAGGCGGTACATCAAGGAAGACGAAAAGGTCGGGACGAAGCGACTCAAAGCAGGGGCGATTGAGCTCATATACCTGCTCCATAGAAATACGGGACGTCGAGTTATACGCCATATTTGAGAGATAATACCTGTCGCAGACCACGCTTGTTCCCTCATTTAATATAGGAAGCATAAAATCAATATGCTCAAGTCGGTCTGCAACGTGCAGATATGCCATACTTTCGGGAAGCACCTTGACCCCACCGTGAAGAGCTGAACGAATTATCGCACCTGCGATATTGCGCAGATCGGGCTCTCTCTCGTAGATACAGTTTTTAGCTGTTGCTCGGGCGATCGCGGCACGGAGAAGCTCGGTCTGCGTTGTCTTTCCACAACCGTCACATCCCTCAAATACAATAAAATATCCTCTGTTGCTCATAAATAGCTCCATTTTGCATCATTTTTATATATTATACCATAGTTTTTATATAAAATCAATACCACAAAAACAGCAAACGGTATATTTAATGGTGATTATTTATGATAGAAACTTAAAAAATTATCAGCTTTTATTCATTTTGACTATTGACATATACAAATGAATGGTGTATAATATGCACATATTGAAAGAAATTCTGCATATTTATGCATAATAAGGAGATTTTGAAATGAAGGTTCTTGACAAATCCAAAATTAAAAAAGTAGCTCTTGCGTATTCAGGAGGACTTGATACATCAATAATTATTCCGTGGCTCAAAGAAAACTACAACAACTGCGAGGTTATTGCAGTATCGGGCAACGTCGGTCAGGCTGACGAGCTTGAGGGACTTGAGGAAAAGGCTATTGCAACGGGAGCGTCCAAGCTCTACGTTCTCGACCTTTGCGACGAGTATGTTGACAATTATATCATCCCCACAATGAAGGCGGGTGCGATTTACGAAGAATATCTGCTCGGCACATCGCACGCTCGTCCCTGTATAGCTAAGGGACTTGTTGAGGTTGCACTTGCTGAGGGCTGTGACGCTATTTGCCACGGCTGTACCGGTAAGGGTAATGACCAGGTTCGTTTTGAGCTTGCTATCAAGCATTTTGCACCCGATATGCCGATAATTGCTCCTTGGAGAGAGTGGAGCATCAAATCCCGTGAGGAAGAGATCGAATACGCAGAGGCACACGGTATTCCGCTGAAGATCAGCCGTGAGACAAACTATTCAAAGGACAAGAACCTGTGGCATCTTTCCCACGAGGGACTTGATCTTGAGGATACAGGTAACGAGCCTCAGTATGAAAAGCCCGGTTTTCTTGAGATGGCACAGTCACCTCTGCTTGCACCCGACAAGCCCACATATATCGAGCTTGACTTTGTACAGGGTATCCCCACAGCTCTCGATGGTGTACAGATGAGCGCAAAGGACATCATTCTTGCTCTCAACAAGATCGGTGGCGAGAACGGTATCGGTCTGCTTGACATTGTTGAAAACAGACTTGTCGGTATGAAATGCCGTGGCGTATACGAAACTCCCGGTGGAGCAATTCTTTACAAGGCGCACAGCGTGCTTGAGAGCATCTGCCTTGATAAGTACACACTCCACGAAAAGCAGAAGCTCGCTATAACCTTTGGTGAGCTTGTATATAACGGACAGTGGTTCACACCTCTGCGTGAGGCTCTCTCTGCGTTTGTAGATAAGACACAGGAGACAGTCACAGGTAAGGTAAGACTCAAGCTCTATAAGGGCAATATGATCAACGCAGGCGTTTGGAGCGACTATTCGCTTTACAGCGAGCAGATCGCAACCTTTGGCGAGTCTGATTACGATCAGAGCGACGCCGCAGGCTTTATCAATCTCTACGGTCTTCCCATCACGGTAAAGGCAATAGTTGATAAGGCAAACGGAGCTAAGTAAGCTCAAACAAAAAAATCCACCCCCACGGGTGAGTGGTGGATGAAAGGAAATTTCTATGGCTAAGATGTGGGAGGGAAGAACGTCGGCCAATACGGACACTTTGGCTGATATGTTCAATTCTTCAATAGCGGTGGACAGCCGTATGTACAAAGAGGATATCGAGGGCAGTATTGCACACGCAGCTATGCTTGGAAAGTGTGGAATAATAACACCGTCCGAAGCCGAGATTCTTATTGAAGGACTTGGAGGTATTCTTGATGACATCGAGCGTGGTGCGCTCAAAATAGATATGACGGCAGAGGACATCCATATGTTTGTCGAGAGCGTGCTTACAGAGAGAGTGGGCGAGGTCGGCAAAAAGCTGCATACGGCAAGAAGCCGTAACGATCAGGTGGCACTTGATATGCGCCTCTATCTTGCAAAAGAGAGTGAGTGCGTAATGGAAAAGATAGGCGCGCTTGCGCTTGCTTTAGCAGACAAGGCGGCAGAATACAAAACTGCGATAATGCCGGGCTATACGCATCTGCAGAGAGCACAGCCGATAAGCTTTGCGCACCACCTGCTTGCGTATGCTATGATGCTTACCCGTGATTACCGAAGATTTGGCGACTCAAAAAAGCGCACACTCGTCTCCCCCATCGGCTCTTGCGCACTTGCAGGAACGACATACAGCACAGACAGATATTTTGAGGCAGAGAAGCTTGGTATGAGCGAGATCAGCCTCAACAGCATAGACGGTGTATCCGACCGTGACTTCTGCCTTGAATTTCTCGCAAATTGCTCAATTCTTATGACGCATCTGTCGAGATATGCCGAGGAGCTTGTGCTTTGGTCAAGCTGGGAATTTGGCTTTGTGGAGCTTGACGATGCATATACAACAGGCTCGTCAATTATGCCACAGAAGAAGAATCCCGATATGGCCGAGCTTGTGCGTGGAAAGACGGGCAGAGTAAACGGCGACCTTATGGCGTTGCTTACAACGATGAAGGGACTCCCCCTTGCGTATAATAAGGATATGCAGGAGGACAAGGAGGCTGTGTTTGACGCACTTGACACAGTAAAGCTCTGTCTTGATATATGCGTGCCGATGACGGCTACGATGACGGCAAAGACGCAGAATATGAAAGCTGCGGCACAGGGTGGCTTTATAGGTGCAACCGACCTTGCAGATTACCTTGTAGGACGTGGGCTTCCGTTTAGAACAGCCTATAAGATCTCAGGACAGATAGTCGCAGAGTGCATAAGACAAGGACTTGTGCTTGAGACTTTGCCACTTGACGTTTATCGCGGTTATTCGGAGATCATCGACGAGGACGTTTATGACGCCATTGACCTTGAAAAATGCTTGTCTCGCCGTACAAGCGAGGGTGGCCCTGCACTTGATTCTGTGAATAAGCAGATCGAGTACATCCACAAGCTTTTTAAATAACCTATGCAAAAAACCGTGCGGAGCTCACCCTTGAGCCAACCGCGCGGTTTTTTCATTAGGATATTTTTTAAATCCGTCAACCCAAAGCCACGTCCATCACAAGCATCAGACAGAAGCCGATAAGCAGAGCGTAGGTTGCGCCCCGTTCTGCGCCGTGGGCGTGAGTTTCGGGAATCATCTCGTCGCTGATGACGTAGAGCATAGTTCCTCCTGCAAATGCAAGCGCAAATGGCAGAACTGCAGTTGATACGGACACAGCAAGATAGCCGAGAAGCGTGCCTAAAACCTCAATAAGTCCCGTAGCGGCGGCTATGAGAAATGTTCGGCGAGCACTTATGCCCGAAGCAAGCATAGGGCCGATGATTACCATACCCTCGGGTATGTTTTGAAGTGCGATGCCGGCAGATATGATAAGTCCGTCGCTGACGTCGCCCGTACCAAAGCCAACGCCTGCGGCAAGTCCCTCGGGGAGATTGTGAATTGCGATGGCAAGCACGAAGAGCATAACGCTGTTGAGCTTTGAGTTGCCCTCGGGATGCGTTTCGGGATCAATGCCGCTGAGCTTGTGCAGATGGGGAACGAGACGGTCAAGCAGATTGACAAGCACTGCGCCTGCAAAAATGCCGATAACTGTTATAGGCAGACCTGCAACCCCACCACCGTGTTCAACTGACGGAATAATCAGACCGAGAACTGCGGCGGCAAGCATAACACCTGCTGCAAAGGACAGAACGATATCGCTGAAGCGATGTGAGATTTTTTTGAATATAAAGCCGAGAATTGCTCCGACGACGGTTGCACCACCAACGCCAAGAGCCGTCAGCAAAACAAGCTGCATTTTTATAGTCTCCGTTTGTACGTATTCGTCCGTTTTTGTAGGACTGATATTATTATATCAGCAGAAAGCTTGTGCTGTCAATCACGGCGAGGAAAGTTTTTTTGGTTTTTTTGAAAAAGCACTTTACAAATGAGCGTTTTTTTGCTATCATTAAGAGAAAGCAAAAATACTGAAACGAGGTATCAGATATGAAAAATATTCCAAGACCCGAACATCCCCGTCCCGACTTTTATCGTCCGAGCTGGACAAATCTCAACGGCGAGTGGGCGTTCTGCGAGGATTTCGGCTCAAGCGGCAGAGAAAGAGGTCTGCAGAAGGCAGACGCACCCGCAGAGCTTTTTGATCAGAAAATAACAGTTCCGTTCTGCAGAGAGAGCGTTCTCTCAGGACTCGGACATACTGATTTCTGCGACAGCGTATGGTACCGTCGCACAATCGAGGTTGATCCCTCCGAGCTTGACGGCAAGTCCCGCTTCCTTCTGCACATCGGTGCGTGCGATTGGAAGACTGAGATCTGGGTAAACGGCAAGAGCGTAAAGGTTCACGTCGGTGGCTTTATCTCCTTTGATGCTGACATTACAGATGCACTTGTAGGTGGTGAGAATATTATCACGATCTGTGCAGATGACCACATCCGTACAGGCAATCAGGCAGGTGGTAAGCAGTCCGATAAGTATTATTCCTACGCCTGTTCTTATACACGTACAACAGGTATCTGGCAGACAGTATGGCTTGAAAAAGTTCCTGCATCCTACATCAAGTGCTTTAGAGTATACCCCAATATCAATGACTCGACAATTACACTTGTAATTACAGCAAAGAACGCAGAGGGCAAGACCGTAACAGCAGAGACTTCCTATGAGGGCAGAGCAACAGGTGTTGGAAGCGCAAAGGTAAGTGGTGGCGTTGCAAGCATCACTATTGCGCTCTCCGAGCTCAATCTCTGGGAAATCGGAGCCGGCAGACTTTATGACCTTGTGCTCACTATGGACGCAGACAGCGTAAAGAGCTACTTCGGTATGCGTTCTGTAAGCGTTGAGAACGGAATTGTAATTCTCAACGGCAAGCGCATCTTCCAGCGCACAGTTCTTGACCAGGGCTTCTACCCCACGGGTATCCTGACAGCTCCGAGCGAGGACGAGCTTATTGCCGATATCGACAGAAGCCTTGCTTGCGGCTTTGAGGGCGCACGTCTGCACCAGAAGATATTTGAGCCTGTATTCCTCTATCATTGTGATAAGAAGGGCTACATCGTATGGGGCGAGCACGGCAACTGGGGTATGGATATTTCCAGAAGCGAGGCTTGGGCAAACTTCATTCCCGAATGGATGGAGTGCCTTGAGCGTGACTTCAACCATCCTGCAATTATTGGTTGGTGTCCTCTCAATGAAACACAGAAGGATCAGGATCCCGACGCAGTTCGTGCAGTTGCGCTTGTAACAAGAGCATACGACCCCACAAGAGCATTTATTGATTCATCGGGTTGGACACACGTTCCGGGCATATCCGATATTCTCGATACACACGATTACGAGCAGAACCCTGAAATTCTCGGTGAGAGATATCAGAAGATGGCAAGAGGCGAGATCACAGTTGGTAAGTCGAGAAGTATGTTCGGCTACCGTTCAACCTTCCTCAGCGAATACGGTGGAATCAGATGGTCTGACGAGGAGAGCGGATGGGGCTACGGCGACGCTCCCAAGAGCGAGGAGGAGTTCATTGAACGCTTCCGTGGACTTGCAAATGTCGCATTTGATTGTCCCGGTATGGGTGGACTTTGCTATACTCAGCTCACAGACGTTGAGCAGGAAGTAAACGGCCTTTATACATACGACCGCAGAGCAAAATTCGCCCCCGCAATCTTCAAGGCAATACTCAGCCGTAAGGCTTATATCGAGATTGAAGACGAAGCAAAATAAAAAACGATATAAAACGATATAAAACAATAGAAAACAAAGCCTTTCCATACGGAAAGGCTTTGTTTTTTGTAATTTATTCTTTTCCGTCTCGCACAAGCGTAAAGAGCGTGTGCTCTGCGCCGAGAGAGGTGAGAATTTTTTTCTCTCTGTTGTGGCAGGTGAATATCATTATCTGCGACTCCCCGGACATTTCTACGAGAAGCGAGAGCAGATTTGTTGCTCTGCCATCGTCAAGCTGTACCAAAGCCTCGTCAAGCATCATAGGTGGCATATCCTTACGATACATCATTTTGCAAAGAGAGGTACGCAGAGCAAAATATGCAGCGTCCCGTGTTCCCGAGGAGAGAGCGGAGATACCTCTCGTGCCACTCTCTGTCATAAGGGATATCGAATAATCGCCGTCAATTCCGAAATCGCTGTATCTTCCCCCCGTCATTGACGAGAGAAGAGATGACGCCTCTGCACGAAGCCTTGGGGTGATGTTGCCCCTGAGAGTTTCGCTTGCGCTCGTTATCGACTCAATGGCGAGAGCTATCGCATCGTGCCGTGCCTCAGCATCGGCAAGGCGAGATTCAACCTCTTCAAGCATCGAGGCGAGATGTGCAGGATTTTCGGATGTGCGCTCGGCTACCTCAAGATTCTTTTCGGCATCAATTCGTCTCTCCTGCGCAGACGCAAGCCTTGCTGCGTATTCGTCACGTTCTGTTTTGAGAGCTGTAAAGTTCGCCGCCGCAAGCATCTCTACTGCCGAGGGACTTAAGTGCGCACGAAGAGATGCTTCGTTCTCGCCCTCAAGCCTTGCGGCAGATTCTCTAACGGAGTTTCTGTATTTTTCAATATCCTCAACAAGCTTTTCGTGTATCTTTGCAGTTCTTGACGCCGCCTCTGCCGCCTCTGCCAAAGACTCTGCAAGATCATCCTCTGCACAGGTGCGACCAAATTCAGCAAGAGCCGAGAGTGCCTCAGCTCTTATCTCTGAAACAGCATCGAGCTTCTTTTGGTACTCTTGTTCAAGTGAGCCTATGAGAGAGGCAAACTCGTTTATCTGACGCCTTGCCTCAATGCAGGCGTTTGCGTGAGAGATAATGACGGCTCTCGTTACAGCCCCCTCAGCTTCAAGTCCAAGCTCAAAGAGATAGGACAGCGCACGTCTGCGGCCTCTTGCACCCGATGGAATAAGCGCAATACCAAGCACGAAGAGCAAAAATCCACCGACAGTTACGCCCGACGCCATCGGCATCGTAACAAATGGCAGAAGACGGGCGAAATAAACGGTAAGTGCCGCCGACATAATGAGCACGCCAAAAACTATAAGAAGTACGCCCCAAACCGTCTTGGCGGTTGCGTTCTTTCGCATTTTTGCATATTTGTCAGCAATAGCCTCTCCATCGCCTGCCTCGTCAATATCGTCAGCTCTTGCGGCAAGATTGGTGTCGCCGATCTGCGCACTTCTTGTGCCTGCAAGCTCGCCACGAGCCCGTGCTACCTCGCTCTCTGCAACAGAGAGACGACGGGAAATGGAGTCGAGCAGGTCAACGTATTTACGGTCAGGAAGCTTTCCGTCATATCCACTCTCCAAAACAAGCTTGCTAAGCTCAGCTTCAAGAGAGGCAACCTTTGCCTCACCTGCGTGAAGCATATCAAAACGCTTGAGCGTCTGTATCGTCTCGAACGCACGAAGCCTGTCTTCAGCAACATTGAGCTTTTCTCTCAGCTCAGCGCAAAGTGTAGCACCTCTTTCGGCACGCCCACGGAACATTATTACATTCTTGTAGGCTTCCTTGGCTTCTTCAAGCCTGCGTCGAAGCTCGTTTCTCTGCGCCAAAAGCTCGTTTATCGTGCCACCCGAGCCTCGCAGAGGACGAAGAGCGCGCTTTGCTTTGGTAAGCTTGTCAATAGCCCTTGTGGTGTTCGTGCTTTCATCACCCGAGAAAAGCATATTTTCAAGGGAGGTTGAAATATCAGTGCCGTTTATGCCTGCGAGAGCTTGCTGACGAACCGCAGACGTACTGTCAAAGACGGAGAGAGGAACACCGAAGAAGTGCTCGCCTGCGTCCTTGATATTTTTTATTATGCTGTGAGTCGATAGATCCGTCACCGACATCCTCTCAACACAGCCCTCGCCACGCTCGCTTACAACGGCACGCCTCTCAATGCGATAAGAGCCGTCGGGCGTTGTAAATTCAATATATCCGTCGGCAACGCCACTATCCCAAGAGAGAGCTCTTTCGTGCTCAAGCACGCCCTCCTCGCTTCTCCTTGAGGGAAGACCATAGAACGCAAATCGGATAAAAGCAAGCAATGTGCTCTTGCCCGACTCATTTTCACCCTCAAAGACGTTGATGCCGTCTCCAAGGGAAAAAGAAATATCGTGCAGCTTGCCGAATGATCTAATATAAATCTTATTAAACTTCATTTGCGCCTCCCGTCTTATGTAAAGGACTTGCCGTCAAGGGCAAGCAGACCTATGCGCAACGCCTCATTTGCCAGGGCACGCTCACGCTCGTCGGCTGATGATAGCTTCGGAAGAAGCGTGCGATAAAGCTCGCCACGGATGGAGAGATCGGACGCAAGATGCTCAGCACCGAAAACTGCACTTGTCTTGTCACGAATAACAAGCGAGCAGACAGAAGCACCCAAGGCCTCGGCCTTCATAGGCACTAAAAGCGCAATCTCCGACACCGACGGCTTGTAGCTCGGCGTGATACTGCCCTCAATATAAACCTTGAGCGAAACGGTCTTGTCAAAGCCCTCACGGGCGATGTGCTCTGCTATGAGAGTGGCAACGGAGGCGTCGCTGTCAGCACCCGTAACATCGAGATGTGAGACGAGATATTTGTGAGAGGATGTGATGCGCCTCTCCACCGTGGGAGTGCGACCCTCTTCAACAGTAACATAGAGAACCGAGCCGTCACCCTGCTCGTCAAAGGAGCGTCCCTCGGGGAATGATGAATATGCGACGGTGGTAAGACCCACGGTCTGCACCTCTGGAGCGTTGTGAATATGCGCAAGAGCCGCATAGTAGCATTCGCTTGAAGCAAAGAGCGAGAGGGGCGTGGGTGCGTATTTTGAAATAGCCGAGGAGGTGTCTGCGTGTGCGCAGATAAGGTTTATTGCGCCACGGTCAAGAGTGGATGAAAGACCACTCGGGAGAGGCGAGTGGTCAAGCCTGTCCGATGTAAACGCCCAGCCGTAAACAACGACAGGCGTAGAATCAACCTCGAACGCGAAGCTTGAGAGCGTCTCGTCCTTGAAAATAAGGACGTTGTCGGACCAGGCGGTGGATGTCCAGACGCTACCCGAGGTGTACGGATCGTGGTTGCCGGGAGCAATAATTACAGGCTTGCCAAACTCAGCAAACGCATCCCGAACAGAAGAAAGCGTGTCGGGAGTGACATACCCACAGTCAAAAAGGTCACCGGGGATTAGCACAAAGTCGCAGTCTGTGGAGGACTTGATAATCCTGACAAACAGCTCTCTCAGCCCTCGCTTGAGGTTGTCGGATGTCATAACATCCACTCCCGAAAACGGGGAGTCGAGATGAACATCACCTATGTGAAGAAATTTTATCATTTTGTTTACCTTTCAATAAGGACTTGGTGTGTTCTGCGAAAAGGTTTAAACGGTGTGACCACCTATTGCACAGACAAAGCGCATAAATGCGGCACGTCCTTCCTCTGTCAGCTTGTAAACGCCGGCATCCTCAAGAACACCGACAAAGGTGCGACCGATCTCCTCGCAGAGAATGGAATCAACGTTCTCTGAGGTAAAGGTATATTTGTCAGCAAATGAGGCAAACCACTCGGCGTGCTTTGCACAGACCTCGTCAGCGGCAATATCCCCACCCTCAAGGATAAGCTTGCCAAGTCGATCCATCTCGGAGCAGAGTCTTGCAGGAAGAACTGCAAGTCCCATAACTTCAATAAGACCGATATTTTCCTTTTTGATATTGTGCTTGTCCTCGTGGGGATGGTAAACACCCATAGGATACTCGTCAGTTGTGAGATTGTTGCGAAGAACGAGGTCAAGCTCGTAATCATCACCCCTGCGTCTTGCGATGGGAGTGATGGCGTTGTGGGGAGTGGAATCGGTATATGCAAACACGTTGGCGTCAGCATCCGTGTAGCCTGCCCACTTTGTGCGAATGAATTCGGCACAATCCACAAGAGCCTCCTTGGAGGACGAGCGCAGACGGATGACTGACATAGGCCAGTTGACAATACCTGCCTCAATTTCGTCATAGCCCTCAATCCTGAAGGGAACGGAGATAGCTGCCCTTTCCATCGCAAATTCGTAGCATCCACCCTGCATATGATCGTGAGCGAGAATAGAACCACCAACGATGGGCAGGTCAGCGTTTGAACCGATGAAATAGTGAGGAAGCATCGTTACAAAATCGAGCTGACGGGCAAAGGTGTTGCGGCATATCTTCATAGGAGTGTGCTCTTCGGAGAGGGCGATGCAGTGCTCGTTGTAATAAACATAGGGAGAATACTGAAGTCTCCAGCTGTCGCCTGCAAGAGAGAGGGGAATCTGACGGAGATTCTGCCGAGCAGGTGCGGTAACGGTGCCCGCAAAGCCGACGTTCTCGGTGCAGAGCAGACATTTGGGATATCCCGATTGGGGCGCATTCTTTGCCGCAGCAATATCACGGGGATCCTTCTCGGGCTTTGAGAGATTGATGGAGATGTCAATTTCCCCATAGGGCGAGGAAACGCTCCAACGGCGATCCTTTGCTATGCGATCGGCTCTGATATAGTTGGAGTCAATGCAAAGGGAGTAGAAATAATCACTTGCCGCACGGGGCGAGGTCTTGTAAAGCTCAAAGAAACGAGTGTTGACCTCACTCGGACGGGGCATAAGAATACCCATAAGAAGAGTGTCAAATCTGTCGTGAGCAGAAATGCCCTCGTCGATGATGCCTCTCTCTACTGCGATAGCGCAAAGAGCATCGAGAATTTCGTGAAGAGCGAGAGAAGTACACTCTCCTGCGCCGTCTGTAAATTCAATAATACCCATCTCGTGGCAAAGAGCGTTTGCGCAGAACGAGCGATCGCTCTCTTCAATCATAGAACGTGACTGTGCGTGGTCAAGAAGTGCCGAGATGAGTCGGCAAATGTTTGCATTGTCTGTCATTTTTTCTCTCCTGCGGATAATGGTCCGTTTTTCTTTCATTATAATATATAGTATTTTTTGATTTCGTATTTTAAAGCGTGATGACCTTGTCAATTATGAAACGCTGTACCTGCGCATCGGTGGGGATTGACGGAAGCGCACCCGACTTGCTGACGGCAAGTGCTCCGACTACATTGGCGTATCGCCCAGCCCTCACAATGTCACCCGAGCGCAGATATTCAAGCGTGAGTGCCGCAGTAAAGCAATCCCCCGCCGCTGTGGTATCAACAGCTCCTATGCCGTAGGCAGGCAGACAATGATAGTACTTTCCATCATATATGTAACAACCACGCGCACCGAGCTTGAGAACATAATATTTAGCCCTGACTATCCGTGTAAGCTCCATACAAGCACGCAGACACATATCCGGGTTGGTGGGATTAATTCCCGTGTACGCAAGAGTTTCAGTCTCGTTTGGCGAGAATACCAAAAGAGGCGGCAGCTCCCGTAGAGGAAAATCCGGACTTGCAGGCCCTGCATCAAGAAAGATGGGTATCTCCTTCTCATAAGCCCTCCACGCTGCGTGAAGAACGGTTTGGGCAGGTATCTCAAGCTGCATAAGAAGTCCGTCAGGACGGCATATCATCGCTCCGTCAACATCCTTCTCGTTTAGATTTGCATTGGCTCCGGGGAAAATGATGATGCGATTTTGTCCGTCAGGCTCAACCATAATGGCGGCAAGCCCCGTCGCAGCCTCGGTATCAATATATAGGAAGCGAGTGTCAAGCTTTTCTTGCGTGTAAATGCTTCGGAGAATTGCTCCGTTGGCATCCCGACCAAGACGAGCACAAAGAACGCTGTCACCACCAAGACGTCGAATGGCTACGGCCGAATTAGCTCCCTTGCCACCCGGCAGAAAAACATATCTGCCGCTGTCGCAAAGCGTCTCACCCGATTTCGGTACGGCGTTTATGTTCATAACAAAATCCATATTGGCTGAACTTACCGTGAGAATTCTCTTCTGAATCAAAACCGTTACCCCTCCTTTGCGTAATATGCAAGGACTTAAATATAAATCCATTTTATATTATACTATAAACATACATATAAATCAAGAGAAAAATCTCGCTTTGTTTAAAAATAACAAAAGAAGAGGTTTATAAACGCCGATTAATTGACAAACCTGACAAAGTGAAGAAAAAACCAAAAAAAGTTGAAAAAAGGTATTGACAAAATTAAGGGAAAGTAGTATAATAACAAAGCTGTCGCGAAGAGACAGCGAGGTCATTGAAAATTGAACAACAGACGAGAAGTACAAGCATATAAAAGTGCGAGGAAAGTCGGTCA
>JAZPXL010000027.1:0-9678 GCA_045543615.1 Eubacteriales bacterium
TTGCCTCAACGGAGTCCAGCAAATATTCCACGTTCTGCGTGATGGCGGGCGGGTATGCGTTACGCTTACGGAAACGACGCCAAGCAGATGAGAAAAACTCTGCGGAATGTTCATTTTCAAACACCACATGAAACTCATCCACAATAACGTGGGTGCGTTTTCCTTTGCGCCAGTTCTCGGTAACACGGTTAAGCATTGCATCTGTGATAACGAGCAGACCCATTGTTTTAAGCTGACGGCCTAAATCGTGAATGTCGTAAACGACCATACGATTTTGCGTGTCAACGTTGGTTTCGTGGGCAAAGGCGTTCAAGCTGCCCGAAGTAAACAGCTCCAATGAAAGGGCAAGGCGCTGTGCTTCTTCCTCCGGCTGTGCCAAGAGCTTTTTACGCAGCACTCGGAGCGTAGGCACCGCACCGCCTTTTTTATATTCACGGTACACCGCATCCACGCAACGGTCGATAATGGACTTTTCGTGCGGATCAATACCCCTTGGGTCAAGCTGTTCAAAGAGCGATAGCACAAATTCCGACTTGTCGATAACGGGATTACTGCCGTCGCCGTATCCCTCCACCATATCCATAGCATTGATATGATGGGGACTGCCTGCGGAGATCTTAATAATCTCAGCACCGAGCACACGCATCAAGTTCTGATATTCACCTTCGGGGTCGCAGACCAAAATATCGTCACCCGTAGCAAGTGCAATAAAGACAATCAATTCTTTTACCGAGAAAGATTTACCACTACCGGGAACGCCGAGGATAAATGCCGATTGATTGAGAAGATTGGATTTATTGCAAAGAATAAGATTACCGGAGATAGCATTGACACCGTAGAAGATACCGCCTGCGTCCATAATTTCCTGCACACGGAATGGCATCAGCACCGCCAAGCTTTCGGTGGTTAGGGTTCGCATAGCGTCGATCTTGCGTACACCGATAGGCAAAGCTGTGTTGAGTCCGTCAAGCTGTTGGAATTTCAGCGTTGCCATTTGGCACATACGCTGACGGGCGAAAGTCTGCACGTTTTCGGTATCACTGTCAAGCTGCTCCTTGGTATCTGCCGTGTGAACGTAGGTCAGATTGGCAAACATCATACGCTGGTCACGGCTCGTAAGGTCATCCAAAAACTCCTTGATTTCCGCACGTTGCTTTTCAAGATCATACGGAATTGTGCCGGAGAAATTGTTATTGTTCTGCTGCTTTCGCAGAAAGTCCACCACGTTACGCTCTACACCTAAAAGGCGGCTTTCGCCCTCACGCACCGCTTCATCGGTGGGAACGGGTATCACATCCACCGACATAATGATAGGACGGTCGATACTGCACAGTTCGGAGATAAAATCGTCCTTGATAAAGGACGCATAATCTTTAAGGTACATTACACGCCCATAGCGTTCACCGACCTTGAAATGGTCGCTTTCAAATTCCATACTGTCGGGACAGATATAATCCTTAAAGCTATGACCCTTTTTCATACTCTGCTGAAGATCAAAGCAATAGTCCGCTTCTTCGCCGTGACGGTAAAAGCCGTGGAGAATACGCAGGCGGTCATCTGCATCAAGTTCTTTGCAACGGGAACCAAGGCGGGACAGGTGCATAGACATTTCCGAGCCGACACGGGCAAAGTAATTCTTTGCATCCTCATAGCTCTTTCGCACCGCCGATACGGTGATATACATATCCCGTATCATACAGGAAGATCCCGATGCAATATCCATCAGCATATCGTTATACTCACGGCGCAGACGGTCAAGACCGTCTTTCTTTTCGGGAATTAAGATGTTCCTTTCAAAGTCACGGCGGTTCAGTTTACGGGTCACAATGGTAATCTTGGTGGTAGCATTGCTGTCAAAGGAATTAAGCAGCTCGCTATAAGCAAGAAACATTGTTTTCTTGTCCTCGTCGCTTGCCGTGCCGTAGTTTATATCGGTAAACTGAAAGGTTTTGCTGTACTTGTTATTACCGACAAGGAAAATGCCGTTTTTCCAAATGGTGCGTACCGGAATGGCATCCTGGACACCCTTCGGCACTTTGAATTTCTCCTTGTCTTGCTTCATAATGTTTTGCAAGGCTTTAATCATTGCCTTTCAATACCTCCTTTTCCTTAACTGCGTACTGCTCCTGCAGGGACTCGTAATAGAAATTTGTGGGACGAAATACTAACCGCTTGGGCAGTAAAAGTTCTGACTTTATCCACGCCCACGCAAACTGCTCCGCCGTCATACCGTGGTATTTCACAAAGCCCATAATAGCAAAGGGAGCCGCACCGAGGATGCACACCCAAGACACCGTTTCTGTGCCGAGGACGTTACGCAGTCCAAAATAAATGCCCACGGCTACACCGCAGGCGACAACTGAAAAAATGAATTGTCTAAGCGACAATCCAAAAAACATATTCTCCGTGTACTCACGGATTTCTTTATTGATCTTAACTTCCAAAATAATTCCTCCTATCTTTCAAGATCTCTTTGAGGTGTTCGGGGACGCTCTGCACCGGGGAGCAGGAACAGCTTTCCGTCCTTTTCCTGCGTATGCGAGGAATAACCCAACACCTTTAATGCTTTTTGCATTTCATCGGACTTTCTTTTGGTCGTTGCACATATCCCGATGGAAAGAAACATTTTAAGGTCGCCGTACCATTTTTCATCCTTGAAGTTATCAACTCTGAAAAACGGGTCGTGCTTGATTTCTTCTATCGGCTTTGCAAATAATTCTGTGTTTGTCATACTGCACCTCTTATAGACCCATCATTTCACGGACAACTCTATCGGACATCTTCACCGTGCCTACAAGCACAAGCAGGTTGAATATCAGCTCTCCGATATAGCTCCACACCATAGATACCGCCGCAGCATTGGGGTCAACCGTTGGCGGTGATGCGGCAAACAGCGAAAAGATGATACACGCAAGAACGATAACCGCACCCTCCAGGCAAACGGCAGCATAGGACTTGATGAAGGACTTGCCGACCTGTTGGCTCGGCTCACCTGCAAAGGTGGAAAGAGGTACGGGAGCAATCGCCGTATAGATATACAGCTTAAAGAAACGACCGTACACGGTCAGAATCATAATGAACGACAAAATCGTAATGAACAGACCGCCGATCAGCGTAACCGCCCATAGTGGAATACTCTCAAAAAATCCGCAATCTTCGATTGCCGTTACAATGGTGGACGGCAATACTGTCCGTGTAGCCGTTCCCATACCTGCGGCGGTCATAATGCTTGAAATAAGACCCTGCACGATATTAAAGAGTGCTATCATCAGCTCCAGACCGTAGGTGACAACGCCTTTTGCAATGGCAAAACGGATAAAGAGTTTTAGGGCAACCTCCGGCTTTTTCACTTCCGCAAAGCTGCCGCAGGTTTTCATTACGCCAACAACAAAGAACAGCACAAGCAGACCAAGACCGATTGCTTGTACTGCACCGTGTATATCTTTGACTACGTTCCAAATCGTTCCGCCCTTAAACTGTTCGGGTGATTGTGTGATAAGTGTCCATATTTCCGCTAATTTTTCGTTCCAAGTTTCGAGTGCATTTTCGAGGTTTTGTACGACCCAATTATCACTCATTTAGGTTCCTCCTTTCAGTAGTCAGAACGGGGCGGTGAGCGCCGCCCCGTCCGTTCTCTACGTCAAGCAATAATAAGATCAAGGATTTCCTTGGCAAAGGTGATGATAACGCCGCCAGCCAAGGTCAAAAAGCCGTTTGCTCTCTGCGAAGGGTCGTGGCTCTTGAGGGAGATCCCGATCTGCACAATACCCCAACCGAGCAGGATACTACCCACGGCTCGGATAAGACCGAAAATAAAGGTTGAGAGATTGTCGATTACGGTCAGCGGGTCATTGGTGGCCGCAAATGCGGTCACGGACATGGTACTGACCATAAACACCGTCAGCACAAGGCAGACGTAGGCGGAAAATGCTCTGCGGGTCTTTTTGCCCATAGGCAGAGGACGGGTTTCATTGGTTTTCTTGATAGACTTTTTCATAAGACTATTCCTCCTGATTTAATAAAAATATAGCTTCCAATTCTTCGTTGGAAAGAAGCTCATAATGGGTAACGGGTTCTGTCGCTTCATATTTTTGCGACACGATATTGTCCTTCTTTTTCACCACAATGTTTGTAATGCCGGCAACGGCGTGTTCGGTCGTGCCGTGAACGTACACCTTGCCGCCGCCATCGGGAGTAAGGTGTACGCCGGGATGCTTCAAAATATCGAATTTATCATCCATCACGGGGCGTTCTCCTCGGATAAACAACAAGGCTTTGGAGTTATCAAGCATACGCACCTCATCGGGGGTCAGCAGCTCTCGTCCCGTGTTTTGATAGTTAGTGCTGTAATTACCGCTATGACCCGTGGACTTGCCGTAGGTGTTGGTATCAATGGTGGACTTGCCGAGCAATTCCGACACGTACTTGTGGGTGCTCTGCTCGTTACCGCCAAGGTACAAAAACTCGTCACAGTTGCCCAAGATGGACTCCCATTGTTTTTCAAACAGGGCTTTGAGCTGTGCGATGTTCTGCAAAATGATAGATACAAACACGTTACGGGAACGCATCGTTGAAAGGATGTTTTCAAAGTCATCGGGGAGCGACACGTTGGCAAACTCATCCATCAAAAAATGCACGGGTACGGGGAGCGAACCGCCGTACTTGTTTTCCGCCGTATCAAACAGCATTTGAAAAAGCTGGGTGTAAAGAATGGATACAAGAAAGTTGTAGGATTTGTCACGGTCGGAGATAAGGGCGAATAACGCTACCTTTTTCTCTCCGAGGGATGCCAAGTCCAATTCGTCGGTGGAAGTAAGACCGATAAGCGACGTTAAGTTAAACTTTTCAAGTCTTGCCGCCAAGGTGATTTGAATGGATTTAATGGTTTTTGCTGCACCGTTGCGGTAGTCCTTGTAATACTTCACCGCAATGTGGTCGGGATTATCCATTTCCAAACGCTGAAACAGAATATCCAGGGGGGACTCGTAGGACGGGTCATCCTCACGCACGTCACCGGCTCTCAGCATTTCCATTACCATTGGGAAGTTCTGTTCCTCCGGCGGTGCTTCGTGGAACAGATAAAACACCAATGCTTTCAGCAGAACCTCCGCCATCTGATCCCAAAAGGGGTCGTTGCTGTGTGTGCCTTTCGGCGTAGTGCTCTTAAACAGGTTGGTTACAAGCTGCTGCACGTCGTCATCGTCTCGCAGATATACAAACGGGTTATAACAATGGCTTTTCTGCATATTGATAAGATCAAGTATGCGTATTTCATAACCGCACTCTTTGAGAAGATTGCCGGAGTCACGGAGCAATTCGCCCTTGGGGTCAAGGCAGACAAAGGAGCAAAACTCGCCGTCTTTGCCTGCGGTAATGCTTTCATAAATGCAAGGCTTGGCATAGAAACGGGTTTTACCCGCACCGCTACCGCCCACGACTACTGTGTTAAGGTTGCGGCGGTGCTTCTTTCCGTTCAGACCAATACGGATGTTTTGCGTTAAGATCTTATTGGGTTTCGGCTCTTTCGCACGGTACTTTTTGTTGATACGCTCGACAACGCCCCATTTAGCCGAGCCGTGTTCCTCACCACGGCGGTAGGTTCGTTTGGTGGAGATATAAATGCCGATACCCATTGCATAAGCGAAAATGAAAACGAGGACAGTTTTCAAGCTGTCCTCGCACCACGTTATTTTCAATGGGTTTTCCATCATTATCGGAAATTGTGTGACAATCTCCATCAATCCACCGCTGACCGCTGGAGCAATCAGCAGACCCAACCATACGGCAGGGATAATACCGAGCAGATAAAGCCACGGACTTGTCTTACCGTTCATCCTTGCAACGCACCTTTTTTCTCGGTGCGTCAAGCGCTTTCAGCAAGACCTCATCAACAATATCGGTGGGGCGTTTCTCTTTGATAAGGTCATTTCGCTTATCGTTAAGGGCATTGACGATAACGCCGTGCTGATATTGGTCAAGGGATAAGACCCGTCTTTCCTCACGCTCCATCATCGTTCATCACGCCCCTGTCCGGTGCGGCTTTGCACTTTGTTCTGTTCCATTGCCTTATACATACGGGCAGACATTGTACGCATCACGTCACGGATTTCGGAAAGCTCGCCACGGATAGCCTGCGGCTCGGCGTTACCTACGTCGGGCATCTCACGGAAATCGTATCCGCTGACATCAATACCGTATTTACGGCAGAGCATATAGGATGCACAGTAGGCTTTGAAATCCGCATTATCTTTACTGAAATTACGGGTATCAATCGCCATTTCCGCACGGGCAAGGGCAAGGGAAAGGCTACGGAAAATATCGGGAGCATCCATACCTTTGCGGACAAAGATTTTCTTTTGAGTAGCATCGTATACCGCACCTGTTTCGATGTTGTCCGTAAGCTCGATGGGAACGGGTCGCTTTGCAATCAGCGCCGAAAGCAACTGCCTTTCATCACGCTGGACGGAGGGTGTGGGTTCCGCCTTGACATCGGTCTGTGAAATGTCATAGACCCATTTCACGTTGTAGTAGGTTCCTCTCGTATCATCGTCACGGTAGAATTTATCTCCCGGCTCGATGATGGGAATTGCCTTTTGATCTTGGAGGATGGATGCACCTTCTTCCGCCCAGCTCGCTTTGGAGCGAAGCTGTGTTGCATTGGGGTTGTGAGCCAACACAAGCAAAACGTTGGTGACGGAATAACGGTCAAGGCGGGATTGCAGGTCAAGATATTCGGTAAAACGGTTTCCGTCTGCGAAGATCTCGCCCGTGGTCTTATCCGCCAACTCATAAGCGGCAAGACGTTCAGCCTTTTTCTTTGCCGCCCATTCATCGGAGTTCATACGTCGTTTTCCTGCTCGGCGGCGGGGACTTGGATGTTTCTTTTCCTCTACAGGGGCGGTCAAAATATCGTCAAAGTTTGCCATTATAAATTACCTCTCTTTCGATTTAGATGGTTTCTTTTTTCGCTCAGGTTGCCTGTGCTGAGGGGAACGTTTTTGAGAATTGCTCCTTGTGGGTCGTTCCTCTCTGCGGCGGGCTTCCGTTTCCTGCCGTTGCTGCTGACGTTGAATGTCCCTTAGTTCCTGTCGGACGGAAGGACGGTCGGCTTTAACTGCACCCTCGTCGGATCTCGCTCTGCGTTCTGAGGAAGGCTCGGACGGACGGGATTTTGTCGTCCTCGCCGCTTGGGGGTTTTGGTGTGTTACCTCCGGTTTCTTCTTGGGCTGTTCTAACATTTCGTCCACAAGCAAGTCATCGGGACTGCGCTCCGGTACACCTCTTTCGGGGGCAGTATGCTCGGTGGGAGTTTCGTGGATACCGCCCTCAACCTCGCTTCGGATTGCTTCTTCGTTGGTAACGGTAGCAATCTTAATGTTTTCCACAATACGGTTGATCTTCGCCGCATCCTCGGCTCGTACCATAATCTCACATTCACCCGACGGGTTATCCTTGGTATTACGCAGAGCGCAATACACAACACCGTACCTTTTGGCATCTGCTACAAAGCGTTTCATATCCTCGTTTTTTACGGAGAATATGGAAAGCTCCTTACCGCTTTTGAGCATAGAGGTCAGACTTTGCTTGCCCTTGATTTTGTTCTTATCTCGGTTTTTGAGGGCGGCATATAAAAGTGCGGCAACCTCTTTTGCGGCGCTACCTGTAATTTTGGCAGCGACCTCAACACCTTCAAGACTTAATCGGACTACCTGTTCAGCTGCGTCGCCTGATGGGTTCATTTTGCTGTTTCTCCTTTCCTTGGTTCTGCTCGTCCTCTCGGACGGCTTTGAGTTTTTCGGTTATCACACTGGAACGCTCGGCAATGTCATCACACAAATGCACCTCTCTCCGCAGGTTCTTTAACTGCTCGGTCAAGCCGTCAATTTCTTTCTTCACGGCTTCGGCAAGTTTAGGGTCGCTTTGGCACTTGACGGTGCGTTGCTTTTTATACAATGCCTTACGCTCGGCGGATAGTTTTTCAATTTGCACCTCCAATCCGTTTTTATATAAAGAAAGCTGCTCGGCGGTATCAATTTTGTGCCGCACAAGCAACCTTACTTCCTGTGAAATATTATTGAGTTTCAGCAGATCTTCCCGAAGGAGAAAATGGAGCCGTTTTCGGTTCTGCGGTCTGTCCTTTGGAAAGATGCCGAGTTTATAACAGTAATGAAAATATAACGCCCGAAAACCTGTAATCTTACGGGCAGATTTCATACTGCCTTGCATACGGTAATGACGGGATTTGCGTTCCGGCTCTGCAAGAGGTTTTTCGGGGATATGCTGCGACAGTATCCGTCTGCGGATATTCTCAATGGAATATTCCTCACCGAAGTTTCGCATAAGCCTTACAAAACGCTCTTTTCCTTGGGGGCGTACCGATATGTCCTTGCCCATTTTTATTTCATAGCCTTTTTCCTCCAAGTGACGGAAAAACTGCCTTTCGGTCAATGACATACGGATAGCTTCGTCAATATCCGCCTTGATAAATCCTCGCCACGTTGGGCGTTGCTCCTGCTCGGCTTTCCATTCGCCGTAGTGCTTGGATTTGCCGTACTGAATATTCTCGATCACCGACAAGCCGTACTCACGGCAAAGGTTATCCGATGCCATCTGCATATCGTGGTAATCCTTACCTGTGCGGTGGTAACGGATGCCGTCAACAAAGGACACGGTATTGACTACAAAATGGTTGTGCAGATGGTTCTCTTTATCAAGGTGAGTGGCAACCACCACTTGATACTTTTCGCCCCACAATTCTTTGGCAAGCCGTATCCCGATTTCGTGTGCCGTTTTCGGGTCGGCTTCTCCGGGGGCAAAGGATTGATACCCGTGGTATGCTATAACACCATCCTCTTTTCCGAAGCGTTTTTTTACCGCCTGCATTTCATCACGGGCAGTTGTGGGTAAACAGTTGATGCCCGTTACAAACTGCTGATGTGTTTCGATGTTCTCGTCGTGTATCGCAGAGTCGGTCTTGCTCGGATCGGCGGCATAGTCGATAACATCCAAAAGGGTCTGTGCCTGTTTCTCGGTCAGCTCCGCCTTTTCGTAGTATTGGGGGTTGGTGGTTTTGTTGGGGTTCTCTACATAGATAACCAATTTACCAAGCCAACCCTTTACGCTCCAGATGGAGGTGGTTGCCATAGAACCCCCACCACTTTGCAGGAAGGATGCCCGCCGCCGTTACATCACGAATGAGTTTTTCCAAACGGCGGCAGTTTTCGTCATAACGCTTTACGGCAATGACATTCAGCACGTGGGCTTTCTGCGCCACTTGGTTAAGGTTGTTTCCTACGTTGTGGAGTTCTCGCATAAACTCAAAATATTCCGGGGGCGGTGCTTCTCTCGGCACCTCGCCGTTGATAAGGTGTCGCAGATACCCCTCACGGGAGAGCCTGCATTTTTTCACTCGTTTGTTTAACACTTCTGCTTCCTTGCGGTTAAGACGCACTTTGATCTCAATGTTTCGATTGTTCATTCTTTAACTCCTTTCGGTCGTGGTTGATTTGTAGCACACACATCACGACTATACCGACGATACCACCTATGGTGTAGCCTGCTATAAAGATTAAAAAATTGCTCATTACATCACTCGCTTTCATAAGGGTTTTAGGGACTATCCCTAACAAGTCTGCCTTTTGTCCCCAAAAGGCGATGCTTGCTGGTATAGTGCATATT